>DGRV01000097.1:0-252 GCA_002391225.1 Christensenella sp. UBA4379
CCCAGCGTTCCTTCTTATAGGTGCCGGCCACGGGGTGCTGGAAACGGGTGGGGTTGGTGGAGTTGCCGGTAATGGAAATATCGGCGCCCTCGTGCCACATGATGGCGACGCCTTCCCGCACGTCGTCCGCGCCGTAGCAGTTGACTTTGGCGCGGTCGCCGGTGGAATAGGCGGTCTTGCTCACGACGGTCAGCGCGTGGTCTTCCTTGACGTCGGCAGACAGGTAATCATACTTGGTCTGCACGTAGGTGA
>DGRV01000097.1:348-874 GCA_002391225.1 Christensenella sp. UBA4379
TCCTTGCCCAGGCCGTTCAGGATGACGCGCAGGGGCTTTTTGCGGACCTTGTTGGCGTTCAGGGCGATCTTGATGGCGCCCTCGGCGGCCGCGAAGGACTCATGGCCGGCCAGGAAGGCGAAGCACTCGGTCTCTTCGTCCAGGAGCATCGCGCCCAGGTTGCCGTGGCCGATGCCGACCTGGCGCTGGTCCGCTACCGAGCCGGGGATGCAGAAGGCCTGCAGGGCGGTGCCGATCCAGCGGGCGGCCTCCGCGGCGTTCTTCGCGTTTTCCTTCATGGCGATGGCGGCGCCCAGCTCATAGGCCCACTTGACGTTTTCAAAGCAGATGGGCTGCGTGCTTTCGACGATGGAATAGGCGTCTACGCCCTTGCTGTTGGTGAAAGCTTTGACGTCCTCAAAGCTCTTGAACCCGTACTTTTCCAGGACCGGCTGCAGCTGAGGCATACGGCCTTCATAGTTTTCAAACAAAGCCATCCGTCCTACCTCCTCTTACTCTTTCCGCGGGTCAATCCACTTGACCGCGC
>DGRV01000097.1:1024-1208 GCA_002391225.1 Christensenella sp. UBA4379
AGGCTCAGGAACTGGTAACCGCAGACCTGGTCGTCCTTGTCCAGGGCCATCTTGGTGACGTAGCCCTCGGTCATTTCCAGGTAACGGGTGCCCTTTTCCTTCGTGCCGTACATGGTGCCGACCATGGACCGAAGGCCCTTGCCCAGGTCCTCCAGACCCGCGCCGATGCGCAGGCCGTCGTCGG
>DGRV01000097.1:1291-1414 GCA_002391225.1 Christensenella sp. UBA4379
GGCCGTAGACGATCTGCAGGAACAGTTCGCGCATCGCGGTGTTGATGGCGTCGCAGACCAGGTCGGTGTTCAGCGCTTCCAGGATCGTCTTGCCGGGCAGGATTTCACTGGCCATGGCGGCGG
>DGRV01000097.1:1472-23615 GCA_002391225.1 Christensenella sp. UBA4379
GGCCATGGCGGCGGAGTGGGTCATACCGGAGCAGCCGATGGTTTCCACCAGGGCTTCCTGAATGACGCCGTCCTTGACGTTCAGGCTCAGCTTGCACGCGCCCTGCTGGGGAGCGCACCAGCCGATGCCGTGGGTGTAGCCGGAAATGTCCTTGATTTCCTTGGCCTGAATCCATTTTCCCTCTTCGGGAATCGGCGCGGGGCCGTGGTTCGGGCCCTTGGCAACACAGACCATGTCTTCCACTTCTTTGGTGTATTGCATGTGAGCGGTTCCTCCTGTCTATAAAGATTAGGGTTGTATCCATGAGGCTGCCGGGGAGGTCAGCCAGAGATGGCGCTGAATAGAGTGTACCATAGGATTTGATTTTTGAAAAGCGGAAAAAATGAAACGGCGAATAAAAAACCGCTTTTTCAGCGGCGCGGTTACATTTTTTCTCTGGTCCGGGAATGGAACAGGCCGTTGGCCCAGTCGGCGATGCGGTAGGGGAGACGGCGGTGCTTTTTATAATTCTGCGCGGCGTTGAACGCGGCGCGGCGGTATTCCCGGTTGGACGGGTCCATCTGCACGGCGGCGCGGAACGCCTGATGGGCGCTGCCGTACTGGCGGAGCGCCGTCAGGATCTGCCCTTCCAGATGGAAATATTCGGCGTCCTTCTCCGATGTCCTGGCCAGCTGGCGCAGGGCGGATTCGGGATGGCCGTTTTCATACAGATGCCGGGCGAAGGTTTTCGCCTCGGGCAGGGGGATGTCCTTGAGGGCGGCGGGCCGGCCGTGCACGGCCTTGAGGGCCTCCTCGTAGGCCAGGTTCAGCTCGATGAGCTTCTGCTGGGCCTTCTGCTGCATCCCTTCGTCCGTAAACTGATCCGGATGCCATTGTTTCACCAGGGCGTGGTAGGCGGTTTTGACTGCTTCCAGGTCCGCCGTACTGTTCAGCCCCAGCGTTTCAAAAGCGTTCAGACCGAACGCCTCCTTTCCGTTCCCATGGGGTCTGTTAGCATCATGGAAACCGGGACGGGGATCATTCCCGTGTTAAACTGGTTCTCTGCGGATGTTCGCGCCCAGGTGGCGCAGCTTGCGCTCGATGTGCTCGTAGCCGCGCTCGATGAGCCCGGGCTCGTAGATTTCCGTGGTGCCGACGGCCATCAGCCCGGCGATCACCAGCGCGGCGCCGGCCCGAAGGTCGGTCACGGTGACCGGAGCCCCGTGGAGCTCCTGCACGCCCTCGATCCAGGCGGTCTGCTCGGCGATGCGGACGTGGGCGCCCATGCGCAGCATTTCGTTCAGGTGCTTGAAGCGGGATTCAAAGATGGTTTCCGTCACCATGCTGTTGCCCTGGGCCTTGCACAAAAGCGCGCTCATGGGCTGCTGCAGGTCGGTGGGGAAGCCGGGGTATTCCTGGGTCTTGATGTTGACCGCCCGGTGCGGCCCGATGGGGCGGACGCGGATGGCGTCGTCCATGTCGGTCACGCTGACGCCCATTTCCAGGAGCTTGGCGGTCAGAGCCTCCATGTGGGTGGGGATGCAGCCGTGGATCGTGACGTCGCCCTTGGTGGCGGCGGCGGCGATCATCAGCGTGCCCGTCTCGATCTGGTCCGGGATGACGGTGTAGTGGCTTTCATGCAGGTGCGGCGTGCCCTTGATGCGGATGGTGTCCGTGCCCGCGCCCTTGACCGAACCGCCCATGGAGTTCAGGAAGTTGGCCAGGTCAACGATGTGCGGCTCCTTGGCCGCGTTGCACAGGACGGTCAGCCCCTTGGCCTTGGCGGCGGCCAGCATCACGTTGATGGTGCCGCCCACGGTGGGCCGGTCAAAGAATACCGTGCTCCCGTGCAGGGTGCCCTTGGCGCGGATCATTCCGCCGCCCTCGTTGACCTCCGCCCCCAGGGCCTCGAAGCCCTTGATGTGCTGGTCGAAGGGACGGTTGCCGATGGCGCAGCCGCCGGGATAGCCCACGTTCGCTTCCCCGCAGCGGGAAAGCAGGGCGCCGATCAGGTAATAGGAGGCGCGCATTTTCTGCGTCAGCTTATAGGGCACCGTGCAGGTGCAGACCCCCCGGGGGTCGATGGTCATCCGTTTGCTGGCGCTGTCATAGGTGACCGTCGCGCCCAGGCTGCGCAGAATATCGGAAAGCACCCGGACATCCTCAATGTCGGGCAGGTTGTCCAGCACACAGGGCTCATCGCACAGCAGGACGGCGGGGATGACGGCGACGGCCGTATTTTTTCCGCCGGATACCGTCGTATCGCCGGTCAGCGGCGTTTCCCCCGTAATCAGCAGCTTGTAATCGTCCATGCGAACCCTCCGAAGAACAGAATGCGCCAAAAGCGCCACTACATTATATCATAAAGCAACGGAAAAAGGAAATACTTTCTGTTATGTTTGCTGATTTTCCGGCTTTCCGATCTCCCGGAGCAGGGTGTCCCGGTCATTGGGCAGCTTGCCCTTGAGCACCTGCATGAGCGCCCATTCGAGACTCTGGCCCAGTTCCTTTCCCTGCCAGCCCAGGGCCTTGAGGTCGTCCCCGGTGACGGCCAGGGTGCTGTAGCCGATGCACTCGCCGTTTTTGATCGCCTGGTCCCTTCTCAGCAGCAGGGCGTCCAGCTTGCCCGCATCCTTGCTGATCCGCTCGGCGTGGGCCAGCATGTCGGCCTTCTGCAGGGCGATCAGGTCGTCGAAGAGCTCCGGACCGACCCGGTAGAGCATCAGCGGCACCTGGTCCTCCGTCATCCGCTCGTCGTGCCACAGGACCAGCGTCGTGATGTCGCGGATCATCTGGTTGGACATTTTGAGGGATTTGCAGACGCTTTCCGCCAGACGGGCCCCCTCCTGCTGATGGCCGGGGTAATGGTCAAAGCCCTTGCGGTCCCGGTGGCGGGTCAGGGGCTTGGCGCAGTCGTGCAGCAGGGCCGCCCAGCACAGCAGGGGGGTGCGGGGCGTTACCTCGTCCAGCACGTGGAGGGTGTGCTCCCAGACGTCGTAAATATGATAGACGCTCTTCTGAGGGCAGTGATACAGCGGGAACAGCTCCGGGATCACGGCGAACACCACGTCCGGGAAGGCGGACAGGACTTCCATGGCGTGCGCGCCGGTCAGCGTGCCGGTGAGCTCGGTGTGGATCCGCTCGCGGCTGATCTGCCGCAGCCCCTCCGCCTGGGCGTGCATGGCCCGGGCCGTTTCCTCTTCAATGGCGAAGCCCAGCCGGGATGCAAAGCGCATCCCGCGCAGGATCCGCAGGGAGTCTTCCGAAAACCGCTCGGCCGGGTCGCCCACGCAGCGGATGACGCCCTTTTCCAGGTCCTCCCGGCCGCCGAACAGGTCCGTCAGCCCTTCCTCCGGGCTCCAGGCCATGGCGTTGACGGTGAAGTCCCGCCGGGACAGGTCCTCCGAAAGGGAGGCTGTAAAGGAAACGACGTCCGGGTGGCGTCCGTCCCGGTAGCCGCTCTCAGTGCGGAAGGAGGTGATTTCCACCGCCGTGTGGTCGATGACGGGGGTGATGGTGCCGTGCTTTTCCCCGTCTAAAATCAGCGGCCAGGCGGCAAAAATTTCCTTCAGCTTTTCCGGCGGCGCGCCGGCGGCGATGTCATGGTCGTGCGGCGGCACGCCCATCAGTTCGTCCCGCACACAGCCGCCCACCAGGACGGCCTGCACACCGGCCTGCTTTAAAGTTGTCAGCGCCGTCTGAACGGCGGAAGGGAGAAAATCGAACATCGAAGAACTCCGTAAAATGGAAGTAGGAAGTAGGAGGTAGGAGGTTTATAGTGTGAGAAGGTAAAAGGCAGCAGGCAGTAGGTAGCAGCGGTTATGCTTTCGCGATGCTTTCTACCTTAGCGAGCATCAGCGAGCGCTACCTCCTACCTGCGAGCGCAGTGAGCGAACTACCTCCTACCTCATTCCAATCAATCTTACCCAAGCGTCACTTCTTTGTCAAGACGTCAGTAAAACGCCCTCCGGCTCCTGCGAACCGGAAGGCGTTTTGGTGAAGGGAATTATTTGACGTATTCGATGGCGCTCTGTGCGGCGATGCGGCCGAAGATGACGATGTCAGCTACGGCGTTGCCGCCCAGGCGGTTGCCGCCGTGTACGCCGCCGGTCACTTCACCGGCTGCGAACAGGCCGGGGATCGGCTTGCCTTCGGTGTTGATCACCTGGGCTGCCACGTCGATCTTGACGCCGCCCATCGTGTGATGGATACCGGGGGCGATCTTGATGGCGTAGTAGGGCGGGGTGGTCAGGTCGGCGTTCATGCCGGTGGTGCGGCCGAACTCAGTATCCCGCTGGTTCTTGACGATCTCGTTCCAATCGGCCAGGGTTTTCGCTAAGGTGGCGGGGTCGATGCCCAGCTGCTCGGCCAGGCCTTCGATGGTGTCCGCCTGCTTGGTCAGGTCGGCCTTGACGTATTTTTCAATGGCCTTCAGATGATCGCGCAGGTTCTGGTCAAAGAGGATGTAGGCATACTGGCCTTCCTGGGCGAGCTCGGCGGCGGAAACCGCGTCGCGGGTGAGCAGCTCGTTGGTGAAGCGGACGCCTGCCTGGTTGACCAGGATGGCGCCGTCGCCGCGGACGGACTCGGTGATCAGCATGGAGGTGGTCTGTTCCACGGTGGGGTGGAGCTGGATTTCACCGATGTCCACCAGATCGGCGCCGAGGGCCTGGGCCATCACGATGCCGTCGCCGGTTGCACCGGGGGCGTTGGTGGTCACGGTGCCTTTGAGGTCCGGGCGGTACTGGGTGTACATGTCTTCATTGGCGCCGAATCCGCCGCTGGCCAGGATGACGGCCTTGCAGCTGAAGGTGTAGAAGGCGTCGGGGCCTTCGGCCTTCACGCCGCAGATCTTGCCTTCCGTATCCGCGAGCAGTTCTGTGGCCTTGGTGTTCAGCATCACGGGAACGCCCAGCTCAGCCAGCTTGGCGGAGAAGCGGTCCACCAGGTAGTTGCCCACGCCGGAGCCGTCCGCCGGGGCATGGATGCGGTTGACGGAAGCGCCGCCGGAGAAGGAGATCTTCGGCAGGTCCGCGCCGATGCTGTCCAGCCATTCGATGGCTTCGGCAGAGCTGTTGGCCAGGGTTGCGACCAGCAGGGGATCGTTCTTGGCGTGGCCGCCCTTCATGGTATCGGCGGCGAAGAGGGCCTTGCTGTCTTCAATGCCCTGTTCTTTCTGGTAGTGGGTTTCCGCGGCGTTCATGCCGCCGGTGGCCTTGGTGGTGTTGCCGCCCACGTAAGGCATCTTTTCCAGGATGACGAAGTTCATCCCGGCCTGGTGCGCCATGATGGCCGCCGCCATGCCCGCACCGCCGGCGCCGATGATGACGATATCGGTTTCGACGGTCTTTTCTTCCTTGGGGGCTTCCTCACTGCCCAGATCCTTGCGGTTGGCGTCCAGGGCGGCGATGTCCGCGCCGGCTGCTACCAGGGCTTCGGTAGCGGCTTTGACGATGGCGGCACTGGTTACAGTCGCGCCGGTCAGTCCGTCCACGTTGGGGGTCTGGGCCTTCAGGATGGCTTCCTTCATCATGTCCGCCGCAGCGCCGCCCAGGGCAGGGGTTTCGCCTTCGGCGTTGATCTGAATGTCGGTGATCTCGGTTTCGCTGACGGTGACCGTCACTTTGACCGGAACAAACAGGCCCTGGGCTTCCGCTTCATAGGTGCCGGGGGTGAAGATTCCTTCGGCCAGAGCGGACATGCCGCAGAGCATGGTCAGAGCGACCAGGATACAGAGCAGCTTCTTCATGTGTTTTCCTCCTTTGTTTCGGCAGACGGGTATCATTGTCTGATTAATTCATTATAACAGAATGCCGGCTGTCCGGCAATCACTGCCCAAAGACCATTTTCTCCATGAACTGTGAACAAATATCACAAAAAGCCGCATCCCGGTCGGGACGCGGCGATAACCGCCTGCGGCGGAATATGTTATATAAGCGGGTACTTCATCGGCCTCTTCCAGGGCCTGCCGGCCCGTTCTTCGGTGAAAACAGCACACTGTGCTGTTTTCCGGGCCCTCAGAACCCTCCTACCTGATTAGGCTTCCGGCTCCAGCAAACCGAGGTTGCCTTCCTTGCGCAGGTAGAGGATGTTGGTGCGGCCGGTCTCGATGTTGACGAAGGCAAAGAAGCTGTGGCCCAGCAGTTCCATCTGCAGGGCGGCGTCTTCCACCGACATCGGGCGGACCGGGAAGGTCTTGCGGCGGACGACCTCGCGCTCTCCCTCGCCGTATACGGCGGGATCCTCGATGTACTCGGGCTCGGTGTCCGTGTAGGCGCCCTCGCGCATCTTCTTTTCCAGCCTCGTGCGGTGGCGGCGGATCTGCCGTTCGATTTTGGCCAGGGCGCTGTCGATGCTCATGAAGAGGTTGTCCTGGTTGGCGGATTCTGCGCGCAGGGTGACGTTGCCTTCCAGCGGGACGGTGATCTCGCAGATGCGGCGGTCTCCCTCCTTGCGCAGGCGCACGATCATTTCCGTATCCGGTTTCAGATACTTCTCCATCGTGGCCGTCTTGCGGGTGATCCGGTTGGTGATGCCGGGCGTTACCACCATGTTCTTCGCGGTGATCGTAGTCTTCATACTGAAACGCTCCTCCGGGGCCGGGATTGGGACGGCTGTCAACGATTCGGTTTTTTCAGCCGCTCCGTTGGCCTCATTTTTGCTTATTCGACATCTTTTATGGTTTTCCTGCCGGGTCAGAGAAAAATATGTGATTTTCGGAAAAATTTTTGCCGGATCCATCGAAAAACGCTTTTGGCCGTCATCCCTTTACAGGAATCGAGTGCGTTCCGGGCAATTTTACAGCAGCCGACAAAATACCCTGCGGCACAGAGGAGAAAACCCGCTGTGCCGCAGGGCGTTGTCTATTCTGACTGTTATTCCGCAAACATCGGGGTAGACAAATATCTGTCGCCGGTGTCGGGGAGGAGGACGACGATGGTTTTGCCCTTGTTTTCGGGGCGCTTGGCCAGCTCGGCGGCGGCGTAGAGGGCGGCGCCGGAGGAGATGCCGACCAGGATGCCCTCGGTTTTGCCGATCAGGCGGCCGAAGGCGAAGGCGTCCTCGTTGGACACGGGGATGATTTCGTCGTAGACCTTCGTGTCCAGCACCTCGGGCACGAAGCCCGCGCCGATGCCCTGGATCTTGTGGGCTCCGGAGGGCTTGCCGGACAGGACGGCGGAGCTTTCCGGCTCCACGGCGACGACGCGGACGGAAGGGTGCTTTGACTTGAGGTACGTGCCCACGCCGGTGATGGTGCCGCCGGTGCCGACGCCGGCCACGAAGATGTCCACCTGGCCGTCGGTGTCTTCATCAATTTCGGGGCCGGTGGTCTCCAGGTGGGCCTTGGGGTTGGCGGGGTTGACAAACTGGCCGGCGATAAAGCTGTCCGGGATTTCCTGCGCCAGCTCCTGGGCCTTCTGGATGGCCCCCTTCATGCCCTTGCTGCCCTCGGTCAGCACCAGCTCTGCCCCGTAGGCCCGCATGATCTGCCGACGCTCCACCGACATGGTTTCGGGCATGGTGATGATCATCCGGTAGCCGCGGGCGGCGGCGATCGCGGCCAGGCCGATGCCGGTGTTGCCGCTGGTGGGCTCGATGATGACGGAGCCGGGCTTGAGCTTCCCGCTCTCCTCGGCGTCCCGGATCATGGCCCAGGCGATCCTGTCCTTGACGGAGCCGGCGGGGTTCAGGTACTCCAGCTTGGCCAGGAGCCTGGCGGGCAGGGACAGCTTGGCTTCGATGTTGTGCAGCTCGATCAGGGGAGTGCGGCCAATCAGCTCCGTGATGGAATGAACGATGTTCGGCATGGGTGAATCCTCCCTCGCAGTTTTCATAGTCAATAACACACCAACCCGATATGTTATGGGGATATTATATCCCGGACGCAGCCCTCTGTCAACGGTGTGCGGGGCGGCGTCCGATGTTTTTTTGCTGTATTTCCGGGTGGGCATATGGTTTTTATCTCAAATTGTCCCAGATTTGTCTTACCATTTGCGGCGGGCGGGATAAAAAGATTGCCATTCTTCCAATTATACGGTACAATACACTCGACTTCCTGTTGCTATTTCTTTACCGACAGAAAGGAACGCTGACAAGATGAACAGGATTGAACAGAAAAGCGAACAGCTCCGGGCGAACAGCTCGCTGAGAACACTTTTTTCCATTTTAACTGAAAACGAGGACGCCGTGCAGGCGCTCTATCTGGACGGCGATCAGCAGCCCCAGACCGTTACCTACGGCCAGTTCCGGGAAAGGGTTTACGCGGCGGCGTACGCCCTGCAGAAGGCGGGCGTGCCGGCGGAGAGCTATGTCGCCCTGCAGCTGGACACCTGCCCGGAATGGCCCGTTCTGTACTGGGCGATCATTCTCTCCGGGGCCAACGCCCTGCTATTGGACCCGGCCCACGGGGACGAAATGACCGCTTACCTGCTGCGCCAGGCGGGGGCCGCCGGGCTGATCGGCGCGGCGAAACGTGCCGGGCTCTCCGGCGTCCGCCAGTGGACGAAGGAAGAGCTGACGCAGGCGCCTCCCGCCCCGGAAAGCTTCGAGCCCGTATACGGCACCAAGACGGCGCTGTGCACCTCCGGCACCACCCAGACCAGCCGGATCTTTGTCTATGACGAAAAAGCACTGTGCAGCCAGCTGCTCAACTCGGCCCTGCTTCACAAGGCCAACCGCCGCATCATCGACGGCGAATACACCAGGAACCTGGTGTTCCTGCCCTGCCACCATGTCTTCGGCTTCCTGGTCTGCATGCTGTGGATGGGCTTCATCGGGGGCGAGAACGTGTACCTGCGGGACCGCAGCCCCCAGACCATTCTGGCGACGGCGCAGCGCTTTGAGCCGACCATGCTGATCACCGTCCCGCTGCTGCTCAACAACCTGTGCGCCGGCATCCGTCGCACCATCAGCGCCGGCACCGAGCAGAGCGCCCAGCTGACCCGCGCCCTGGCCCGCTCCGCCGCGGAGCAGAAAAAGAATCCCGAGCGGGGCCTTGCCCTGGCGGAGACCAGGCTGTTTGAGCCGATGCTGAAGGGCCTGCTGGGGACGAAGCTGCGCTGCGTGATCATCGGCGGGGCCTTTGCGCCCCGGGACAACCTGGAGCTGTTCAACGCCCTGGGTTATTACACCATCTGCGGCTTTGGCATGACGGAGACCGGCGTGACCTCGGTGGAGAGCGGGATGTCCTGGGACGTCCGCCTGTCCGGCTCGGTCGGCAAGCCCTTTGAAAGCGCCGAGTACAGCGTCCGCGAGCCGGACGGAAACGGCGTGGGCGAGCTGCTGATCCGCGGCAGCACACTGCACACCGGAAGGCTGGAAAACGGGGTGGAGCTCCCGCCCGTCCGCACGGAAGACGGCTTTTTTGAAACCGGCGACCTGGTGCGCGTCGGGGAGGACGGGCGGCTGTACATCGTCGGCCGCGCGAAGGACCTGATCATCAACGAGTCGGGCGAAAACGTCTACCCGGACGAGCTGGAGGCCCTCTTTGTCCCGCCCCGCCAGGCGGACCAGTATACCGTGATCGGCCTGCCGATGTCGGACGACCCAAAGAAGCCCTATGAATATATCACCGTTGTCCTGCACCTGCAGCAGGAGGCGGACGGCCTGTCCGACCAGGAAATCTGGGAGAATGTGAACCTCCTGAACGAACGCCTGCCCGCCATGAAGCAGGTGAACCGGGTGGTGGTGAGCGCGGTCCCCCTGCCGCTTTCTTCCAGCATGAAGGTCAAGCGCGCGGCCCTCAAAAAAGGGCTGGCGGACGGTTCCATTCCCTCCCGCACGGTCGAAAGGACGACCCCGTCGGTGCCCAAACGGGTGGAAGCGCCCAAGGCCATGGCCATCGGGGAGATCGCCCGGAAGGTGCGGGAGCTCTACGCCGAGGTCCTGCAGGTCCCGGCGGACAGCATCAGCCCGGATGCCTCCTTTATCGAAGACCTCAAGGGGGACAGCCTGAGCCTGGTCTCCCTGACCGTCAAGGCGGAAGAGGTTTTCGGCGTCATCATTCCTCAGGACCTCTATGGGGAGTGCACGTCTGTCAACACCACTGCCCGCCTGATCGAGCGCCTGCTCCGCGGCGAAGTCACTGAGACGCAGGAAAAGAAGACCTCCGCGCAGGTGACGCCGATCATCCGCTTTGAGGATACCCCGGAATACAAGGCTTTTGCCCAGCGGCAGAAGTCCCTGATGGACCAGGGGAACGACAACCCCTATTTCGTCGCCCATGACTCCCCCCTGACGGATACCAGCCTGATGGACGGCCAGAGGGTCCTGAACTTCGGCTCCTACAACTACGCCGGCATGTCCGGCCGGAAGGAGACCATGGAGGCCGCCAAGGCCGCCATCGACCTGTACGGCACCTCCGCTTCGGGCAGCCGCCTGCTGGCCGGGGAAAAGACCCTGCACAAGCAGCTGGAAGCCGCCCTGGCCAAGTGGAAGCACGCCGAAAGCGCCCTGGTGCTGGTCGGCGGCCATTCCACCAACGTGACCATCGTCGGCAATTTCTGCGGCAAGGGGGACCTGATCCTCTACGACGCCATCGACCATAACTCCATCATGGAGGGCGTCCGCCTGTCCGACGCGGAGGCCCTGCCCTTCCCGCATAACGATACCAAGTCCCTGGAAGCCCTGCTCAAAGCTCACCGCGACCAGTACGCCAAGGTGCTGATCGTGGTGGAGGGCGTCTATTCCATGGACGGCGACATCGCCCCGATTCCCGAATACGTGCGCCTCAAAAAGGAGTACGGCTGCTTCCTGATGGTGGACGAGGCCCATTCCGCCTGCGTCCTGGGCAAAACCGGCGGCGGCGTGGACGAATACTTCGGCCTCCTGCCGGACGACATCGACATCAAGATGGGTACCCTGTCCAAGGGCCTGGGCACCTGCGGCGGCTACCTGGCGGGCAAAAAGAACCTGATCGAGTACCTGCGCTATTCCCTGCCCGGCTTCGTGTTCTCTGTCGGCATGAGCCCGCCCCTGGCCGCCGCTTCCCTCAAAGCCATCGAGCTTCTGCAGGAGGACCCGTCCGTGATGGCCTCCCTTCAGCGGAACATCGAGTGCTTCACGCGGGAAGCGAACCGCCACCACTTTGACATCGGCTCCGCCGGCAAGACGGCCATTTTCCCGGTCATCGTCGGCCGGGACGAGGACGCCTTCCTCCTCTCCAACCGCCTGCGCAAAATGGGCGTCTTCGTGCCCCCCGCCGTCTTCCCCGCCGTCCCCAAGGGCCGCGCCCTGCTGCGCTACTGCGTCACCAGCTGCCACCACGAGGAACAGATCGTAGAAGCCCTGGACAAGCTGGAGGAGTGTGCGAAGGCCTGCGGGGTGGAGCTTCCGAGAGTGGAAATCAAAGAGAGCGGCGAAATGTAAATTATTCCAAGGAGTTTTTCGGTGGAACAGGATGTATTTGATATCCGAAAATTTGATGAGTACAGAGAGGACAACCGAAGGGAAGTAAAGGCTGCTGAAGGCGGTCTGCCGGCGAATCTGTGGGAAACCTATTCAGCCATGGCGAACACCTACGGAGGAGTAATTATCTGCGGTGTCAAGGAGCGCAAAGATGGGACCTGGTTCACCACCGGAATGAAGGATATCAGCAGGATCAGGAAAAATTTCTGGAATCAGGCCAATGACCCGCGGAAGGTCAGCGTGAACCTTTTGGACGAGGAACGCGATGTCAGGACGTTTGAAATTGGCGGAGACGTGATTCTTGTGATCCATGTTCCTGCGGCTGACAGAGGCAGTAAACCGGTATATATCAACGGGGATATCTATAAAGGCTGTTTCAGAAGAACGAACGATGGGGATTATCACTGCACTCACGAGGAAGTCCATGCGATGCTTCGCGACCAAAGCCGCAGGACGATGGATATGAAGGTCCTGGAAAACATGGAATTGTCTGACCTGGACAAAGAAACGGTCAGTGCCTACCGCTCCTGGTTTAACAATGAACATGAAGGAAATGCCTGGACCAAGCTGTCGGATGATGAATTCCTTGAGAGAATCGGAGCCGCAAGCGATGATACGAAGGACAGACGGATGCATCCGACCTGCGCCGGACTTCTGATGTTTGGGCCGGAATATAGAATCACCCGGGAATATCCAAACTATTTTCTGGACTATCAGGCGCATATGGTTCCATCGGTTCGATGGACAGACAGGCTTCAATCCCAGTCTCCTGACTGGTCGGGAAATTTGTTCGACTTCTTCATGATGGTTTCTGCCAAACTGACCAGGGACCTGGAGAAACCATTCCAGCTGAGAGGAATGGTGAGGGAGGATGAAACACCCCTCCATAAATCGGTTCGTGAGGCATTGGTAAACTGTCTGACCAATGCGGATTTCTACATATCCAGAGGAATTGTCATTGAGAAGTTTCCGGACAGGATTGTTCTGAAGAATCCTGGCACAAGCATCGTTGGAAAAAAACAGATGCTCCGTGGAGGGGATTCCGAACCGAGAAACGCCAATATCATGAAAATGCTGAATCTTCTCGGCTTTGGGGAGCGCTCCGGCAATGGCATTCCGGATATCTTCTCCGTGTGGGAAGCCGCCGGTCTGCCCGAGCCGCTCATCGAAGAACACTTTGGTGAGGATGGGCCGGATAAAACGATCGTCATCCTTCCTCTGGTGGCAAAAGATCCGGTCCTTTCTGAAAAAAGACCAGAAAAAGGGCCGAAAAAAGGACCGGAAACGAAGGCTGATGAAATTGAAAAAAGAATCAAACTGGTGTTTGAGCTGATCCAGAAAAAGCCTTCCATCACTCGTGCCGAAATAGGGCGTGAGCTTCATATTTCTGAAAAACAGGCGAAACTTGCAATAGAAGCATTAAAGAAGCAGGGAATTATTCACCGGGAAGGATCCGCCAGAAACGGGCTTTGGAAGATCGATCAGGGGAAATGACCCATCTGCCAACGGCTTTCGGAACCTATTTGAAAGGAGCTGTCAGCATGAAACTGAACGTAAAGCGCACCGCCCTCGTAGGCCTTGCGTTTCTGTCGATCTGTCTGTTTTGGGAAATGTATGATTTCACCACCCCGCTGGTGCTGAAAAACACCTATCACCTGGGGGATACCTGGGCGGGGGTGGTGATGGCGATGGACAACGTGCTGGCCCTGTTCCTGCTGCCGTTTTTTGGGGCCCTGTCCGACAGGTGCCATACGAAGATCGGGCGCAGGATGCCCTTTATCCTGGCCGGAACGGCGGCGGCGGTCGTCCTGATCGTGATGATGCCCGTGGTCATTGAGCGATACCCGATGCCGGTGTTTCTGGTGTTCCTGGGGCTGCTGCTTCTGGCGATGGGCGTGTACAGAAGCCCCGCCGTCGCCCTGATGCCGGACGTGACCCCCAAGCCCCTGCGCTCCAAGGGCAACGCGGTCATCAACCTCATGGGCGCTTTGGGCGGGCTGATTACCCTGATCCTGATCAGGGTCGCCGTCATCCATTCGGTGAACGCCGCGGGCGAAACGGTATCCGACTACCGGTATCTTTACTGGATCGTCGCCGCCCTGATGGCAGCCTGCGTGATCGTGCTGTTCCTGACGGTGCGGGAAAACGAGCTGGTCGCCAGGATGGAGAAGATTCACTACGGCGAGACGGAGGAGACCCGGAAGGCCATCGAGCCGGCCCAGGCCGGGGGACTTCGGCCGGAGGTGCGCAAATCGCTGATCCTGATTCTGTGCTCGGTCGCCCTGTGGTTCATGGGGTATAACGCGGTCACGACCGCCTTCAGCAAATACGCCATCGACATCTGGCATACCACCGAGGGCAGCGCCGCCACCGTCAAGATGGTGCCGACGGTCGTCGCCATCCTGAGCTACTGGCCGGTGGGCATCCTGGCATCCAGGGTCGGCCGGAAAAAGACCATCATCGCCGGCGTCCTCCTGCTGGCCGCCTGCTTTGGGCTGGTGACCTTCTTCCATTCCCTGAGCCTGGCGATCTACCCGCTGTTCGCCCTGGTGGGCGTCGCGTGGGCGGCGATCAACGTCAACTCCCTGCCGATGGTGGTCGAGCTGGCCACTGGGGAGGATACCGGCAAATACACCGGTTTTTACTACACCTTTTCCATGGCCGCCCAGGTGGTGACGCCGATCGTCTCCGGGTGGCTGCTGGAGCACGTGGGCTACCATACCCTCTTCCCGTATGCCATGATCATGGTGCTGGGCTCCTTTGTGACGATGCTCTTCGTCCGCCACGGCGACTCCAGGCCGGAGGCGAAAAAGGGACTGGAAGCGCTGGATGTGGACGACTAAATCTTTGGGAAGGGGAATCCTTCCCCTTTCCAGGGCCTGCCGGCCCGCTTTTCGGTGAGATTGTGCCACTGGCACAATCTCCGGGCTCTAAAAGCCCACGCTTTCCTCTGGGCGGATTTGCCTTTCGCTTCGCTCACGGGCGGTAAATCCGTAAGGTATGTTTTCCTGACGGAAAACCCCGCCCACCCCGGCGAAGCCGGTGTGTACGATAGTACACGAGGGTGTGCCCCCTCGTTCTCCCCTCTGAAGAAACCAACAAAGTTCACATGGCACAAGCGCCCCTGCGGGGTGCCTATGGCATCCGCCGGGTAAACCGGCGGACGATCACTTGCACCATGTGGACTTTGTTTCGGTCCGTTGGAGAACTGGGCATTTGACTGTGCATGGAGATGAAATGTACTGCTCTATGAAAAGTCATCAGGTGATGCAGTTATGATCATTATTTGGATTCTATTAGGGTTGTTTCTGTTGTATCTCTTCCTGATCGCCCCCCGCGTTCCCAGGCGTTCGCTGAAGGGGCTGTCGGGGCTGTATGCCCATCGGGGCCTTTGGAATGAGGAACGGCCGGAAAACAGCCTGCCCGCGTTCCGGGCGGCGGTGGCGGCCGGGTACGGCATCGAGACGGACGTCCACATTACCAGGGACGACCAGCTGGTGGTCTTTCACGACGACAGCCTGAAGCGCATGTGCGGGGACGGACGGAACCTGCCCGACTGCACGCTGGCGGAGCTGCGTCAGCTCCGTTTAAAGGGCACGGAAGAAACCATTCCCACCTTCGATGAGTTTCTGGACGCGGCGGGCGGGAAGGTCCCCCTGGTGATCGAAATCAAGACGGACAAGCGGATCACCCTCCTGTGCGAGAAGGTGAACGAGCGGCTGACCCGCTATGAGGGCCCTTACTGCATCGAGAGCTTCGACCCCCGGGCCGTCCGCTGGTACAGAAAGCACCGGCCGGACGTGATCCGCGGCCAGCTGACCTTCGGCCTGGTGAAGCCCTCCAAAATGCCCAAAACCCCGATCACCCGCCTCCTGGCCAGCCAGATCGGCAACGCCCTGGGCCGGCCGGATTTCATGGCCTGCGAGCACGAAACGGATCACAGCCTGCCGCTGCGCCTGGTCCAGAAACTTTACCATCCACATTTGGCTGCTTGGACGGTTCGTTCCCAGAAAGAGTTGAGTCGACTTATCGAACGGTATGAAATACAGATTTTCGAACAATTTATACCGCTTGAAAAATGATATTTATATATCCTACATAAATATAATCATATATAGCATTGGTAAAACAAAGCAATACAGAAGGTGAAATTGATTGAAAAAAAACATAAAGTGTGAAAATTGTGGGGCTAGTTTAGAATTCGATCAAACGAAACAAGTATCTTATTGCCCATACTGCGGATTTTCAATTAAAGAAAAGGAAACACTTTATGATCATGAAAAATATATGGCAAATTTTCAAGAAAAAGTCAGGCAAAATATAGTAAAAGAGAAAACTGCAGAGGAGAGACGAAGCAATCGCCAGATTGCTTTAATCTTTGGGATTTTAATATTGTTTATTATTGCACCCTTTCTTTTTCAGTATATTCCTTTTAGGTTAGAGGAAAGAAAATTAGAAAGACTATCACAGAATATTCAAAAAAGCATTAATGAAGGCTATTTGGATGATGCTTGGATGAAATCACTCAATCTTACTTCAACAACAAATTGGTCTAGAAATGCAGAGGAAAAATGGAACAGATTACGTGAAGATTATCAAAAACTAATAAAGGATAAGCAGAAAACAGCAATGAGGACATGCCCGCATGACTGGATTCCAACTGGCAACGAAAGAGACGCGGGGCCTTTTTGGGCGGTCAAACATCAGTTAGAGTATAAATGTAATAAATGTGGAAATTTTGAATGGCGAGATGCCGAATGATTTTGTTATTCAGTAAATAACTCATGTCATCTTCTACCGTTTACCACCTACTTCCTACCTCCTCCCTCCTACCTTTTTCCGAGGTGCCCATGCCTACTGTTGCTTTTCACACGCTTGGCTGCAAGGTCAACCAATACGATACCCAGGCCATGCTCGAATGTTTTGTCCGGGCGGGGTACGAAGTCCGTCCTTTTACGGAAAGGGCGGATGTTTATGTGGTCAATACCTGCACCGTCACCGGCACGGGGGATCGCAAGTCCATGAACGCCGTCCGCCGCGCCCAGCGGCTCAACCCTCAGGCCGATGTTGTGATCGCCGGGTGTCTGGCTCAGCGGGACGGGGAGAAGCTGCTGGAAACAGGGGCGCGGCTGATCCTGGGCGCGTCCCGCCGGGGCGAGGTGGTGGACCTGCTCCATCAGGCCCAGCGGGAAGACCGCCAGATCGTCGCAGTGCAGAAGGACATTTTGAGGATCCCCTTTGAAAAGCTCTCCGTCTCCGGCGATATGGACCGCACCCGCGCCGTCATCAAGATTCAGGAGGGCTGCGACCGCTACTGCGCCTACTGCATCATTCCCTCCGTCCGTGGCGGCATCCGCTCCCGCGAGCCGGCGGACATCCGCGCGGAGGCCATCCGGCTTTCCAACGCCGGCTTTCAGGAGCTGGTGCTGACAGGCATCCACCTGACCAGCTATGGGCGGGACCTGGAGGACATTACCCTGCTGGACGGCATCCGCGCCGCGAGGGCCCCGGGGGTGAAGCGGCTGCGCCTTGGGTCCCTGGAGCCGGTGATCGCCACGGAGGCCTTTGCCAGGAGCCTGCGGGAAATCCCGGAAATCTGCCCCCAGTTCCACCTGGCCCTCCAGTCCGGCAGCGATACGGTGCTGAAGAGGATGCGCCGCCGCTACACCACGGAGGAATTCGCCCGCTCGGCGGACATCCTGCGGGAGGCCTTCCCCGGCTGCGCCCTGACCACGGACGTGATCACCGGCTTCCCCGGGGAGACGGAGGAGGAGTTCGCCGAAACTGTTGCCTTCGTCCGGAAGATCGGCTTTGCCCGCATCCACGTCTTCCCCTACAGCGCTCGGCAGGGCACCCCCGCCGCCTCCATGCCGGGCCAGGTGCCCAAGGCCCTCCGCGAAGAGCGGGCCCGTCTCCTGATCGCCGAAGGCAAACAGGCCGCCGCCTCCTGGGCCGAAGGTCAGCTCGGCCGTATCCGCCCCGTCCTGGTGGAAGATCGGGACGAAAACGGCGTCCCCCGCGGCTATACCCCGGAATACGCTCTGGTCAAAGTGCCGGGCGGAACGCAGGGGGAGATTATGGATATGAAGCTGATTGAGTATGGAGAAGATGGGGTATTTCAGGGAAATTTTATCAAGTGAAAAAAGAGCTTTTGCTGCTATCTGATATATGAAAGTGAATTCATTTTTGATAATGATCGACTTCAACTTTGTATTATGGACTAATATTTTAAACCAAGACATCTGTAAAAAATGTTATATCGTTTTTTACAATGTTTTTTCTGAATTTATATATTCAGGAGGCATAAAATGAAAAAAGTAGTAACTATATTTATTATCCTTATGCTTATTTTGGGACACACTATCAGTAATGCTGACATAAATAATGAGATTCTGTTCAGAAATGTTCCTTGGGGGATAAATATTGATGAAGTAAAAAAAGAATTACCGGAATTTGGTGATTGGATTACATATGACAAATCTATTATTTCGCATTGGGCTGATAAATATGAATACGTTTCTGGAAGAGAAGCAAATGGCTGGATGGGTGAGTACTATGATTTTTCAGGTGATATAATAAAAGTTGCAGGTTATCCTGTTACAGTGATTGGAATTTGTTGTGCATATGGCATGAGTATGGATGAAAAAGTATTACGAGATATTGAGTCTTCAGAGTTTTGCATGGCATTTTATAAGTTTAATGTAGTAGATTATGAGGGAACTTATCAGGACCTGAGAGAAAAACTAACAAGTCTATATGGAGAAGGAATAGAAACTACAAATAATGTTGGCGGTTCATACAATGCCGATAATAATGAACTGAAGTCGTATATATCAACAACAAAAAAAACCGAATGGAAAGGTGGAAATAACACCGCACTTCTTCTTGTTGGTAAATGGGACGATAGAGATCTTGGAACAAACTTTTTCAATGGAGTTACATTACTATATGGTAAGATTGATTATGATAACATGCTTACAAGAATAGAAAACGCCGTTAAACAAGAACAACTACAAACGGAAAAAGCTATTAGACAAGAACAAATACAAAAAGGAAATAGAACAAATGATACGAATGGATTATAATATGAATGGTCGGTTTTATATAAAAAAATTCAAATGAAAAGAGGTATCCTTATGTCCGACTGCTTATTCTGCAAAATCATCGCCGGGGAGATCCCGTCCGCCAAGGTCTATGAGGACGACGCCTGCTACGCCTTCCGGGACATCAACCCCCAGGCGCCGGTGCACGTTGTGCTGGTGCCCAAGGCCCATGTGAGCGGGCTGAACGAGGTTTTCAATCTGGAGGACGAAACGATCGCCAAGGTCCTCCGGGCTGTGCCGCAGATTGCCGCCCGGGAAGGCATCGCCGAGAGCGGCTACCGTCTGGTGTCCAACTGCGGGAAGGACGCCTGCCAGTCCGTCCAGCACCTCCACTTCCACATCCTGGGCGGCCGGCCGATGGCGGACGGAATGGCGTGAGAACAGGTAGGAGGGAGGAGGGAGAAGGTAGGAGGTTAATGGTGAATGCGTAATGCGTAATGCTTAATGCGTAATGATAGATTAGCCTTTGCGCTATCCGCTCCCGGCGTTGCGCCTTTCGGGCCTTTCCGGCCCGGGCTTGGGGTCTTTGGCCGCCAACATGGCGCTTTACGAAAATTACGCATTACGCATTAAGAATTACGCATTGGGACTTTAAACCTCCTCCCTCCTACTTCCTCCCTCCTATCTTCCCCTTGACAAATACCCCTGGAGGGTATATAATCCTCCTGAACGGATACCCGGTAGGGGTATCTGGCCGGGAGGAGAAGACGAATGACTGTGAATGAAGGCTGTGCGTGCGGGAAGAAGACCGTTCGCACGGAGGAACAGAAAAAAACTCTGGCGCACCGCCTGAACCGCATCGAGGGGCAGGTCCGCGGCCTGCAGGCCATGCTGGAAAAGGACGCCTACTGCAACGACATCCTGATCCAGACTTCCGCGGTGCAGGCGGCCCTCAAGTCCTTCAGCCGGGAGCTGCTGCGGGCTCACCTGCATGGCTGCGTTGCCCGGGACGTCCGGGCGGGACAGGATGAAACGCTGGACGAGCTGGCCGATACCATCGGCCGGCTGCTGTGAGGGGGGCGCGCGGGATGGAACAGTATCACGTGACCGGCATGAGCTGCGCGGCCTGCAGCGCCCGGGTGGAAAAGGCGGTCAGCGCCGTGCCCGGGGTGACCTCCTGCTCGGTGAGCCTGCTCACCAACGCCATGGGGGTGGAGGGGACGGCCTCGCCCAGGGACATCATTGCCGCGGTGGAAAACGCTGGCTATGGGGCTTCGCTCAAGGGCCAGGCGGCGGCGCAGCCCTCCCCGGCGGAGGCGGAGGAGTCCCTGCGGGACAGGGAGACGCCGAAGCTCAAAAAGCGTCTGTTTTTGTCCCTCGGCTTTCTGCTGGTCCTCATGTACGTGTCCATGGGCCACGGCATGTGGGGCTTCCCCCTGCCGGCCTTCCTTTCCGGCAACCATGTGGCCATGGGGCTGACCCAGCTGCTGCTGGCCGCCATCGTGATGGTCATCAACCAGCGCTTCTTTATCAGCGGGTTCAAAAGCCTCTGGCACCGAGCCCCCAACATGGATACCCTGGTGGCCATGGGCTCGGCCGCGTCCTTTGTCTGGAGCGTGGCGGTGCTCTACCAGATGACCGCCCACGTCCTTGCGGGGGACGAGGCGGCCGTCATGAAGGACATGCACGCCTTCTACTTTGAGTCCGCCGCGATGATCCTGACCCTGATCACCGTGGGCAAAATGCTGGAGGCCCGCGCCAAGGGCAGGACGACAGACGCCCTCAAGGGCCTGATGCGCCTGGCCCCGAAGACTGCCGTCATTCTGCGGGACGGGGCGGAAATGTCCGTACCGGTTCAGCAGGTGCAGCCGGGGGATCTCTTTGTGGTCCGCCCCGGGGAAAGCGTCCCGGTGGACGGCACGGTGGTCAAAGGGGAAGGGGCGGTGGACGAAAGCGCCCTGACCGGCGAGAGCGTCCCCGTCGATAAGACGGCGGGGGACGCCGTTTCCGCCGCCACCATCAACAAAAGCGGCTTTTTAACCTGCCGGGCGACCCGGGTCGGGGCGGATACCACCCTGTCCCAAATCATCCGCATGGTGTCGGACGCCGCCGCCACGAAGGCCCCCATCGCCAAGGTTGCGGACAAGGTGTCCGGCGTGTTCGTGCCAACGGTCATCGGCATCGCCCTGGTGACACTGGTCATCTGGCTGATCGCGGGCCAGCCCTTTTCCTTCGCGCTGAGCCGGGCCATCGCGGTGCTGGTGATTTCCTGCCCCTGCGCGCTGGGGCTGGCGACGCCCGTGGCCATCATGGTGGGCAACGGGGTCGGGGCGAAAAACGGCATCCTGTTTAAGACCGCCGTGTCCCTGGAGCAGACCGGGAAAACCCAGATCATCGCCCTGGACAAGACGGGCACGATCACCCGAGGCGAGCCCGCAGTGACGGACCTGGTCTCCGCCCCCGGCGTTTCGGAAGAGGAGCTGCTGACCGCCGCGGTGTCGCTGGAGGCGCTCTCCGAGCATCCGCTGGCCAAGGCCGTCACCGCCTGCGCGGAAGAAAAGAAGATCCGCCCCCTGGAAGTGACCGGCTTTTCCGCCCTGCCGGGCAACGGCCTGACCGGACGGGACAAACAGGGACGGACCCTGACCGGCGGGAGCCTTCGGTATTTGGAAGCGGCCCTGCCGGTGCCGGAGGAAATCAGGCGGAAGGCCGCGGAACTGTCGGAGGAAGGAAAGACCCCCCTGCTCTTCGCGCGGGACCGGACGTTGCTGGGCCTGATCGCCGTGGCGGACGTCCTTCGGGAGGAGAGCCCGAAGGCAATCCAAGAGCTCCGAAAGCTGGGCATCCGCGTCGTCATGCTGACGGGGGACAACGAGCGCACGGCGAAAGCCATCGGCAGACAGGCCGGGGTGGACGCGGTGATCGCCGGCGTCCTGCCGGACGGCAAGGAAGCGGTGGTGCGCAGGCTCAAAGAGCTGGGCCGACTGGCGATGGTGGGCGACGGCATCAACGACGCCCCGGCCCTGACCAGGGCTGATACCGGCGTCGCCATCGGGGCCGGGACGGACGTCGCCATCGACGCGGCGGACGTGGTGCTGATGAAGAGCCGCCTGTCCGACGTGCCCGCGGCGATCCGCCTGAGCCGGGCGGTGCTGCGCAACATCCACCAGAACCTCTTCTGGGCCTTTTTCTACAATGTGATCGGCATCCCGCTGGCGGCGGGGCTCTATTACCCCCTGTTCGGCTGGGAGCTGAGCCCGATGTTCGGCGCCGCCGCCATGAGCCTGTCCAGCTTCTTTGTGGTATCCAACGCGCTCCGGCTGAACCTGCTGCGCCTTTCGGATTCCTCCCGCGACCGGGAGCAGGATCCGGTGGACGCGGAAGCCTTCGCCCGGGCTGTGGAAGATATACAAAACATTCTCAAGGAGGAAAGTAAAATGACCAAGACCGCTCAGATCAAAGGAATGATGTGCCCCCACTGCGAAATGCACGTAAAGAAGGCCCTGGAAGCCCTCGACGGCGTCACCAGCGCCGCCCCCAGCCACGAAAAGGCCTGCGCCGTGATCGAAATGTCCAAGCCCGTCCCCGAAGAGGAGATCCGCAAGGCCGTCGAGGGCGCGGGGTATGAGTTCGTGGCGATGGAGTGAGGGACGATAGGGAATAGGGATTAGGGAATAGGGATTAGGGTTCCGAGCGCCCGGAAAACTGTCCGGTG
>DGRV01000097.1:23715-39372 GCA_002391225.1 Christensenella sp. UBA4379
AGCGCCCGGAAAACTGTCCGGTGGACAGTTTTCAGCGAAGAACGGGCCGGCAGGCCCTGGACCAATTTCACCGAACAGCGGGCCGGTAGGCCCTGGGCAAGGAATTAGGCATTAGGCAATAGGCACTAGGCATTAGGCAATAGGCAATAGGCATTAGGCATTAGTGCAGACAGAGAAAAAACTGGTCTTTGTTCACGTAATATTGAAATAAAGCTTGACCTCCGGGGACTTTTCGGCCAAAATACGTATGGAAGCGTATTTTGGCCGGAGAGGTCCGGGGGGAGGGCATGGTATATGGTTTTTCCTGGCGGATGACAGCCCGGCGTAAAACGGGTGTGGACACCGCCGATTCGTCTTTTGGTCTTCCGGAGCCGTCTCTCTGCATCCAATGGTGAAGAAAGGACAAAGCCTATGCGATCGATCATGCTTCTTGCGTTGCTGGCAGCTTTATCTGTCTGTATGCCGAACGCCGCGCGGGCGGAAGGGGATCTGCCGACGCTCACAAACTACCTGTCGGACGAGCTGTATCAAAAGGCTGTCCCGTGGGAGAACTGCGACGACAGCGCCCTGGCGGCCGTCATGAAGAAGGCGGAGCGCGGGGAGGACATCACCGTCGCCCTGATCGGCGGGTCCATCACGGAGGGGACGATTTCCAACGGGTCGAAGGACGGGGAAGTCCCTTTTAAGCTCGCTTACGCGGAAATCTTCCGCCGCTGGTGGGCCGAGCGGTTCCCGAACGTGAAGGTCAGCTTCGTCAACGCCGGCATCGGCGGGACGGACTCCTATCTGGGCGTTCACCGTCTGCGGATGGACGTGCTGAGCAAAAAGCCGGACGTGGTGCTGGTGGAATACGCCGTCAACGACGACGGGTCCAAGCCCATGTACAAGGTGTCCTATGACAGCCTGGTGCGGCGGATCCTGGAAAGCGAAACGAAGCCGGCCGTCCTGCTCCTCTTCATGGGCCAGACCAACGGGGCGACCGCCGAGGGGATTCAGGCCCAGATCGGTTCGGCCTACCGCCTGCCGATGGTCAGCTATATCGACGTCATCAAAGCGGCGATGAAAGACGGCACCTATCCGGCCCAGGTCCTCTCCGGGGACACGGTGCACCCCTCCGCCCTGGGCCACGCCCTGACCGGCGAAATCCTCTGGCGGTACCTGAACGGGGTCTACGCCCGGCGGGACAGCTTGGGCGAGCCCGCGCCTTTTGCGGCCAAGGCCTTCACCCAGGACAAATATCAGAACCCGAAGCTCTTTTCCGGCGGCAACCTGATCCCGGACGACAAGGGCAGCTTTACCACCGGCACCGGCTCCACCTGCTGGCATTACCAGCGCGGCTGGGTCAACCAGCAGGGAGCGGGCAGCTTTACCGCCACGCTGACCTTCCGGAACCTGGGCATCCTCTACCAGCGCACGGTGGACGGCAAGTCCGGCAAATACGACATCCTGGTGGACGGAAAACGGGCGGGGACCATCGACGGCCATTTCCCGAACGGCTGGGGCAACGCCATCACCGCGACGGAAATTTTCAGCGGGGAGGAAAGCGCTCCCCATACCGTGACCGTCACGCAGGCGGACGGCTCGGACGGAAAGCTCATTCTGCTGGGCTTTCTGACCTCTGACTGATGCAAGGAGACGAATATGAACCAGTACGTACAGCCGTTTTTTGATTACCTCGCCGCGTCCCCGACGGCCTTTCATGCCGTCGAAGGGGCGAAGCGGCAGCTGCTTGAGGCGGGCTATGTCTGCCTGAACGAGCACGAAGCCTACAAGCTTCAGGCCGGCGGCCGCTATCTCGTGACCCGCAACCAGAGCGCCCTGATCGCCTTCCAGGTGCCGGGTACAGGTCTGGCACCATTCCGGATCACGGCTTCCCACGCGGATTCCCCAGCCCTCAAGCTCAAGGCCGTCATGGAGGACCGGGCCGTCAAGCCATACGTCCGCCTGAACGCCGAAAAGTACGGCGGCTCCATCCTGTCCACCTGGCTGGACAGGCCCCTGTCCGTGGCCGGCCGGCTGCTGGTCCGCACGGAGGGGGGCATTCAGAGCCGCCTGTGCGACCTTGGACGGGACGCGGCCGTGATCCCCAACCTGGCCATCCACTTTAACCGGAACGTCAACGACGGCTATGCCTTCAACGTCCAGAAGGACATGATGGCCCTGTGGGGAGACGGAGCGGAGGAAAATTCTCTGCTGGCCGAGCTGGCGGACGGCGTGGGCGCGGAGGTAAAGGACGTGGTCGGGCACGACCTCTTCCTCTACAGCAGGACGCCCGGGGCCGTCTGGGGCGCGAAAAACGAATTCCTGTCCGCCGGACGGCTGGACGACCTGGAGTGCGCGTGGACCTGCCTGCAGGCCTTCCTCGCCGCCCAGGGAGAGGACCATCTGAACGTCTACGCCCTCTTTGACAACGAGGAGGTCGGCTCCCTGTCCAAGCAGGGGGCGGACTCGACCCTGCTCGCGGATACCCTGCTGCGCATCGGGGAGGCCCTGGGCGCCGGCGCGGGGGAGACCCGGGCGGCGATGGCGGCCGGCTTTATGGCCTCCGCCGACAACGCCCAGGCCTTCCACCCCAACTATCCGGAAAAGTACGACGCCCAGAACCGCGTGCTGATGAACGGCGGCGTGGTCGTCAAGTACAGCGCCAACCAGAAGTATACGACGGACGGCGTTTCCTCCGCCCTTTTCAGTGAGGTCTGCCGGGCGGCGGGCGTGCCGGTCCAGTACTTCGTGAACCGCTCGGACATCATCGGTGGGGCGACCCTGGGCGGCCTTTCCAACACCCACGTATCCATGAACACGGTGGACATCGGCCTGGCCCAGCTGGCCATGCACTCCGTCTGGGAGACGGCCGGCGTTCAGGACCTGCCCTACATGATCGACGCGCTGAAGATGTTCTACCGGGCCGAGCTGCGCATGAAGGGCGACGGGACATGGGAAACGGAGTTTCCCCAATGACCCGGAAAATCTGTTTCTTTGACATCGACGGGACCCTGTGGGACCGGGAAAACCGCATCCCCCAAAGCGCCGTCCGGGCGATCCGGAGGCTTCGGGAAAACGGCCACCTGGCCCTGATCTGCAGCGGACGGAGCCGCTCCTATATCCGCCACCCGGATCTGCTGGGTATCGGGTTTGACGGCATCGTTTCCGGCGCGGGGGCGATGCTGGAGGCCGGCGGGAAGGTGGTTTACAACCGTGTCCTGGAGGCAAAAGACGTGCTCCGGGCGGTGGAAACGGCCCTAGCCCTTTCCTGGACCCCGCTGCTGGAGGGCGTGAACACCACCTGCATCGACCGGGAGGCCTTCCCGATCCCCGCCTATTACGACAAGCTGGCCGCAGACCTGGGGGAGGTGCTGGAGCCCCTTTCCCGCCGCTGGGGACAGTGGGACGACATCTCGAAGCTGACCGTTATCGCCCAGGAAGGGGCGGCGGACATGGAGAAGCTTCGGGAGAAGCTCGGCGGGACCTTTGATTTCGTGATCCACGAGCCCTGGCTGGCCGAGCTGGTGCCGCCCGGGGTCAACAAGGGCACCGGGCTGACAGAGGCCTGCCGCTATCTTGGCGCGGACCTCAAAGACGCCGTCGCCTTTGGGGACAGCGCCAACGACCTGGACATGCTCCGGGCCGCCGGCACCGGCGTCTGCATGGGCAACGGCACGGAGGCCCTCAAACGGGAGGCCGACCTGGTGACCGCCTCCATGGAGGAGGACGGGATTGAAAAGGCCCTGATCCAATTAGGATTGATCGAGGATTAAGCAAAGGCCAAGCGTTGATCCGAAATGATGGATGGTTGGGCTTTTTTTGAAACAAAACGCCCTGCCGATACGTCTCATATATAGAGATCAAAATAGGCTTTTTTGTCAGAGGAAAGGAAGGATCATCATGAAACGCGGAATTGCTTTGCTGACTGCCCTGCTGCTGACGCTGGGCTGCGTACAGGGCTTTGGAACGCCCGCCATGGCCCAGGACATTTCCGGCTGGAAGGGCCCGGAGGGCCGCACGCCCACCGCTAACTGGCCTGGTACGTTTACGGACGGGGCCGCGGTGGTGCGCAGCGCGAACGAAGGAGAGATGGTCCGCCTGTACAAAGAGGCGAACACGGAGAGCGAGATCCTGCTGCTGTACTATGACGGCGTACAGCTGGAGCTGATCAGTTCAGCGACGGACGGCTGGGCTAACGTTCAGCTTGGTACAATCGAAGGCTACATACAGATGGATCAGCTGGCGATGGACAAAGAGAGCCTGCCCAAATCAAAAATCCGGCAGATGCAGATTAATATCGGACAGCCTGCTTTCGATGGGAAATCTGTCCAAGTGCCGACGGAGCCTCTTCGGACGGCGCCGGATGCCAAGGCCAAAACGTTGGCGTCCTATGCCAGCGGAGTCAAAGCTTTGGTGCTGGGCTACTGCGACGGCTGGTGTCAGCTCTATGTCAATGGGAAAATTGGCTTTATGAGAACGACCGCTCTGGAGGATGATCCGAAAGCGGCAGAAGCGCAGGCTTCTTCCGCCGTGCCTTTTTCTATTGGCGGCGTTGATTATCAGGACGTGGTATGGGATGAGGACTACATGGACATCGTGCCGGAATCCGGCATTGATCCGGCCTCTTACTATCCGGGGACCCAGGTCAATTACAACGTCGGCGTCTGGACAGTGCAGGATCCCAGCTACAACGCCGCGGTGAACAACCCCAACCCTTATGACCATCTGAACCTGCGGGAAGAAGCAGACGAGCTGTCCCCATCGATGGGCAAGTACTATAACGGCGCGCGGGTCATCGTCCACTATGTGGAGGAGGACATCGGCTGGGCGCTGGTGACCATCGGTTCCCTCACCGGCTATATGAAGATGGATTATCTGGCCTTTGGTTCCGACGGCTATTACCCCATCAGCGCGATGCCGCTGATGTACCTGTACAACCCGAACACCAGCCGGACATCCCTGCTGGAGGACAAAACGCCGTATGCCCGCATTGTCGGCCAGTATCAGAACGGCACGCCCATCACCGTGATGGGCTACAGCGACGGCTGGCTCCACGTTATCATCGAAGGCCAGATCGGCTTCCTGCAGACGGCCTACGCGGCTTCCGTCTATAATCCGTCCCCCATCCCGGAGACCTTTTCCTGGAACGGACCGGTCGGCCCTCACAGCGTGGCGGACTGGCCGCTGGCCTATACCGGCGTCACCGTCAATAACCCCAACCCCAAGGACCGCCTGAACCTCCGCACTTCTCCGTCCTCCACGGCCGCGTCCAAGGGAAAGTATTATAACGGCGTGCAGGTGTCCGTGCTGGAAACCCTGGAAAACGGCTGGGTCAAGGCGCAGATTGGTTCGCAGACCGGCTATATGGACACGACCTTCCTCTCTAACGGCTATGTCGCCTCGGCCATGCCGGTCGTGACGACCACCGGCCAGGTCCATCTCCGCGCCAGCATGTCGACCAAGTCCACCTCCCTGGACCTGCTGCCCAAGGGCACCGCGGTCATTCTGATCGGTCTGACCTCCCAGTGGGGCCATGTGATCGTGGACGGTCAGATGGGCTTTATCTACGCCAAATATTTAAAATAAAGCTGTTCTATATCAAACAGCGGCCGGCAGCCCGGAAAGGGCGGCTGGCCGCTGTTTGTATGCTATACTTCCCGCTCAAGCAGGAAATTCTGGCTTGGCGATGCGGAAATATATGGCGTAGTTTTCGTAACCGATGTCGTACAGGGGGAGGAAGCGGATGGCTTTTTCTTCTGTTACGGTGATGAATTCCTCAGTCCAACTGCCCCATTCGCGTTCGTTGTCCCGCTCCAGGGCGCGCTCGGGGTGGGCGGGATCCACATGCAGGGTCTGTTCACAGTCCGTCAGGCCGGCCAGCACCTTTGGGCCGTAGAGGAAGGCGATCCTTGTATCGTCGCCGGTGAGGGGTTCACAGTGGACGCGCATCGGAAGGTCGACGGTCCAGCTGTCGCCATTTTGCCAGGTTTCCTGATCCGGGGAGATAAAGCGGGTTTCCTCTCCGCTGGCCCAGGAGGGGAAGCGCACGTGGAGCCGGAGGTTCACTGGCTCTTTTGTTTCGACGGAAAAGCGGATTCGCAGGGTCTCCGGGTGATGGGCCACCAGGGCCGGCACCTTTCCGATGCGCTGCGCCGCGGCGGAATCGCTGCTCATGTGGAAGGACCCGTTCTGCCGGTCGATGCGCTGGCGCAGGATCACCTTTTTCCCGCCGATTTCGATTTCCGCGCCGCTGTCCAGGAACTGGCAGACATAGACGTCCTCCCCGTCCTGGTACCAGATGTATTTGTTGTGCGCGGCGTTCGCCTGGACCAGCGTGCCGTGGCAGCAGAAAAAGTCCGTGGTTTCCGTGCCCCAGCCCTTGTGATCGCCGCCCCGCATGGGCATGAAATAGGCGATCAGGCCGGTGTCGGGATGCCTGGGGAGATAGCCGTTGGTGCCGCGCCAGCGATAGTAGCCCTGGGCCATGATGCCGTTGTACAGGTTTTTCTCGATATAGTCGGCGTAGACGGGGTCTTTGGTCCAGCGGAACAGGAAGTCTGCCAGGCGCATCATGTTGTACACCGTGCAGTGCTCCTGGTTCTTCCGGCCCAGCCTTTTGCTCACGTCCCCCTTCGGGGTCCAGATCTCCCCGTCGGTCTGGCCGCCGGTGGCATAGGCTCCGCGCTCGGTCACCGCGCAGCGCCAGTAGGCCTCCGCGATGCGGCGGAAGCGCTCCTCCCCGGTCACCTCATAGACGCGGGCCGCGCCGATGGCCTCCGGAATGGTGGTGTTGGCGTGCATGTTGGTCAGCGGGTCTCCGCCTTTGAGCAGGGGGTCAAACAGGCGGGAGCGGGAGTAGCGCTCGATCAGCCGGCGGTAGCGCTCGTTCCCGGTCAGGGCCAGCAGGTCCGCCCACACTTCCAGCATGCCGCCGGTTTCCACGTCCAGGATATCGTCCATCTGCTTACGGGAAAAGCCCGCCGTCCAGCGGTCAAACCATGCCGCCCACTGGTCGGCCACCTCCAGGGCCTGCTGGCTGCCGGCGAGCTTCGTCATGTCGGTCAGGCCCATCAGCGTCTTGTGGACCGTATAATGGGGCGCCCAGACCTGCTTGCCCCGGGCGATCCATTCTAAGTACTTTTCCGGGATGGAGCCGGCCCAGCCGTCCCCATGCTCCTTTTGGCAGCGGGCCAGATCGTCCACCATGGCGTCCGCCCGGCCCTTGATCTCCGGGTCGCCGGTGGCGGCGTAGATCATCGCCGCCGCGCTCAGGTAGTGGCCGGTAAAGTGGCCGCGCAGCTGGCACACGGCGGATTCCCACCCGGCGTGGATGCCTTCGGGCTGGAAGGGGGCCGTCCACAGCCCGGCTTCCAGCAGATAGTTGCGCATCAGGTTTTCCCGGGAAAGCCGGAGCATGTAGGCCCGGTTATCGGATTCCCGCCGCTTGAGCTCGCCGTCTAAAAGGGTGACGCTTCGGCCGTTCAGTGCGATCATGGTTTTCCTCCTTGTTTTATATCCGTGGAATACAGATGAATCAATAAAATATTGAAAATTGTCATGGAATCTTCTGCCATTTCATTTTGTGCTGCGTATATATTATTGCAAGCGATGATGGAAAAACGCTGCTGATGATACGATGGACAATGAAAGGAGCTGAGGAGAATGGCAAACACGGAACTGGAACTAAGTGCGGAAGAATTGGAACGCAGTACCGGCTGGCTGTTTGAGGAGTTGCCCCAGAGAGAACTGGTCTATTACAGACAAATGGTAACAGAATGGGAAAAAGCGGAGCGCGCCCAGGATTGGAAGAGGCAAAAACAGATGGAGGAAGAGATCGACTTCTTCTATAACAGCATGGACGAAAAGTACGGCGCCTGATGGAAACATTTGGCAGCCATAGCTTCCTTCTCATGCTCTTCAGTGAGAAAAAACCAATTTAAGCATAGCCCGGCTGAAGCAGATGCCTCAGTCGGGGTTCTTTATATCTACGAGCAAAAGATTCCCTGCAGAAAGTCTGCAAGGGGAAACGAGAATCAGCCGTGTGCTTTCCGTGACCGGCTGGATGAATACTTCCGTCCGTTTTTCCGGCAGCAGATCCTCGGCGCGCTCCGCCCATTCCACCAGCGTTACGCCGCTGCCGGGGAGGTATTCCTGCGCGCCGATTTCGTAGAGCTCTTCCGGGTCCTCCACCCGGTACCAGTCGAAATGGTACAGGGGAAGCCGTCCTTCGTCATAGACGTTCAGGATGGTGAAGGAGGGGCTGGGCACCGGGCCGGTCACGCCCAGGCCCCGGGCGACGCCGCGGGAAAACTCGCTTTTCCCGGCCCCCATGTCTCCGCGCAGCACCAGCACGCTGCCCGCGGTCAGTCCTTTCGCCATCTGGGCGGAGAGGGCTCTGGTTTCTTCGGCGGAGAAGGTGAGGAATCCATCCGCCTCCGGGCAGCGGGCGGCCCAGGCGCGGGCGGTTTCGGCGTCCCGGTCAATCTGCTCCTTGAGCGCCGCCATAGAGGGGAAGAAAGCGGTTTCCCGGAGATACCGAAGAAAGGTAAGTCCAATGGTTTTCCCGTACAGGTCGCCATGGTCGTCCGGCAGGAAGGTTTCCACGGTGATCTCGTCCCGGTCGTCCGCCGTGGGGCGGAGGCCTACGTTCGTGACGCCCAGATGGCTGCGGCCCTCCAGGCTCACCCGGGTCCAGTATACGCCCTTGGGCGGCAGGACGGCGTTTTCCAATAGCCTTAAGTTCGCCGTGGGAAAGCCGGCGGCGGCGCCCTTCCCCTGCCCGTGCACCACCGGGCCGGTCAATGTATGCAGCATGTCGTTTGACGCTCCGTTTTGTCGATTCATCTGTCTTCCAGAAAATAGGGGAGACGGACACAGTATACAACATGGAAGAGGGTTTGATCAAGCATTGAAACGCTCCGGGAATTTGTTACATTCTCCCGCCTTTTTCGGCGGCTTTCCCCGCTTGTAAGAAGCTGGAAGAAGCGGTATAATATCATCAGTTGCATCAGGGCAATCGCGTGCAGGACGAATAACACTTGATCCTGAGGAGGAGCTTCCATGAAAAAAAGACAGGCGGCAAAAACAGCCATGCTTCTTTTTCTGTGCGTTCTGACGGCTTGGGCGCTTTGCTGCCCGGCCGCCCCTGCGGAAGAGGAGGAAGAGGACGAAGGCTTCTATGTGGAAAGCATCGAAGCCTGGGACCGGCCGTCGACCCTGGCCGAACTGGGGCTGTCCCAAAGCGCTCCGCTGTTCCTGGCCCCCTTTGACGACGCCCTCCGCCCGGAAACGGGAAAGACGGAGATTCAGCCGGGAGACCGGTTCACCGTCCTTTCCGCGGCGGAAACCTGGCGTATGGTCCGGACGGAGGACCGCATCGGCTGGATCAAAACGGATCAGGAGCATGGGGTCAACTACGACGTGTTTCCGACGGACACCACGCTGTGCCGCCTGACGATGAATGCCTCCCTGACCGACGACCCTCTGGGCTGGGGCCGGATCGTGACCTACCTCCACGCGGGGGATCAGGTCATCGCATTGGCGGAGCTTAAAACGTCCCTGGGCGACCTGTCCGGCCGGGTCCTGGTGGAAACGGAGGCCAAAGGGCGGACTGCCTGGCTGTTTATGGACAAAACCGCCCTGGAGGCCGTGCCGGTCGTTCAGTTTGAAGGCGGAACGCTGACCATCGCCGACGGGGTGACCCGGATAGGGGGCAGCAGCCTTGGCTGGCGGTATGATGATGATGAAGACCCCTATGGCGTCAACTCCCTTCTGCCCCTGCGCAAAGGCGAAATCGACGCCGGCTGTATCGTTACCTCGGAATATCTGGACGGCTATGACGAGAAAACGGAAACCTTCCGCACCCGGGTGGACAGGATTCGCTTTCCCCGGTCACTGACGGCAATCGGGGACACCGCTCTGACCTTCGGCAGCTTCCCGGAATTCCGCCTTCCTGAGCGCCTTCAATATCTTGCCAAAGGCGCTTTTTACGCCGTCAGCTTTGGGAAGATCATCATTCCAGCCGGCTGTACGGGCGATGTGACACGCTGCTTTGATCGCTGCGATATTGGGGAATTTGTCGTGGAGGAGGGAAATCCCGTGTACTCCTCCCGGGACGGGGTCCTGTTCAGCGCGGACGGGACGGTGCTGCTCAAGTATCCGGACGGGAAAAAGGACCTGCACTACGATGTGCCGAACGGCGTGACGGAAATCGCCGACTGGGCTTTCAGCAGCGATTTGATGGATAACCCGCTCCAGACGATTTCCCTGCCGATGGGGTTAAAAAAGATCGGCCAATACGCCTTCTGTGGCTGCGGCAGGCTGCACAGCCTGACCGTCCCGCTGACGGTGACGGAGCTTTCGGAAAACGCCTTTGTAGGCTGCGTCAGTCTGGAGCGCCTTTCTCTCCCGCCGGGGCTGGAGGCGCTGAAAGACGAGAACTGGGCGGAATACGCCGATCTGACCTGGTATAATGGGGACAACGGAACGACCCTGCCGGAGCCGATGGAAGATGAGGGCTGGTAAGAAAGGGGAGATGTCAGGATGATCAGGCGATGGCTTTTGCTGCTGACGGTTCATTTCTTCCGGCTTTCTATTGCGAACTATTGGAAAAACATGAACGATACTCTACAGAAATGATGAGGAGGTATTCTAATGAAACGTTTTGCTTTGACGGCGCTGACGATCCTGGCGGTCCTGTCCCTGTCTTGTTCCGCTTTTTCTGAAAGCGGGTCCTGGGGGCAGATCAACCAGTCCCTGGCCAGGGGGGAGAACTGGCAGCGGTATGTGACGGAACGGAATGATTTCCAGCTGGGCGAAAAGAAGCCCTATGAGGGCAGCGACAATCTCTTTGTTCAGGCCTGGGGGGACTATCCCTCCATCGACGGTTCCACCGTCTGCGTGCCGCTGGCAATGGAATTGGCCCGGCAGTGGCTGGACCTCAAGGAAGAGGACCTCAACGGCTTCGTGAGCTTTTCCACTACTCCTTACGCCTACGACCGCCTGACCGAAGGAAAGGCCAACCCGATGGTGACCATCGTGTCTCAGGGCGTGATGATGGACGATACCCACCCGGTGGACATCGTCCTGGGCACCGGCCCGAACGCGGACGAGCGGCAGGCGGCGCAGGACGCCGGGGTGGAGCTGGTGATGGTGCCGGTCTGCTACGACGCCTTCGTCTTCCTGGTCAATACGGGCAACCCGGTGGAGAACCTGTCCGCCGAACAGATCCGGGGCATCTACAGCGGGCAGATCAAGGACTGGGGCGAGGTCAGCGGGTCCGACGGGCTGGAGATTCGGGCCTACCAGCGGCCCCACGGCAGCGGCAGCCAGACGGCCATGGAGGAGCTGGTCATGCAGGGGGCCGAGCTGGACGCCGAGTCCAACTACATCTCCGACGGCATGGCGGACCTCATCGCCCAGGTGGGCAATTACGACAATTCCGGAGCGGCCATCGGCTACTCCTACCTGTACTACGTGGAGGGCCTGTATAAGAGCGGGAGCCTCCGCGTGCTGAGCGTGGACGGCGTTTCCCCGACCCCGGAAAACCTGCGCTCCGGCGCATACCCGTATACGGTGTATTATTACGCCGTGTACCGGAAAGGCAATGAAAACGCCGAGCGCTTCGTCAACTGGCTCGCCTCCGAAGCGGGCCAGCGCTGTGTCCGGCAGGCCGGCTACATCCCGGTGACGGCGGTGGAGTGAATCAGGCAAAAACGAAGAATGATTCTATAAATGATCAAAGGCGCGTTCCCCTTTTCCGGGAGACGCGCCTTTGATCAAATTTAATTATAACCGAAAATTTTTTGGGCGAGACGGTACCCGCCAATGACCACGGAGCGGCCGAACCGGCCCGGGAGATGGAGGACCCGGCCGAAGATGCGGCGGCGCAGGGTCCGGTACACCCGGGGGTTTTCCTTCTCAATATAGTCCCAGAGCTCCTGCTTTTTTCGCAGGTTTTCCTCCGTCCCGCTTTTGATCAGCAGCACGGAAGAGACCGTGGTGATGATCTCCAGGAAATTCAGCATGTACTTTCGCTTGTGAAGGTTGGAGACGGCATAGGGGTCCGCCGAGGAAATCAGCAGGCGGTTGACCAGCAGGGCCTGGTCGATCCGGCGGATCATGACCTGCTCCTGGACGGACTGGTCGTCCCGGCCGATAAAGTAATGATAAAAATCGACGTCCAGGTAGACCATGCGCTCCACCTGCTTGAGCGGGATGTAGACATACAGCTCGTCCACATAGAAGGTGTGCAGGGGCAGGTCCAGCCCGCAGTCGCGCAGCAGCTGGGTGCGGTAGATCACAGAGTGCATCAGGATGTACTGGCCGATGCGGAAATGCCGGGTTTCCTCCCACCCGAAGACACGGCCCTGGGGCAGGGCGTGGGTGTAGCGCATGGTGTACTTGTGCCGGGCCCCGGCCTTGTCGTAGATGTAGTTGCTGATCAGCATGTCGACCGGGTCTTTGCGGTAGGACCGCAGGGCTTCCAGTATCTTGGGGTAGGCGTCCGCGTCCGCCCAGTCGTCGCTGTCCACCACCTTAAAGTACAGGCCGCTGGCGTTTTTCAGCCCCGTCATCACAGCCCCGCCGTGGCCGGCGTTTTTCTGGTGGATGGCGCGGACGATGCCCGGGTATTTCCGCTCGTATTCGTCGGCGATCTGGGCCGTGCGGTCCTTGGAGCCGTCGTCCACGATGAGGATTTCTACCTCGTCCCCGCCGGGCAGGAGGGATTCGATGGCGTGCGCCATGTAATCCTGCGAGTTATAGGAGGGGATGGCGATGGTCAGTAATTTCAATGATTTCATCTCCAATGAAGAAAGTATTGGTTCAACTTGCGCGATGAAATCAGGTTATTTGTCCACGATCATCGACAGCGCGCCGTAGAGGACGGAATCGTCGCCCAGTGCGGCTTTTTTCAGCTCCACCGTCGGACGGATGGAGAGCATGCAGTAGCGGTCCACCTCGTCCAGGATCTTTTCAAGGAAAATATCGCCCACCGCCTCGATGACGCCGCCGCCGTAGATCACCACCTCGGGGCTGATGGTGTTGATCATGTTGCCCGTGGCGACCGCCAGCCAGTGGCAGGCCCGGTCGACCGCTTCCATGGCCACCTGATCCTTGGCCTCCAGAGCCCGTTTGAGGGCCTTGCTCTTAAAGACGGAGCCGTCCAGGGCGTCGGACATCATGCTCTTGCGGCCCCTTTGCACCTGCTGGCGGATGTAGCCGGACATGCCCTGCTTGCTGGAAAACGCTTCCAGGCACCCCCGCTGGCCGCAGTTGCACAAAGGGCCCTCCGGGTCCATCGTCATATGGCCGAACTCGGCCCCCTTGAACAGGTGGCCGGTGTACAGCTTGCCGTTCAGGATCAGCCCGCCGCCCATGCCGGTGCCCACGAAGAAGCCGACCACGTCGCGGTAGCCCTTGGCCGCCCCGTACATGAACTCGCCCAAAACGCCCACGTTCACGTCGTTGCCGATGCGGAAGGGCACGCCGAATTCCTTTTCGATGGGCTTTTTGATGTCGTAGTCCCGCCAGGGCAGGTTCGGGGAAAACAGCACGACGCCCTCGTCCTGGTTGATGACGCCAGGAGCGCCGGCGGCGATGGCCCGGACGCTGCTCAGCTTAATGCCGGATTCTTTGATCATCTCCCGGACGACGCTGATGATGACCTGTTCGATGTTTTCGGAGGAGTCGCCCCCGGACTTGGTCTTTTTCTTGAGCCGGTAAATCGGTTTTTTGTCCTGATCAAAAATGGCCCCCAGCACCTTGGTGCCGCCGATGTCCAGACATACGCTGTATTCCGCTGCCATATCAAAACGCCTCCTTCAGTTTTTCCCGTGCGCAACTGTTCAGTCATCGACTGAACAGTTACTGGGACGGGGACGCTGTCCCCTTCCCACGCTTTCCCCTACGGATTTGCCTTTCGCCCTTTCAGGGCTCACGGGCGGCAAATCCGCAAGGTACGCATTTTTGCTCCCGCAGAAGTGAAGGTGTCTTCTCTTCCTGAGGCACATTCTGCTCCGCAAAAATGCTCCTCGCGGCGTACATGCCGCCGCTGCGGATTACCATCAGGGGGAGGAATCCCCCTGATCACCCCCCGCCGTTCAATGGCAAACTCCTTTCGATCTCAGGGGACTGAATGATTACCATATTATCATCATAACACAAAAGCGCGGATGACTCAACCTATCTTTTTCATATCAGGAAATCAAAAATGCGTATGGAAGGAGACACAATCATCCGCCGATACGTTTTTTTTATTGCAATTTTTGCGGACTGGTGTATGATGGAGTACAGGAACAAACCGGAGCGCCGGTCAGGGAGGTCAGCGATGCAGGAAACCACTTGGGAAGCCGTGGTGGAGGAAACCGTTTTCAGAAACGAGGAAAACGGCTATTCCGTAATCAGCGTCCGCGCGGGCAAGGAAACCTGCACGGCGGTGGGCATCCTGCCGCCGCTGACGCCGGGCGAGCAGCTGCTCCTGACCGGGACCTGGGTGGACCATCCCCATTACGGCCGGCAGTTCAAGTGCTCCGGCTGCCAGATCCGAAAGCCCACTTCCCTGCTGGGCATCGAGCGCTTTCTTTCCTCCGGCCTGATCAAGGGCGTGGGGGAGGCCACCGCCCGCCTGCTGGTCAACGCCTTTGGGGAGGACACCCTGGACGCCATGACGGACGTGGACCGGCTCAAACAGCTTAAGGGCATCAGCGAAAAGCGGGCCCGGATGATCGCCGCCTCCTTTGCCGAGCAGTACGGCGTGCGCAGAAACATGATCTTCCTCCAATCCTACGGCATTTCGCCCGCGCTGGCCATGAAAATCGCCAAGGCCTACGGCGAGCGGACCGAGGAAGTGATGCGCAGCAACCCCTACCGGATGGTGGACGACGTGGAGGGGGCGGGCTTCCTGACCGCCGACCGGATCGCCCTGTCGATGGGCATCGCGCGGGACAGCGGCTTCCGCCTGCGCAGCGGGATGAAGTATCTGCTGCAGGAGGCCTCCGTTTCCGCGGGTCATACCTATCTGCCCAGGGAAACCCTGCTCCGCCGGGCGGCTGAAATGCTGAACAGTACCCCGGAAGCGCTGGAAAACCACCTGAACGCCCTGCTGCTGGACCGGGAGCTGGTGCTTTCCCGAATCGGGGAGGAGGACTGCGTTTTCCTGAGCTCCATGTACTACTGCGAGACGGAGACGGCCATGCGCCTGCTCAAAATCCTGGAGACGGCCCCGGAAAAGGACGACCGAGGCGTTCTCCGGGCCATCGGGGAGTACGAGCGCGGGCACGGGATGACCTTTTCTCCGCTTCAGAAACAGGCGGTGCTTTCGGCCGTGGAAAAGGGCGTGCTGGTGATCACCGGCGGCCCGGGCACGGGCAAGACCACCATCATCAACTGCATCCTCTCTCTTTTGTCGCCGGAGGGCAAGGTGCTGCTGGCGGCCCCCACCGGCCGGGCGGCCAAGCGGATGAGCGAGGCCACCGGGGAGGACGCCAAGACCATCCACCGGCTGCTGGAATACAGCGGGGAGGAGCAGCGCTTCCTGCGCAACCAGGACAACCCGCTTAAATGCGCCTGCGTGATCGTCGACGAGATGTCGATGGTCGACATTTTCCTGATGCGCAGCCTCCTGCGCGCCCTGCGGGGCGGGACCAGGCTGATCCTGGTGGGGGACGCGGACCA
>DGRV01000097.1:39431-46429 GCA_002391225.1 Christensenella sp. UBA4379
CTGCCCAGCGTCGGCGCGGGCAACGTGCTGCGGGACATTTTGGCCTCCGGCGCAGTGCCCTCGGTGCGCCTGACGGACATTTACCGCCAGAGTGCTGAGAGCATGATCGTCATGAACGCCCACCGCATCAACCAGGGGGAAATGCCGGTGCTGAACCGGAAGGGGTCCGACTTTTTCTTTGACCGCCGGCTGAACCAGGACGAGGCGGCGCGGACCATCGTGTCCCTGTGCTCTGCCCGCCTGCCCGCCTATCTGAACCTCAAGGACGGCTTCCATGCTATCCAGGTGATGGCCCCCGCCAAAAAGGGCCCCTGCGGGGTGATCGCCCTGAACCGCCTGCTGCAGGACACCTTTAACCCGGAGCGCCCCCGCCGCCCCCAGATCGTCTTTGGCGACCAGGTGTTCCGCCCCGGGGACAAGGTCATGCACATCAAAAACGACTACCAGCTGGCCTGGACCACCGACAGCGGGGAGGAAGGGGAAGGCGTCTTCAACGGGGACGTCGGCTTCGTGACGGACGTGGACGCCGAGGACCACAGCCTCACCGTCCGCTATGACGACGAGCGGAACGTCACCTACGAATACGGCCAGCTGGAGGAGCTGGAGCTGGCCTACTGCATCTCCGTGCACAAGAGCCAGGGCAGCGAGTTCCCCGCCGTGGTGATGCCGGTGACGGGCGGGCCAAAGATGCTTTTGACGAGGAACCTGTTTTACACGGCCCTGACCCGGGCCCGGGAGCTGGTGGTGCTGGTGGGCAGCGAGCGGGTGATCGAGGAAATGGTGGGCAACAATTACATCACCGTCCGCTATACCGCCCTTTGCCAGCGGATCCTGGAGCAGAGCGAGGCTCCCGCCGCCCCCGTGTTTCCGGAAACCTTCGGCGAACCCTTCGGGGAGGATGCGTAATGGAATGGCTGCTGAGCCCGGAAGGGGCCCTCTGCCTGTCCTGCGGGAGGCTGCGGGGCCAGCTGTCCGGCCTGCCCCTGTGTCCCGCCTGCGCCCGGGAGCTGGTCCGCGCCCCCTATGGGCGGGGCATGCTCTGCCCCCGCTGCAAAAGCCTGATCCGCCCCGGCAAGCCCTGCGCCTTCTGCGCGCGGGACCGGGACCATCTCCTGGGCGAGACCTTCGCCCCCTACCGCTACCATGGAGCGCCGCGGTCGCTGGTGCTGACCCTCAAGTTCCGGGGGGACGCGCGGGCGGCGGCCCTGCTGGCCCCGGCGATGGCCCGAAGCCTCCGGGATCCCTCCGCCTTTGACGCCCTGGTGCCCGTGCCCCTGAGCGCCCAGCGCCTGCGGGAGCGGGGCTTTAACCAGGCCCGGGAGCTGGCGGAGCTGGTGGGCGTCCAAACCGGCCTCCCGGTCCGGGACCTGCTGGTCCGCGTCCGGAAGACTGCCCGGCAGACAGACCAGCGCACCCTCCGTGAGCGGACGCTGAACGTACAGGACGCCTTCGCCCCTGCCCCCGGCGCTTCCTGCCAGGGCAAGCGCCTCCTGCTGGTAGACGACGTCCGCACCACCGGCGCGACCGTCCTGAGCTGCGCCCGGGTCCTGCGCCAAATGGGCGCGACCGAAATCGGCCTTCTGGCCGCATGTATCGCGCCAGGACTGATCAAGGGACAGAAAAAAGTAGTGGGAAAAGTCTTTCGCAAAGGTAGGAGGTAGGAGGGAGAAGGTAGGAGGTATTTTGTCCAATGCGTAATGCGTAATGCCTAATGCGTAATTCCTTCGTTCCCGGCGCTTGCGCCGTATCACAATTACGCATTACGCATTATGAATTACGAATTTCATACACCTCCTCCCTCGTACCTAATGCGTAATGTCTCCGTTCCCGACGCTTGCGTCATATCGAAATTACGCATTACGCATTATGAATTACGAATTCTGCACATCTCCTCCTTCCTCACCCACATTTTACCTCCTCCCTCCTCCTTCCTACCTCCTACCTAATCTAAAGTGGAGTTTTTGTTATGGCCAATATTACAACGCAGGGCATTGTCCTGCGGTATGCGGATTACCGGGAGAACGACCGGATGCTGACGCTGCTGACCCCGTTTTCGGGCCGGGCGGACGTGCTGGCGCGGGGCTGCCGCAAGCCGGGCAGCCCGCTGATGAGCTGCGCGGAGCTGTTTTCCTACGGGGAGTATGTGCTCTACCAGGGCAAGGGCCGGGCGGGCGTACAGAGCTTTTCGCTGATCGACAGCTTCTATCCCCTCCGGGAGGACTACGACCGCCTCCGCTACGCTTCCTATATGCTGCAGATCCTGGAGGCCCAGGCCATCCCGGGGGATCGGACGGACAAGCTGTTTCAGCTCCTGATCCGCTCCCTCAAGCGCCTTTGCTATCTGCCGCTCCATCCCCGGGCGGTGACCGCCGCCTTTTTGCTGATGGACGCCGCCCTGTCCGGCTACCGGCCCAGGCTGTCCCACTGCGTCCGGTGCGGAAAGCGCATGTCCGAAACGGAGTCGCGTCTGTTTGACATCGAGGAGGGCGGCCTGTGCTGCAGTGACTGCGCCACCCGCGACCTTCCCGCCGTCCCCGTCAGCGCCCGGGAAATCATCTGGATGAAGGACATCCTGCAAAACGGCATCGAAAAAACCACCCGCCCCCCCGAGGACGCCCCGCTCCCCCTGCTCAGAAAGTACGTGGAAACGCGCCTGGAGGTTTCCCCGCCCAGCGGGAAGGGGCTGCTTTGATCTGGGATCAAGGGCAAAAGGCCTTGACTTAGCAGATCGAATGAGAGTAAAGTATATATAAAAATGATGAATATTATGAGATGGAAGGTTTGTTAAGGATATTAACCATACTCTGAAAACTGAGGATAAATAACTTTGGAGGAATATAGATGTTCAATCAGAGCTTTCATGAATTCATCAGCCAGAACATACAAAAGACTAGGCAGTCACGAAAAAATGACATTGAGGACAGAAATGCCTTCTTAGCGGAATATCCGTTAAGTAGGATTAAGAATTTATCGATAGATGAATATTGCTTGGGAACAGAAAAATACAAAGACAGTCTCAGCTATTTAGTTGAGTTTGGAAAGATTGGGTTTGGAATAGGCGGTGGCAGTGCCCGAAAACATGGCGTATATTTCAGTAAAAAAGACAACGCTTATATGCATGGGGCAGAGACGATAGCTAATGTAGATGAATTTTGGCCAAGGTTCAGAGATGAGTTATACAAATTTTTAACGCTTTCCGGCGAATCAGAGTCTGCTTTGAATCTCATTGATTATCCATTACTCCAAGGAATGGCAATCGTGTTGACAAAGTATCTAAGTCTGTATTTTCCTCAAAAGTACATGACTATTGGATCAGCAAGTGTACTAAAGAAACTAATGAATAACCTGGGGTGCCCATATGATGATTCAATGAGGTGTCACCAGCTTAATTATATTCTCAATGACCATATAAAAAAGGAGTATATCGAATTAAGAGACGAAGACGGAGCAGTTTTGGGAAACCTGGCCTGGGAATATATTAACGGAGAAAGCATGAAGGTTCACAGAAACAATGAAACAGAGAACGAGAAAGGCCCCGGTCTTGGTGACGAAGATGTAAGAACAGTTCACTATTGGCTATATGCTCCTGGTCCGGGCGCATCCATGTGGGATCAGTTTTCTCGGGACGGTGTCATGGGAATCGGCTGGCATGAAATCGGAGACTTGTCCCGGTTTTCATCACGGGAGGAAATCACAGCTGAACTTCAAAAGGACAGACCAGGCCATTCCTGCAAAAACGATTCTCTTGCGCTGTGGCAGTTTTTGACACAGATACAACCGGGAGATATCGTTTATGCAAAACGTGGCGCGCATCAAATACTGGCTCGCGGCGTTGTCACATCCGATTATGAGTATGATCCGGCATACGATGATCATTATCCAAACATCCGGCATGTTGAGTGGAGACAAACAGAAATCCTGGAACGGTCTGTCAAAAGCGTACAAAAGACGCTTACAGACATCACGGACATTACAGATTCTGTCCGTGAACTTGAGGACTGGTTTGCCGACACAGAAGAGGAAATGGATAACGAACTGATCCGTCCTGCCGATCCTCCCTACAGTGCTGAGCAGTTCCTTTCAGATGTCTATATGGACAGAGCCTCTTATGAAACATTGGTTGGTCTGGTTCTAAAAAAGAAAAATGTTATTCTGCAAGGGGCCCCGGGTGTAGGCAAGACATTTGCAGCCAAACGGCTGGCTTATTCGATGATGGGTGTAAAAGACCAGGAGCAAATCATGATGGTGCAATTCCATCAAAGCTACTCCTATGAAGACTTCATTGAGGGCTTCCGGCCTGCCAGCGGGGGAAATGGTTTTGAGATTAAGAAAGGTGCTTTTTATCTCTTCTGCCGGAAGGCGGCTGACGATTTGGAGCACAAATATTTCTTCATCATTGATGAGATAAACCGCGGCAATTTGAGTAAGATTTTCGGTGAACTTTTCATGTTGATCGAAAGTGACAAGCGCGGTAATTCTCTGCAACTATTGTATTCTGACGAAAAATTCTTTGTTCCGCAGAATGTATATATCATTGGCATGATGAATACAGCCGACAGAAGCCTTGCCATGCTGGACTACGCACTGCGCAGGCGGTTTGCTTTCTTTGACATGGCTCCTGCCTTTAAAAGTGCGGGATTCCGCGAATATCGTTCAAGGCTTGCTAATGAAAAGTTCAACCGGTTAATTGAATGTACAGAGCGACTGAATGAAGAAATCGCCCAGGATGAATCGCTGGGAGAAGGCTTTTGCATTGGTCATAGTTATTTCTGTAATTTGTCAGAGGTGACAGATGCTGCATTGTCGGAGATTGTGGATTATGAACTGGCACCACTCCTGAAGGAATACTGGTATGATGACCGGTCGAAATCCATTGATTGGATAAACCGATTAAAGGATGCGATCAGATGATCCCTGTTCATAATATATATTATATGCTATCTTATGCTTTTAAAGCATTGAACAGCCAGGGTTTCAGACAAATGGCGACGGAAAGGTTCCAAAATTTGGGTGATCTCTGCGCCGCTATTCTTTGCAAAGGCGTTTCTTTGCAGATCAAGCAGGGATTGGCCCGAGCCTATATAGTGAGGACGGAACCGCTTTCTGCACTCAGAGGCCGTATCGACATACAAGATTCTATCAAGACGCAATCGCTGTTGAGACAGCGGCTTGTGAGTACCTATGATGACTTTTCGATCAACACACCGCTGAATCAAATCATCAAAACTACAATGATCCTACTGATCAACGGCGATATTGATAGAGAACGCAAAAAAGAGCTTCGAAAATTGCTGGTGTATTTTGCCGGCATTGATACGCTTGATATTCACAACATTAACTGGCATATCCACTACAATCGGCAGAATGAAACATATCGGATGCTGATGTCTGTCTGCTATCTGATTGTGAAAGGCCTCCTTCAAACACAAGAAGATGGTTCAACAAAGATGATGGATTTCTTTGATGAACAGCGAATGTGCCGGTTGTATGAAAAGTTCATTCTGGAATACTATCGGAAAGAATACCGTAATCTCGGTGTTGTAGCAAATGCTTCTCAGATTCCATGGCAGTTAGACGATGGATTTGATGAGATGCTCCCGGTGCTGCAGACTGATATTATGCTGACATATCGAGATAAAGTGCTGATCATCGACGCCAAATACTATGCGCAGACCACTCAGCGGCATTTTGATGTGCGGACAGTCCACTCAGCGAATCTGAATCAGATTTTCACATATGTGAAGAATAAAGAGGCGGAACTGATCGGAAGACAGCATGAAGTATCCGGCATGCTCCTTTATGCGAAGACGGATGAAGACATTTATCCAAATCATGAGTACAGGATGAGCGGGAATAGGATTGCAATCAATACGCTTGACCTGAGCGGGAATTTTGAGACGATCAGGCAACAGCTGGATGAAATCGCAGATCGCTTTTTGAATTTAAAATCTATGTCGTGACGACAAAGATAAATAAGTGCTATATCGTTATTCGTTTTTGCCGGATTTTAGGAGGTATTCCCATGACCAAAAAACTGATCGCCCTGCTGCTCTGTCTGACGGCCCTGTGTTCCGCCGTCCTTCCCGCGTCCGCCCTGGGGAACGACCACCTGGTGCCGGATTCCAGCACGCGGAAGATGACCAGACAGGAATGCTGGAACTGGACCTATGAGGCCCTCGGATTCGTGTTCCACGAAATCCTGGCCCGGCACGGGTTTATCTTTGACCCCAATGGCTCCTACGGCTGGTACTTTACCGCCCAATCCTGGTATCACTCCATCGCGTCCAAAAACAATCAGGACGTGTACGCCAGCCTCTCCCGCCTGGAGTGGGACAACATCAACCTGGTCAAATCGGTCCGGGCGGAAATGAAGAGCAAGGGCACCACCAACCCCAGCGGCAAAAAAGCGCCTCAGAAGAGTGGCTACCGTCCGAGCAGCTATACCGAGCCGACCCTGTACGACAACAGCTTCCGCCAGATCCGCGTCAACGGGAACCTGAAGCTGGCGGTCTATTCCGCCCCCAACACCTTTTCCTGGCGCGGAGCGAACGGGAAGGCCATGTGCAACACTAACGGCGCGGTGTACGCCGCCGGCCGGGAGGGCAACTGGGCCCTGATCGCCTACTACCTGAACAAGGGCGGCTGGCGCGTGGGCTACGTGCGCGTGAGCGAGCTTCAGGGCCTGATGGACAACCTCTCCGAGCTTTATTTCAGCTACTATCCCACCGAGATCACCGCCCGCTGCGAGCTGACGGACGACCCGCTGGGCTACGAGACCCCCATCACTACCCTGCCCGCCGGAACGCAAGTGGCCTTCCTGATGCAGTACCAGAACGGCCGCGGCTGGGAATACGCCTACGTGGAAACCGAGATTTACGGCCAGACCGTCCGCGGCTTCGTCCCGCTGAACTGCGTGATGGATGTAGGGTATTGAGAGGCTGTAGCCTCTCGAAAGGGGGATATATCCCCCTTTCGGGAACCCCCTACGCCTTTGCCTC
>DGRV01000097.1:46580-48237 GCA_002391225.1 Christensenella sp. UBA4379
CGTACATGCCGCCGCTGCGGATTGATCATGGAGGGACTGCGGTCCCTCCAAACCTCCCGGGGTTTTCTGATCTCCGGACAATTTTTTTATCATCCAATGCAAAGCTGAAGTTGACGAACAGAAGAAGAGCTGTTGCAGAAAAATTAGCTCTGCAACAGCCCCTTTTTATATGCTTTTTCTTAAATTTTTTTCAAAAAGGGCTTGTAAAGTCTTTCTAAATGTCGTATACTATGCGTGTAGGGTTTAGCACTCGCTTTGAATGAGTGCTAACAACACACAAGGAGGTCTGATTGATGAACATTAAGCCTTTGTTTGACCGTGTGGTCATCAAGAACGTTGAAACTGAAGAAGTTACCCGCGGCGGCATCGTCCTGCCCGGCTCTGCCAAGGAAAAGCCCCAGATGGCCGAAGTGCTGGCCGTTGGCCCCGGCGGCATGGTGGATGGCAAGGAAGTCACCATGGCGGTGAAGGTCGGCCAGAAGGTCATTTACAGCAAATATGCCGGCACCGAAGTCAAGCTGGAAGATCAGGAATACATCCTGGTCCGTCAGAGCGACATTCTGGCTGTAGTAGAATGATCGCAAGGGGGTCTTGCGACCCCCCTGCGGAACCCCCCAACAGATTTTCCTCTCGCACCTTTGGTGCTCACGGGCGGAAAATCTGCAAGGAAAGAATTTTTGCTCCCGCGGGGCAAGCTCCGCTCCGCAAAAATTCATCCTCGCGGCGTACATGCCGCCGCTGCGGATATAGATCCGGGGGAGTTCCCCCTGTCCCCCCTGTCAAAGCTGATATATATGAACGAAATGTCAGGGGATTGAGCATAACAAATTCATGTATCGGAGGAATACGATTATGGCGAAGCAAATCAGATACGGCGAGGATGCCCGCCGCTCCCTGCAGGCTGGTATCGATCAGCTGGCGAATACCGTGAAAATCACCCTCGGCCCCAAGGGCCGCAACGTCGTGCTGGACAAGAAGTACGGCGCTCCCCTCATCACCAATGACGGCGTCACCATCGCCAAGGAAATCGAGCTGAAGGACCCCTATGAAAACATGGGCGCTCAGCTGATCAAGGAAGTCGCCACCAAGACCAACGACGTGGCCGGCGACGGCACCACCACCGCCACCCTGCTGGCCCAGGCCATCGTCCGCGAAGGCCTGAAGAACCTGGCCGCCGGTGCGAACCCGATGATCCTCAAGAAGGGCATCGAAGGCGCGACCGAGACCGCCGTGGAAGCGCTGAAGGAAATCTCCCAGCCCATCACCGGCAAGGAAGCCATCGCCCAGGTCGCTTCCATTTCCGCTGGCGATCAGGAAATCGGTCAGCTGATTTCCGACGCTATGGAAAAGGTCGGCAATGACGGCGTCATCACCGTCGAAGAGAGCAAGACCATGAAGACCGAGCTGGACACCGTGGAAGGCATGCAGTTCGACCGCGGCTACGCTTCCGCCTACATGGTGACCGATTCCGATAAGATGGTCGCCGAGCTGGACAACCCGATGATCCTGATCACTGATAAGAAGATCAGCAACATCCAGGAAGTTCTGCCCGTGCTGGAGCAGGTCGTGCAGTCCGGCCGCAAGCTCCTCATCATCGCTGAGGACGTCGAGGGCGAAGCCCTGGCGACCCTGGTCCTGAACAAGCTGCGCGGCACCT
>DGRV01000097.1:48352-52285 GCA_002391225.1 Christensenella sp. UBA4379
GGATATCGCCATCCTGACCGGCGGTACCGTGATCAGCACCGAGCTTGGCATCGAGCTCAAGGATGCCAAGGTGGATATGCTGGGCACCGCCCGCCAGGTGAAGGTGGACAAGGAAAACACCACCATCGTCGAGGGCGCCGGCTCCAAGGAAGACATCCGGGCCCGCATCCAGCAGATCAAGGCTCAGATTGCCGAAACCAAGAGCGATTATGACCGCGAGAAGCTCCAGGAGCGTCTGGCCAAGCTGGCCGGCGGCGTAGCCGTCATCCATGTCGGCGCCGCCACCGAAGTCGAAATGAAGGAACGCAAGATGCGCATTGAGGACGCCCTGGCCGCGACCCGCGCCGCTGTGGAAGAGGGCATCGTCCCCGGCGGCGGTGTGGCCCTGCTGAATGCCACCGCCAAGGTGCAGCATGAGCTGAACAAGTACCAGGGCGACGCCAAGACCGGCGTACAGATCGTCCTGCGCGCCATGGAAGAGCCCGTCCGTCAGATCGCCGCGAACGCGGGCATCGACGGCGCCGTCATCATCGACAACATCCGCCGCAGCCGCAAGCAGGGCTATGGCTTCGACGCCCTAAAGGGTGAGTATGTCGAAATGACCTCCCGCGGCATCATCGACCCGACCAAGGTGACCCGCAGCGCGCTGGAAAACGCCGCTTCCGTCGCCGCGATGGTGCTGACCACCGAGAGCCTGGTGACCGACATCCCGGAACCCCCGGCCCCTGCTCCCGCCCCCAACCCTGAGATGGGCGGAATGTACTAAGAGCGTCTCGTAAGGGGGACTTGCGTCCCCCTTACGGAATCCCCCTGATCGGATTTGCCTCTCGTCCCTCACGGGACTCCCGGGCGGCAAATCCGCAAGGTACGCATTTTTGCTCCCGCAGAAGTGGGAGCATTTTCTTTTCCCCAGCGATCATTCTGCTCCGCAAAAATGCTCCTCGAACCGGCGAAGCCGGTCCTGCGGATTACAATCAGGGGGATCCTCCCCCTGATCACCCCCTCGGCTGCAAGATGTGGGGTCGTGTATCATGGGGAAGATGGGAAACATAGATAAAAAAACGCCAGCCGTTCCGAAGTGCGACTGGCGTTTTGATATTGATCTTCAAGAAAAAAACGCTCTTCATAAAAGGATATGGAATAAACTGTAGCATCGCTGAATTCTTGTTACACTCTAAAGAGAAGGCAACAGAAAACCGCTGAATCAGACAGGGGACTGAGCAGCGGTTTCTAAGTATCCTTTACCATTTGCAAAAGACAAAAGATCAGAAGATATCAGATTCCAGATTGATCCACAAAGCAGGGCGAATACAGCCATCGTGTTCGCTGACATTGCTGCTGACGAGAGAGCCACCGATGTTGACGACTGCAGCGTTGTTTTGATAACTGCCGGGGGAACGTAGCCACCACCACCCAGAAGCCTTGCCTTCCGCTCTCTTAGAGGCATAAGCCCCTTGTTTAATGGCATACGCTGTTGGCACTATGATGGATTTCATGTTACTGCTGTTATCATATGTGACGCCAAGAAACTTGCTCGCCTGCGCATAGCTCAGCAGAAAGACCTTATCCTGCGTGTTGCTCCCTGAATTCGTGCTCCACCACTTTTTGTGACTTTGGGTCTTGCTGTTGTCGACGGCCGTTGTAAGAATCGCGGCTTGTTCGGCTGTGCTGAATGCATTGTTTATGAACTCCCCGTTCAACCATGCACGCAACGTACACTTTTCCCAGGTGATATCAACCTGTTCTGTATTGTAGGGCTTCGCGTCCAGCCCATATCGACTGAGCAGAAGTACATGATTATGGGCTGCATTATAATACAGCACCAGCCACTCTATGGGCTCCTGGCCATTTCCTTTGTTGTTATCCTGCTCGTAGCTTCCGAAAGTTACATAGCCGCCCACATTACGGAAAGATGCTAGTTTCGCTTCACGTACTGCTACAGTTGTTGCAAGCTCTGAATGGGTTTCCAGGTATTTAGAAGCTGGGCTGTACCTGCTGTAATTGGGAATAGTGAACAGGACCGAAACAGCTGCCTCTTTCTTCCCTTCGTCCAGCAGTTGGATTACGGACCCAAACTGTGTCTTTGCATAATTCAGCCATTCATCATAAGTTCCCTTGGGATAGGTCACTCTCGCTTCCCTCGTCTGTGTGTCATAGGTAAAGGTGATGGTATTTCCCTCCACCTGAATAGAAGCAGAGAAAGAATTCCCTGTGGTTTTATAATCCTCAAGAGTTGCGCCTTGCTCGCTGAGGTAGACGCTGAAGGTATTAAAGTCTGTTTCGGTGATGTTATAGAAAACTTCTATGTTGCCACCGTCTGCACTTTCAGTTTCCGCATCCGGATACCTTCCAAGAGCCTTGCCAAGGGAGGGCATAGGCTTGCCGATGGTATCTGTCAGCGAGGGCAGCAATCCAACCGCCATGGAATCAAAAGAAAAGAACAAAAGAAAAACCATGAGACAAAAAGCAATGGCAAAGTTCTTCATTTTCTATCACCTATCCTTAAAATATCGCTCTGTGCGGGGATTCTGTTGGAACCTTTCCATAAGCAGATTTACTTATTCCAAAGAGCTTTTTGAATACAGTCCATACAATATGTTGCGTCCTCATCAATATACTTTCCGCATTCGAGACATCTGTTGGAATGTATCGTACAACAGTTTGTGTCGCCGGAAGAAGCTATGTAGTTGTTGCAACCCGAATGGGCACATTTTGTTGTTGGCGTACCGTATTTATTTGTAAAGCTTGATTTGGAACTTGTTCTGACAGGCTTAGGCGTGGCTGATGAGACGGGCTTGGGTGTGGCTGTTGGTGCAGCCCAGGCTTTTTCGATCCAGCTCCCCTTCGGATAGATTACTTTGCCGGTATGACGAAGGGCGTCGTATGTAAAAGTGAACGTCCCTGTGAGGTTGCTCAGCTGAATCACCATGACGCTGCCGTCCTCCACGTGGTATCCATCCACGGCGCAGCCGGAAGCCTGCAAATACTGGCTGAATGCCGTGTAGTCCGTTTCATCAAAGTTGTTGTAGGTCTCACTTCTGCTGCCGTCAGTCAGCGTTTCCGTGGCGTCCGGCAGGCGGGAGAGGGCCTGGGACATGCTGGGCAGGTCTTTCCCGATGGTGTCCATCTTCGGCAGGATGGACCCGCTTCCCTTGAGCGTGTTCCATTTCTCCCGTTCCGGCGATGTCCCGCTTGGATAAAAAACGGTGGCGGTTTTGGTGTGCCAGTCATAGGTGAAGGTGAAGCTGCTGGCATTCAGGCTGATCTCTGCCGCCAGAATGCCGCCCACCACGCTACTCTGCTTCAGTGTCGCTCCGGCCTGCGCAAGGTAGGTGCCGAAAGCGCTGTAATCGGTATCCGTAAAGTTCTTCCATTCCTGTGTGATGCCGTTGTCCGCTGTGCTCTCGCTGTCCGGCTTGCGGCCTACAGCAAATTGCGCGGAGGGCATGATCCCGCCAACGGGAGGCAGGATGTTGGCCTTGTTCTCCACAGCTTCCTTCTCCGTCTCCGGCCGTGTGCCGGATGGATAGATGACCGTGGCGGTCTGATTGCTCCAGTCATAGGCGAATATCATGGAAGCACCACGGACAGACAGCGTGGCGGTGATGGTGTTCTCCCTCACCGCGGTATCCTTCAGGGCAGCACCGGCTCCGGCTAGGTAAGCGCCGAACGCTGTGTAGTCGTCATAGGTGAAGCCGCGATACGTTTCTTCCTTGCCGCGCCCGGTATCGGCAGTTTCATCCGCGGTGCGTTCGAGCGCCACCCCAACGGATGGCATTGCCGTGCCGAACAGCTGGTTCATCGACGGGAACAGGCCTTCCGCACCGGCTGTGCTGACGAGCAAGATCAGCACAAAACATAGAGATAAGAACCTTTTTGGGATAGACTTCGTTTGCTTCATCACATTTACCTCGTATTATATAGTCGTAGTTT
>DGRV01000069.1:0-658 GCA_002391225.1 Christensenella sp. UBA4379
GCTTCGGCATGGTGCTGGCCATGACGGCCACCATGACCCACGGCGGGACGATCCTCCCGATCCCCTATTTTTCGCCCAAGTCCTCGCTGGCCTGCATCCATAACGAGCGCATCACCGCCTTCCACGGGGTGCCGACGATGTTCATCGCCATGCTCCAGCACCCGGACTTCGCAAAGACCAGCTTCGCCCACATGCGCACCGGCATCATGGCCGGCAGCCCCTGCCCCATCGCCGTGATGCGGGACGTGGTGGAGAAGATGCACATGCCGGAGATCGTCATCGTCTACGGACAGACGGAGGCCTCCCCCGGCTGCACCATGAGCCGGACGACCGACCCCCTGGAGGTCCGCGTGACCACCGTAGGCAGCGCCTTCCCCGAGGTTGAGTGCAAGATCGTCGACCCGGAGACTGGCGAGGACTGCCCGGACGAGGTGATCGGCGAGTTTGTCGCCCGGGGCTACAACATCATGAAGGGCTACTACAAGATGCCCAAGGCCACTGCCTCCGCCATCGACAAGGACGGCTGGCTTCACACCGGCGACCTGGCCTGCCGCACCAAGGAAGGCAACTACCGCATCACCGGCCGTCTCAAGGACATGATCATCCGCGGGGGCGAGAACATCTACCCCAAGGAAATCGAGGAGTTCATCTACACCCA
>DGRV01000069.1:777-8998 GCA_002391225.1 Christensenella sp. UBA4379
GCGAGGAGATCATGGCCTGCATCATTCTCAAGGAAGGCGAAACCATGACCGCCGACGAGATGAAAAAGTACGTCCTCGACCACATGGCCAAGCACAAGGTGCCCAAGTACATCGAGTTCGTCACCGGCTTCCCGATGAACGACGCCGGCAAGATCCAGAAATACAAAATGCGCGAGCAGGCCATCCAAAAGCTCGGCCTGCAGAAAGCCGCGGGCATTGAAACGGCCTGAAATCAAGTAGGAAGTAGAAGGTAGGAGGTAGCGCTCGCTGACGCTCGCTAAGGTTTATAGTGGAGTGAGGAGTGAGGAGTGGGCGCTCCCTTTGGTCGCTCAGTGAGGAGTTCATAGTAGCGAATGCGTAATGCCTAATGCGTAATGCGTAATGAATAGTATGTCAAACCCCTTTCCACTCCTAACTCCTCACTCCTCACTATATACCTCCTCCCTTCTCCCTCCTACTTCCTACCTTTTAAAGATTATGATCATTGATAGTCATTGCCACATTTATCCCGACAAGATCGCGCTCAAGGCGGTTGCTTCGGTGGACCGGTTTTATGACGGGCTGCCGGCGGAGCACTGGGACGGGACGACCGGCACCCTGCTAAAGTCCGGGACGAAGGCCGGCATTTCCCGGTTCGTCGTCCATTCCGTCGCCACCTCCCCGGCTCAGGTGGGTCCGATCAACCGTTTTATCCACGCTTCCCAGGAGGCGGCAGGCGAGGCCTTCATCGGCCTGGGCGCCCTCCATCCGGATTCGGAAACCCTCCGGGAGGACATCCGGGAGCTGATCAGCCTTGGCCTTCACGGCATCAAGATTCACCCGGACTTTCAGCGCTTCGAGGTAGACGGCCCCAAGGCCTTCCGCCTCTTTGAACTGGCCGAGGAGCACGGCCTGCCCGTCCTCATCCACACCGGGGACAGCCGCTATGATTATTCCAACCCCGAGCGGATGGTCCGGGTGCTGAAGGCCTTCCCCGGCCTCCGCGTCATCGGAGCCCACTTTGGCGGCTGGAGCGTCTGGGACCGGGCGGAGGCCATGCTGCCAGGCTTTCCCAACCTCTGGGTGGACACCTCTTCGTCGTTTCACTGGCTGGGGGCGGAGCGGTCCCTGCGCATCATCCGCGCCTTTGGAGCGGACCATGTTTTCTTCGGCACCGACTACCCGATGTGGCCCCAGCAGCCGGAAATCGATTTTCTAAGCGCCCTCCCTTTGTCCCCGGAGGAAAAGGAAAAGATCCTGGGCGAAAACGCCTTGAGGTTTTACGACTGTAAGGATGACAAGCGCCCGGAAACATGATATAATCAGGCCATCCGGACGAACCCGTCATGGGACAAAAAACCAACAAGGAGTGTTCGTTATGAAAAAAACATTGAGTCTGCTGCTGGCCGGGATCCTGGCCTTCTCCAGCCTGCTGCTGCCCGTTTGCGCCGCCGAAACCCTGCCGGAGGAAGGCGGGGAAGCCTATGATTCGCTTACCGAGGAGCAGCCGGAGCTCTCTGAGGAACCGCTGAACGAAGCGGAAGAGAGCGCTCCCGCGGAGGAAAAAAAGGTCAACTATTCCACCATCAAAAGCTACCTCACCGTCAATACCGGAACGGCCGCCTACTGGGACGCGGAGCTGACCAAAGACGCCGGCTTTTTCACCAAGTCCGGCAATCTGTACGCCCAGGCCGCTTCCGAAAACGTTTGGCGGGCGACCTTCTTTGACAGCACCTCCCAGGTCACGCGGACGGTTTATCTGCCCATGGACCAGGTCAAGGTCCTGCCCTCCGCCGCCGTCACCGCCCTCATGACCGCCATGCGGCAGAGCGGCCTGGTTACCGAAAACGGAACCCCCATCTTCTCGCTGTCGTTCTACATGTCTCCTCTGGATGTCACCGTCCGGCCGGCCGCCCAGCCCGCTGAAAATGAAGACGCCAACGAGGAAGCTTCCGAAGAAGTGGCTCAGAGCGAAGCGGAAGAACCCGCCGAGAATGAGACAGAAGAACCCGCTGAAAGCGAAACGGAGGAGCCTGCCGCGGATGAAGCTCGAGAACCGGCTGCGGACGAGACTGAAGAGCCTGCCGTGAGCGAAGCGGAAGAGCCCGTCGTGGAGGAAACCGAAGAACCTGTCCTGGAAGTGGACGAAACCGCCGAAGCGGACTGGACCGCCGCCCCCACCGACCTGACCGCCAACCTGACCGACGACGGGACCGCCGTGATCCTCACCTGGACCGGCAACAGCGCCGCGAAGCTGACCCGCGTCTATGAGCTGCTGGGCGATTCCGGGAACTTCCTGGCCGACGTGGAAGATGCTGAATCCTTCATCACCGGCCCCATGACCCCGGGCGAGCACACCTTCTTCCTGAAGACCTCCGACGGAGAATCCTTCGGCCTTGAATCCGAGTACGTCACCATCACGGTTCCCGCCGCGTGGAAGAAAGCCCCAACGGGCCTGGACGGCGTCCTCAGCCAGGACGGGACCGCCGTGGTCCTCTTCTGGGTAGGCAACGGGGCCGCCGCCTCCTACCGCGTGTATGAAATGCTCCCGAATTCCACCAAGGCCCGCGCCCTGGGGAACGCCGACGAAGCCGACACTTTCACCACGAAGACGCTGGAGCCGGGCGAACACACTTTCCTGGTCCGCGCCCGGGAGGGAGAAGAATACGGCGAATTCTCCGAGACCTTCACCATCACCGTTCCCGCGCACTGGATGGCCTCCCCCGCGGAACTTACGGCCGAGCTGAATGAAGACGGGGCCGCCGTCCTCTCCTGGACTGGCAACGGCCTGGCAGCCACCTACCGCGTGTATGAGATGATCGAGGGCACCAACAAGGCTAGGGCCCTGGGCACCGTCACCGAAACCGATACCTTCACCACCGGCGCTTTGGAGCCGGGCGAACATACCTTCCGCGTCCGGGCCCAGGACGGAGACACCTTCGGCCTCTTCTCCGAGCCGGTCACGATCGTCGTGCCCGAAGAATAATCACCGTTCAGTTTCAACTGAACAGTTACCACAGGGGGGCTTGTGCCCCCCTCTGTCAATCATTGGATCCGTTATCGAATTCTGAATAGCTGCAAAGGAGGCTTTCCCTTTGTCCGAACCAAAAACCTTTCTGACCGTAGACGGCAACGAAGCCGCCGCGTACGTGGCGTACGCCTTCACTGAGATCGCCGCCATCTACCCGATCACCCCCTCCTCTCCCATGGCCGGGAAGACCGACCTGTGGGCGGCCAAGGGGAAAAAGAACCTGTTCGGACAGACGGTCCGGCTGGTGGAGATGCAGGCGGAGTCCGGCGCCATCGCCGCCGTACACGGCGCCCTGCAGACCGGCGCGCTGGCGACGAGCTTCACCTCCTCCCAGGGCCTGATGCTGATGATCCCGGTGCTGCACCGCATCGCCGGCGAGCGCCTGCCGGGCGTGCTGCACGTGGCGGCCCGCACGGTCGGCTCCCACGCCCTGTCCATCTTCGGCGACCATTCCGACGTGATGAGCTGCCGGAACACCGGCTTTGCGATGCTGTCCAGCGGCAGCGTCCAGGAGGTCATGGACCTAGCGGGCGTGGCCCACGCGGCGGCGCTCAAAGCCCGGATCCCCTTCATGCACTTCTTTGACGGCTTCCGCACCAGCCACGAGATCGACAAGGTGGAGGCGATCAGCTACGAGGATCTCCGGACCCTGGTCGATCAGGACGCTCTGGACGCCTTCCGCGCCCACGCCCTGAATCCAGAGCACCCCATGATCCGCGCCACCGTACAGAACCCGGATATCTTCTTCCAGATCCGGGAGGCCAGCAACCAGGACTACGACGCCCTGCCGGACACCGTCGAAGAGATCCTGGGCCGCATCAAAGAGATCACCGGCCGGGAATACCATTGCTTCAACTATTACGGCGCGCCGGACGCCGATCGGGTCGTGGTGGCCATGGGCTCTGTCTCCGGCTGCGCCGAGGAAGTGGTCGACACGCTGAACGCCGCCGGCGAAAAGGTAGGCTTCGTGCAGGTGCACCTGTACCGGCCCTTCGACGTCCGGCGCTTCGTTGCCGCCCTGCCTTCCACCGTCCGCGCCGTCGCCGTGCTCGACCGCACCAAGGAGCCGGGCAGCGCCGGCGAGCCCCTGTATCAGGACGTGTGCACCGCCCTACGCGGCCGCGGAGACATCACCGTGGTCGGCGGCCGCTACGGCCTGTCCAGCAAGGATACCACCCCCGGCCAGATCGCCGCTGCCTTTGAAAACCTGAAGGCCGCCCGTCCGCTTTCCCACTTCACCATCGGCATTACCGACGACGTGACGCGCCTTTCCATGCCGGACGTCGTTCTGCCGGACAGCCTTCCGGCCGGCGGCGGGACCGTCAGCTGCAAGTTCTGGGGCCTGGGCGGGGACGGCACCGTCGGCGCGAACAAGAACACGGTGGAAATCATCAACAGCCACACCCCGCTCTTCGCCCAGGCCTACTTTGAATACGACGCCAAGAAGAGCTTCGGCGTGACCAAGAGCCACCTGCGCTTCGGAAAGCAGCCGATCCGCTCGTCCTACTACGTGAAATCGGCGGACTTTGTGGCCTGCCACAACCCCACCTACATTGAAAAATACGACATCGCCGAGGAGGTCCGCCCCGGCGGGACTCTCTTGATCAACTGTCCCTGGGACGCGCAGGCGCTCGAAACCCACCTGCCCGCCCACGCCAAACGGGAGATCGCCCGAAAAGGTCTGCGCCTTTATACCATTGACGCGGTCAAGCTCGCCGGGGAGCTGGGCCTGGGCAGCCACTTCAACATGGTGCTGCAGTCGGCCTTCTTCCACCTGATGCCCGTCATCCCCATCCAGGAGGCTGTGGCATATATGAAAGCGGCCGCCGAAAAGACCTACTTTGCCAAGGGCGAAGACGTGGTCCACCGCAACCTGGCCGCCATCGACGCCGGCAGCCAGGGGCTGAAGGCCGTCGACGTGCCCGCCTCCTGGGCGGACGCCCAGGACGAGCCCGCCCCGGCCCGGGACGTGCCAGAGGTGGTGACGAAGCTCCTCGACCCGATCAACGCCCAGAAGGGCGACCTCCTGCCCGTCAGCGCCTTCAAGGGCTACGAGGACGGCGTGATGGACATGGGCCTGACCGCCTTTGAAAAGCGCGGCATCGCCGTCCGCGTGCCGGTGTGGGACGCGGAAAAATGCCTCCAGTGCAACCGCTGCAGCTACGTCTGCCCCCACGCAGTCCTGCGTCCCTACCTGCTGACGGAGGCCGAAAAAGCCGCCGCCCCCGAGGGCCTGCGCTCCGTCCCCGCCAAGGGCAAGCAGGCGGAGGGCCTTTGGTTCACCCTGCAGGTGAGCGCCCTGGACTGCACCGGCTGCGGCAGCTGTGAAAACGTCTGCCCGGCCAAGGAAAAGGCCCTCACCATGGTTCCGGCGGCCCAGGCCCCGGAGACCAGCAAAGCCTGGGATTACGCCCTGAAGCTCCCCGAAAAGGAGGACCGCTTCGACCCCTACACCGTCAAGGGCAGCCAGTTCAGGCGGCCCCTGCTGGAGTTCTCCGCCGCCTGCGCGGGCTGCGGGGAGACCCCTTACGCCAAGCTCCTCACCCAGCTGTACGGCAGCCGGGTGTTCTGGGCCAACGCTACCGGCTGCTCCCAGGCCTGGGGCTCCGCCATGCCCGGCATCCCCTATACGGTCAACCAGCGCGGGTACGGCCCGGCCTGGTCCAATTCCCTGTTTGAAAACAACGCGGAGTTCAGCCTGGGCATGGCCCTGTCCGTCCGCCAGCAGCGGGAGGCCGTCCGGGAGATGGTACAGGCCGCCCGCGGACACGAGGCTGACCCGGAAGTCATGCAGGCCATGGACGAATGGCTGAACGGCTTTGACGATTTCGACCGCTCCCCCGTCTTAAGCGACCGGCTGGTTCAGGTCCTGTCCGCCCATCCCTCCCAGGAGGGACAGGCCATCCTCAAGCGCCGCGACCAGCTGGTCAAAAAGACCTTCTGGATGTACGGCGGGGACGGCTGGGCCTACGACATCGGCTTCGGCGGACTGGACCACGTGGTGGCCAGCGGAGAAAACGTCAACGTCCTGGTGGTCGACACGGAGGTCTACTCCAACACCGGCGGCCAGTCGTCGAAGGCCACCCCGATCGGGGCGGTGGCCCAGTTCGCCGCCTCCGGCAAGCGGACGCCGAAAAAGGACTTGGGCTCCATCCTGATGACCTACGGCCGGGTCTACGTGGCCCAGGTCGCCATGGGGGCGGACTTTAACCAGCTGCTCACCGCCATCCGCGAGGCCCAGGAATTCGACGGGCCCAGCGTGATCATCGCCTACGCTCCCTGCCAGGAGCACGGCCTGCGCTGCGGGGCCGCCAAGGTCCAGGACGAAATGAAAAAGGCCGTCGACACGGGCTACTGGTTCCTGTACCGCTATCACCCGGACCGCACCCCGCATTTCCATCTGGACTCCAAGGAGCCCTCTCTTCCCTACGCTGACTTCCTGGACGGCGAGGTCCGCTACAGCTCCCTGCGCCGCACCTTCCCGGACAACGCCGAAACCCTGTTCAATAAGGGCGCAGACCTGGCTCGGGAGCGCTACAGGAAATACAAGGCCCTGGAGGGCGGCGACTGACGGCGCTTCAGCCCCGCCTCCAGGCCGTATATCTGACATAAAACGGGATTTCTGTTTCAGGCAGCTCAGCCTTCGGCTGGGCGTAAATTCCCAAAGTAACTTCCACAGTGGAAAGTGATGTAGGAGTTAGTGTAAGAAATGCAGTGGGAATAAGACTGGAGCGAGGCAAAGTTAGGCAGGAGACAGACCGGGAAACAGCCATTTTAGGAGAGCTGAGCGAACGAAGACGTTGAAGAAAAGCATGACAAAAAGACCGAAGCGGCACATATTTCAGAGTAACTTCAGTCAGAGATGAAATTAGTTTGGGAGGGAATCAGATGCCCTTATTCAGGTCAACTAGGCGGTCGAGCAGACGAGGGGATTGACAGACACAGTCTGGCCGGATCCGTCGGATGCCAAAGCAGGAAGCCAGTTGCTCGGAATAGAGGAAAAGGAACATGTCATAGGCAGTTTTGCCGGAATAGAGATTCCGGGAAACGGAATTGATGTGCGAGAAAATCAGATTCACCGTTTCCTGCGAGAAGTCGTCGAAGGATTTGCCACTGGGAACGATGTCCCTGAAAAGCGTATGGTTCTTCTCGACATGCGGCTTCTGGGATGACATCATGGGATCACAGAAGAAGACAGAGAGTTCTTTCTGCCCATTTGGATCGTTCTCAAAAGAGAAGACGTCAGAAAACTCACCGCCGTTGTCAGTCAGGATCACAGGCATGACTGTAGCAGGATCAAAGCCGTGAGCGCGTAATCTTTCTTTCAGGTTCAAGAATTTGGCGGCGGCTTCAGCAGCCGTCCTGTTCTCCAGCAGCAAGCCGAACATGAAGTTGCAGCTTTGGAAAATCATGGTGAGGATGACCTTCCCGCCTGGACGGCCGATGACCGTATCCATTTCAGTGCAGGATTCAAGGTGATGCTCCTCCATGAAAGCACAGAAATCGTCGTAACAACGCCCAACCTTGATACCGGCCGGCACGTAGTCAGTGTGCTTCTTGTTGCGGGGCTTGAACTTGACGGCACGCGGGAGATCGAGGATGGCGACTGAATAATAGCCTTTATGGAAATGGCGGTAGATGGTGCTCTTGGAGGAATGAAGCGCATGGTTGGCCTGAATGTGGCAAAGGTGCTGCCCCTTCTTAAGGCCTTCCGTGATGATCCGGTCATCTTCGTAGAAAGCCTCCTTGTTGAGTGGAATTCCTTCCCTGGCTTCCGACAGAAGGCTCCGGTATTCTGCCTGCGCTTCAGAAGCACGGTACAGATACCGTACAAATGGGCAGCTCTTCGAATGCCGTTTCTGGCAACCGTTGCACACGAACGGCGCTTTCAGCAGCAATGGACAGCCGTCCTCCCTGCGAACAAAGCCGTTTCGATGTTCCTTGCGGTGGTGCTTCACCTCGTATGATACTGTCGTGGGGTCTTTACCGATGTGCCTTCCGATTGCTTTGAAGCTCATCCCGTGATCCAGGCATCCCTCAATCTCCTTCCTCTCCTCGATGGTCAAGTGCTTGTTCTTGCTGGTCTCTTTTTTCTTCATGGCCTGCGGTCTCCTTTCTGGGAAGTTTCCCAGTTTTAATTCAACCGCTTTTTTTGTCTCATTGTAAACCCCATCACAAAATCCCACTGTGGAAGTTACTTTGGGAATTTAC
>DGRV01000016.1 GCA_002391225.1 Christensenella sp. UBA4379
ACTTCGGCCCCCTGATCTCCAACCCGACGTCCCTGCTCCTGGGCGCGGCCGCTCAGTTCGGTGTGTTCTTCGCCTTCTTCGGCGCCACCTTCCTGGGCTTCAACGGCAACGAAGCCGCGTCCATCGGCATCATCGGCGGCGCGGACGGCCCGACCGCCATCCTGACCACCACCAAGCTGGCGCCCGAGCTGCTGGGCCCCATCGCCGTGGCGGCCTACAGCTACATGGCCCTGATCCCGATGATTCAGCCCCCGATCATGCGGGCGCTGACCACCGAAAAGGAACGCAGCGTCAAGATGACCCAGCTGCGTGAAGTAAGCAAGACCGAGAAGATCATCTTCCCCATCGTCGTGACGATCTTCGTCGTCCTGCTGCTGCCCTCCACCGCTCCCCTGATCGGCTGCCTGATGTTCGGCAACCTGCTCAAGGAAACCGGCGTGACCGAGCGTCTGTCCGACGTGGCGCAGAACGCCCTGATGAACATCGTCACCCTGTTCCTGGGCATCAGCGTGGGCGCGACCATGGTCGGCTCCCGCTTCCTGACGGTGGAAACCATCAAGATCGTCGTGCTGGGCCTGGTCGCCTTCAGCTTCAGCACCGTCGGCGGTCTGCTGGTGGGCAAGCTGATGTACAAGCTCTCCGGCGGCAAGATCAACCCGCTGATCGGCTCTGCCGGCGTTTCCGCCGTGCCGATGGCCGCCCGTGTTTCCCAGAAGGAAGGCCAGAAGGCCAATCCTTCCAACTTCCTGCTGATGCACGCCATGGGCCCGAACGTGGCCGGCGTCATCGGTTCCGCCATCGCGGCCGGTTTCCTGATCAGCATGTTCGGCCGTTGATCCAAACGTCCTACGTGCAGCGCCTCATCCCCGGATTTGGGAACGAGGCGCTGCTTTTATGTTTTCTTTTCTGTTTTAATCCTTCACAGGCCGGTTGATCAGCCAGACGCCGCAGATCATAATTGCCAGGGCAATCAGGAACAGAACCCCCGGCTTCTCCCGCAAAATCAGCAGCGAGAGGAAGGCCCCGATGAACGGAGCGACCGCGTAATAGGCGCTGGTTTTCGCCGCCCCCAGGTACCGCTGAGCATACACATAGAAATAGATGCTCAGCCCATAGGCGACAAAGCCAAGGAGCAGGATTTTGAGTATATCCCCGAATACCGGCAGGCTTTCCCCCACCGCAAAACCGATCAGCACGGACCCGATCCCGGAGCAGAAGCCCTTGACGACCACGATTTCCAGCGGGTCGCACCTGGAAAGGCAGCGGGTACAGTTGTTTTCCAGGCCCCAGCAGGTGCAGGCCAGCAGGACAAACAGGGAGCCGACCGAAAAGCGGAAGGAGCCCGCGTCCTCCACGGAAAGCAGGATGCTGGACAGGGTGATCAGTCCGATGGCGGCCCACAGCTGACGGCTGATCTGTTCCCTGAACAGCAGCATGGCGATCAGGGAAGTGGCGACGATTTCAAAATTGTTCAGCAGCGACGCGTTCGCCGCCGTGGTCCGGGACAGGCCGATCATCAGGAAGATCGGGGCGGCGATGTCCAGGACGATCATCCCCAGGGTATAGGGCAGATCCTTCCGCGTCAGGCGGACTTCCCTGCCGCCGTGCCCTGTCCGCTTTCGGAGCGTCCCCATCCCCGTCATGCCCAGGCCCGCGCCCAGGTACAAAAACCCCGCCATCATGATCGGCGGCACGTCCCGAAGCAGAAGCTTGGACAGCGGGGAATTCAGCGCGTACAGCGCCGCGGCCAGGATGGCGTAGAAAACCGGCTTCGTCACAACATTCACGCTCTTTTCACCACCATGAAGAACCTGTACGGTTGCTTCAGGATTTCTATTTTTCATTTCAGGAACTGGGCGATGGCCTCGTTGAACCGGTCCAGCGCCTCCCGGTCCCCGTGCTCGACCGCCTCGGCGATGCAGTGCTCCATATGATCCGCCAGGATGATCTTCCCTATGTTATTGATGGCAGAACGGACGGCGGCCAGCTGAATCAGCACGTCGCCGCAGTCCCTCCCCTCCTCCACCATTCGTTTGATAGATTCCAGATGTCCCGCCGCGCGGGAGATGCGGTTCAGCACATTCTTGGTTTCCGTATGCGGGTGATGATGTTCGCTCATGACCATTCCTCCATATCCCCCATGGGGGGTTATATGAATCATATCACAAAACGGTTGATACTGCAAGCCCGACCTAAGCATATTAATAATCCCCTACACAAAGCAAAAAACATCATAAAAAACGCCTTGTTTCTGATTTGAAGCAAGACGTTTATACTTGTCAGAGCACTTAATCTATTTCATCATTATTTCATCGCTGCTTTAACCGTCTCATACAATCCAGGAGTCCAGCCAAAACTATCTCCCAGCTTGTAGAAATCTTCAGCCAAAGCACGGAATGTTTCCAGGTCTTCCGCGGTGGGCTGATATATAGTAACACCTTCTGCTTCCATCAGATCACAATAATGTGCATCAGCTGCGGCCAGTAAACCATTGTTATATATGCCGGCTTCCTTACCGGTCTCGATCAGGGCTTCCTGCTGTGCAAGGGATAGGCTGTTGAACCAATTCGCAGAACAGACCCAGGTGGTGAAGTTCAGTACGTGGCCGTCCAGGATCAGGTACTTGGCCACTTCGTGGTGCTTGCGGCCGTACAGGACGGACAGGGGGATTTCAACGCCGTCGATGGTGTCCTGCTGCAGCGCGGTGTACACATCGCCCAGGGACATGCCCACGGGGGTAGCGCCCAGGACTTCGAAGCCCTTGGTCTGGATGGCGTTGGTGGGAACACGTATAAGCTGACCATTAAGGTCCACCACAGTATGAATCGGCTTGGTGGTCAGGGTGTGACGGGCGCCGTAAGCCCAGTTGGCGGCAACCATCTTGATGCCCAGGCCTTCCAGCTTGGCGCACTGCTCATTCCACCAGCCAGACTCTGTCAGCTTCCAGCATTGATCCCAGCTTTCAAACAGGAAGGGACCAAAGACGATGCCCATATCCTTGACGCCATAGTCGGCGAAGAAAGCGCCGTCCGCCAGGGTCATGATGGGCTCGCCCAGCAGCATCTGGTCGATCAGGTCATTCTTGTTGCCTATCTGGGAATCGGGGTACAGTTCAATGGCCAAATTAACGTTTCTGGCGGCCAGCAGTTCCTGCCACTTGACCATGCCCTGGCCGACGGGCTCAGACAAGGAGTTTTCAAATCCGACCTGAAGGACCTTGGTTTCTGCATTAAACCGTTTCCAGTTTTCATTCCACCAGTTTGCAGCATATGTTCCTGGTGTTACGGTAGCCGACAAGTGACTGATTCCATCAAAAGCTGTATCGTCTATTTCTTCCAAACTGGAAGGCAAGTTAATCTTCGTTAAACCGCTGTAGCCGAAAGCAAGGGGCCCAATGTACTTTACGCCTTCCGGTAAAACAACCTCCTGCATATTGAAGTCGCCATAGAAAGCCTTCTCTTCAATACGGGAAAGATCATTTGGCAAGACCAATATTCCTGGTTCACATAAGCCAGATACAATAGACAATATGCCAAATAGAACTACAGCAATCCCCACACAGCGTTTCATCCCTGATATCTCCTGTTTAGATTAAACATTTTCATTGGTTCCGTTACACAACAAGTTCTTAATCTCTTCCGTTTCTTTTTCGCACGGAGTGAAAACCATAAACATGGATCATTGCATCTTCTGCTTAGATCAATTATACCGCTTTTCTCAGCTGCGTCAAGCCATTTTGCAGTCAGACACAATCATCATACCTGCAAATCAAATACGAAAAAAAATTTGACGATCATATCGTCGTGTGATAAAATAGAGCAGTATCTGATACTTTCAGGAGGGATTTACATGTCAGGTCATTCCAAATGGCATAATATTCAGGCGAAAAAAGGCAAGGCAGACGCCGCGCGCGGCAAGATCTTTACGAAGATCGGCCGTGAGATCGCCATCGCTGTCCGTGAAGGCGGGCCCGACCCGAACGTCAACGGCAAGCTGCGCGACATCATCGCCAAAGCGAAAGCCAACAATATGCCGAATGATAATATTCAGCGCAGCATCAAGAAGGCCTCCGGCGAGGGCGGCGGCGTCAACTACGAGGAATTCTCTTATGAAGGCTACGCGCCCGGCGGCGTGGCGGTGATCGTCGACATCCTGACGGACAACCGCAACCGTACTTCCTCGGACATCCGCCACATCTTCGACAAGAACGGCGGCTCCATGGCAACCACCGGCTCGGTCAGCTATCAGTTCGACCACAAGGGCGTCATCGTTATCGAGCGGGAGCCCGGTATGGACGAGGACGAAATCATGATGCAGGCCATGGAAGCCGGCGCGGAAGATATGAAGGTGGAAGACGACGCCTTCGTCATCTACACCGATCCGGCCGACTTCTCCGCCGTCCGCGAGGCGCTGGAAAACGCCGGCCTGTCCTTCCTCTCCGCCGATAAGCAGATGGTGCCCCAGAACACCATCAAGATCGAGGATCCGGACACCGTCAACAAGATCCAGAAGCTGCTGGACATGCTGGACGACAACGACGACGTTTCCGAAGTCTACCACAACGCGGAGCTTCCCGAGGACGATTCCGAGGAAGAATAATCCGCTTCACGCATACAGCCCGCCGGACACGGCGGGCTGTTTCTTTATCGTTCCATGCGTTTTCTTCAAGCAAAAAAGCCACCGGACGAACCGGTGGCCTTTTTGCTTGAAGTAACCGAAATTACTTGATTTCGACGGTGGCGCCGACGGCAGCGAAAGCTTCCTTGATCTTCTCGGCTTCTTCCTTGGTAGCGCCTTCCTTGATGGTCTTGGGGGTCGATTCGACGAATTCCTTGGCTTCCTTCAGGCCCAGGCCGGCGACATACTCGCGGACAGCCTTGATAACCTTGATCTTTTCGGAGCCGGCATCCTTCAGGATGACGTCGAACTCGGTCTGCTCTTCAGCGGGAGCAGCGGCAGCGGCGGGGCCGCCAGCGGCGACAGCGACGGGGGCAGCGGCGGAAACGCCGAACTTCTCTTCCAGAGCCTTCACCAGATCGTTCAGCTCGATGACAGTCATCGACTCGATCGCGGCAATAAATTCCTCATGAGTCATGGATCAATTCCTCCAAATTTAATGTTCAGATAAAGTAATAATAAGAAAATGATTATTCTCCGGCCTTCTGCTTGCGGATCGCGTCGACGACGTACACCAGCTTGGCGACGGAGGAATTCAGGCTGCCGACCAGGCGGACCAGCAACTCTTCGCGGGAAGGCATGGAAGCCAGGGCCTTGACAGCCTTTTCGTCCATGATTTCCTCGCCCATCAGACCAATCTTGACGGACATATGGTCATTCTTGGCCTTGTCGATGAAATTGCAGAGGATCTTGGCGGGAGATACCGGATCCTTCGTACCGAAAGCGTACGCGGTCGGGCCTTCCAGCACGTCATCCCAGCCGTGGATGCCCATATCGTCCAGCGCGCGGCGGACCAGCGTGTTCTTTAAAACGACGTAATCCACGTTCGCGGCGCGGCACTCGGCACGCAGCTTGGTGACTTCCTCCACCGTCAGTCCGGAGTAATGCACGGCCACGACGGACTGGGCATTCTTGAACTTCTCGGTAATTTCACTCACGACAACCTTTTTGTTTTCGAGGTTCTTGCTCATTGTTTCTTTCACCTGTTTTCCGGCCTGAATTAAAAGATTCCCTGTGCGTGAAGGCACAGAGAATCGTCAAATAGCATCCTCTCTGTCCTCGGCGGGCAAGTTTAAGCGCCAAACGGCGCGCCAGCTGTCTGCGGCACAGACTCTTTTGAGCCGAGAAGTATTGTAGCACATGGGAGGAGTGATGTCAAGGTTTTTTTAGGGAATAGGGATTAGGGACTGGGGATTAGGGACTGGGGATTGGGCAAAATGCGTAATTCGTAATGCGTAATGCCTAATTTGTAAGGTAGGAAGTAGTAGGTAGGAGGTAGGAGGTTTGAGTTGGTTAGATGAGCATAGATGGCCGGCAGCAGAATTACGCATTACGCATTAGGCATTACGCATTTGCTACTGCCCTTCTCACCGACCATATACCTCCTCCCTCCTACTTCCTACCTCCTACCTATTTACTTTGCCAGTTCTACGACGGACCAAAACGCGGGTTTGGGCTGCATGCGTGCGTCAAAGAGAAGGGGGTACTGCGGGGCCAGCCAGCTCAGGTCGTCCGAGACGCCCCACAGCTGAACGGCGTCCAAGGACGCGGCGTGCTCGAGATACAGGCTGAACAGGTTCTCATAGCGGATGGCCTGGGAGCGCAGGTTGGGCTCGTCGTTCGCCTTGATGGTGATGTCCAGCTCGCTGACGCGGAGACGCAGGCCCATCGCCTCGATCCGCTCCATCGCCTGACGGATCTTGGACAGGCCCGGATTGCCGACCGCAAAATGGCTCTGGAAGCCGTAGCCGTCAATATTGCCTTCCGCCACCAGCCGCTCCAGCAGGGCGCAGATGCCGTCCGTCTTGGGCGCCATGGGGGTGTTGTAATCATTGTAGTAAAGCTTCGTCCCTTCGGGAGCGTACTTTCTGGCGATTTCAAAGGCCCGCTCCACAAAGTCATCTCCGACGACCTTCGTCCAGTTGGATTGGCGCAGGTTCCCGGTGCTGTCGTCGATGGCTTCGTTGACCACGTCCCAGGAGACGATGAGGCCGGGGTAATTTTCCTGCATGTAGGCCATGATCAGGCGGACGTAGTTGTCCAGTCTGCCCAGCATAACCTCCCGGGAGACGAACTTGCCGGTGGCGTTATAGCCTTCGCGGAAAAATACGTCCGGCGTCTGGGAATGCCAGACCAGCACGTGTCCGTGGACCGCCAGGCCCTTTTCCTTGCAGTAGTCCAGCATCGGCTTCGCCGCGTCGAAATGGACGGCTACGGCGGTTGGGTCGTCCTGAGCCAGCTTGCGGCTGGCGGCAATATCCAGCACGGAATCCGGCTTCAGTTCGTTGCCGGGGGTGAAGATGGCAAACTGTGCAGCATAGATGTCCATCCGCTTTTGGTCCAGCGCCTCGCCCTGAGTGACGGCGGCGCCCACAGGGAAATATTTCGCGTACACTTCCTTGAGGGAAGGCAGGGAAGCGTCATAGCGAAGCTCGTTGAGCTCCACGGAGAAATTCCTGATGGTAAAGTCGATGGTGCCGTTGCCGGAGGTCTCCACGTAGAGAACGTAGTTGTCGAACACGCCCGGCGTCCAGGTGCAGGACAGGGTGGTCCATTCCCCCTTCTTGGCCGTGCCGTTCGCCAGGTTCTCATAGGATTCCGTTCCGTTTTTGGAGTGGGCCACGGAGATCATAAACTTGGCCTGATCGACCGCGTCCTGGAGCACGTCGACGCTCAGGGTGTATTTCTTGCCTGCTTCCAGCGGGAAGTCCCGGCCCGGCGAATTCCAGGTGCTCTCGCGGCCGACGATCGTCAGTCCGTCCTGCGTCACCTGTAACGACGCGCTGCCCGCGCTGCGGGGATACCAGCCGTCCGTGCCGCCCGAAAAGTCGGAAAGATAGCTCGTCAGACTCTCCGCCTCTTTCTTTTCCGAGGAAGAAAAGCTGAAGGAACGTTTTGCCCCGCCCTCCGCCAGTGCGCAGGCACCGGCCGTCAGACAGAGAACCAGGAACAGCGCTGCCCATTTTTTCATCCGATGTTTCCTCCTTGTTTGATTCAGTGATGTTGTCGGAATGATTATAACACAGAACCGCCGGGATTTCCACCGATCCTTTGAGCTTAAATCAGCCCGCATCTGCCCCAGAACAAAAAAGGAGCCGCCGCGTCAGGCGGCAGCCCGGAAGCATCGCTACATGCATTACTTGTTGTTTTTTTCGGAAACGATCCGCATCAGCAGATCCAGGATCTTCATGTACAGCCAGATCACCGTGAAGGCCAGGCCGAAGGCCGCGTACCATTCGGTGCTCTTCGGGTAGCCGCCCTTGACGCAGCGGTCGATCTCCCCGAAGTCGGAAATCAGGAACAGGGAGGCGATCACGATGCCGATCAGGTCCAGCGCGACGCAGAGGCCGAAGTTCGCCCGCATCGCCATGATGAAGGGACGCGTGACCGGGATCAGGGAGCAGATGAAGGAGAACAGCGCCAGCAGGATGGAGCCGATCACCAGGGTCATCAGGATGGTGTTGAACTTCTCGGTGGGCCTGAGTTTGCCGGAGACATACAGCCAGCTCATCACGCCGATGACCGCCGCGGTCAGCAGCAGGGCTTCCAGACCCAGGTATTCGTAGCCCTGCAGGACCTTGAACACCAGGAAGGAAATCACAAAGCCCTGGGAGAAGGAATAAATCGAGCCAGTTACAGGAATGGTTTTCCGGGCAAAGATGCCGACCAGCTGGCTGATCAGGCCGGTAATCATCACGGCCGCCAGCGTAATGGCTTCTGTCTTGCCGAGGTCAAACTGGAAGGTCTTGCCGTAATGGACCGTGGTCAGCACGGTATCCCTGGCAAAGACGGACGTATTGAGCAGCAGGTAAACGATCATTCCCGCCAGGGTAACGGCCAGGAAAAAGCTGGTCTTGACGGCGATGCCGGCATAGGTGGCACTTTCGTTTCCTCCCGCCCGGTCAGCGATCTGGCTCATCCGGCGAAGCACCGGGTTGGGGCGGAAAAAACTGACAGCCTCTTTCTTGTTTCCATTCAAATTTTCAGACATATGTATCATCCTTTCCCGCCGAGTTTCGGCTTTCATGAATTATAGCACTGATTTTCCCTTGCAGACAAGGAAAACTGTCGCTGAGCCCCGTTCCTGTCTGCCGTGCGCATCATCCGCGCACATTTCTTGATACGCAGAAAATCGGCGGGCGGCACCTGAAAAACGGTAAAACACAAAATTTTTTTCCGTCACGGGTGGCACCGCTGACACGGCCTGAACCCAGCGGACACAGCGTCCTCCCGGGAGGCAAAAGGGGTCTTGTTTTTTTCCTTCATGTCCCCGACGGACGGGCAGAAGGGATAGTGAAAGACCTTCGTATTCCGGTTGCCGACGTACAGGCGGTATTCGGTCCAGGGGGACGCGTCTGCGTCCTCGGTGGAGCGGGATAGCGGCGGCTCCCGAAGCAGGGCCAGCAGGCCCGCTTCCTCCAAAGAGCGGATTACCAGCCGGCTGCCTTCCTCCGTGAAGGACACCGCCAGCGTCCCTTCCCCGGAAAAGGAAGCGTACCTGGGCAGGAAGGCCCGGGCCAGGGCCTCGGCCGCCTCCCTGGAGGGCAGCTGCCAGCAGACCGCGGAAAAGGCTGCCGCTCCGGCCCTCTCCCCCAGCAGGGCCCGGCTGTTTTCCAGGTCGAAGACCAGGGCCGTCCGCCCCGGCACCGAAGGGCCGAAGCAGCGCGTCAGGGCCCCGCTGTCCGTTTCCTGAGGAGAAACGCCCGTTTCCCGGGTGATGAATGCCTTCAGCTCCACGTACCCTCCGGCCTGGGCCGGAAGGGAAAAAAACGCCGCCAGCAGGACGGCCAGCAGCGCATAAAGACGTTTTTTCATTGGACGTTCCCCCCTCGCGAATCCGGGCGGCCATTGCCCCCGCTCAGCGCAGCTTTCTGGTGATGGCGGTGTCGTTCACCAGGCTGTCCAGGGAATAAAGGTAGAGGATCCGGTCCGCCCCGGCGCTTTCCAGCACGTCCCGGAAAGATCCTTCCATATACCGGGCGTCGGCGGCGATGATCCGGGCATAATGCTTCGTCAGGAAGGGCAGGAAGCAGTTGGCGAAGGAATCCTTGAAGACGACGAGGGTCTCCCCCGTCTCCGCCTCGGGAGAGCGGATTTCCAGCAGCCCGTGATTTCCCTTGAGGTAGACCGCATAGCCGTCATAGGTCTGCGCCTCCTCCGGGAAAATCAGGTGGTCCGTCTCGATCCCCTCCGCGGGGACGGACAGGCGGACCGGCCAGGCAGGCTCCGCGCAGCGGATGGTATCCGCTTTGGCAAAGGGCAGGCCGGAGCGGGAATAGGTCGTGCCCAGGAAGGGCTGGTATTCCGTTAATGTAAAGTCAGAAAGGCTCGCAGGCTCCAGTCCAGCCTTCTTACAGAAGGCCCGATAGGCACGATACGCGCCCTCCAACGTCCAGTGATGATCCGTCCGGTAATAAAGCTGATCGGGAAGAGGAGGCTCGGAAGAAAGCATCGCTGAAAAGAAAAGACTCACCGGGACAAAGCGCTCGTCCTGCGTAACCGCTTCGTACAGTTCCTCTTCTTCCGCATAGACGATCCTAACCAGGGCAGGCATCCCGTTCATCCGCCGGATACCGCCGCTGGGCGGCACCAGGAACAGGCAGGGAATCTCCCCCGCCAGCTCCTTCATTTGCGACACGCGCCGTTTCGCCTGCTCGGCGGAGCCGGAAACCGGCGGCTCCAGGAAGGAATCCCCCTGAGGCCAGGCCTCCAGCTGCTGGGCGCGGCCGGTCAGCACCTGGGCTTCTGCGTAGAGGTTGACCAGGTACCGCCTGCCTGGCACCTGGTCGGAAAGCTCGTCCTCCAGGTCCTCGTTCAGCGTCCAGTTGTTCAGGGAAAGGTTCTGCGGAAGGCCCGTCAGGCTCCGCCGCTCCCAGGCCGAAAAGTCCTGCCGCAAAAGCAGGGCGCAAAGTCCCAGCACCAGCAGCAGGCCGAGCCCGCCGTATACAGCGAGTCGATCCGGGAGGAAATGCTTCTTTTCTTTCATCGGTCAAGCGTCCTCAGAACTGGAAATATACAAAGGGAGCGTAGCCCTGGGAGGCCAGGGCGGCCAGGCACAGCACGGCCAGCGCCGGGGTGGCCAGGCGGCGCACCGGGGAAGGAAGCCGCTTCAGAGCAGGCAGGAAGGAAAGGGCGGCGCACAGCAAAAGCATCGGCAGGAAGTTGAGCGTCGTAAGCAGCCCAGACGGTGTGCAGAAGCCTTTGAGCCCGATCAGCGCGCCCCAGAGCTCCCCCTTCCCGGAGAAAATGCCCCAGCCCAGCAGGACGATCAGATAGGTCAGTGCCTGCCGCAGCCAGGAAGGGAGCTTTTCAAAGCCCGTACGGCCTAATAAAAACCGCTTTTCCAGGATCAGCAAAACACCGAAGTACAGGCCCCACAGCACAAAATGCCAGCCGGCCCCGTGCCACAGCCCCGTCAAGCCCCAGACGATCATCACGTTCAGGTCCCTGCGCCAGGCGCTCACATGGCTGCCCCCCAGCGGGATATAGACGTATTCCTTGAACCAGCCGGTCAGGCTCATGTGCCAGCGCCGCCAGAACTCCGTCAGCGAGAGGGAACGGTAGGGCCGGTCAAAGTTCTCGCAGAAGGTAAAGCCCATCGCTTTGCCCAAGCCCAGGGCCATGTCCGAATAGCCGGAAAAATCAAAGAAAATCTGGAAGGAGAAGGCCATCAGCCCCAGCCACGCGCCCAGGGCCCCGGCACTTTGGAAGGAGCCGTTCATCTTGCCCCAGTACTGGCCCATTACATCCGCCAGCAGCACCTTTTTGGAAAGCCCGATCAAAAACCGGCGCAGGCCTGCCCGCATGTCCGCGTCCGTGACCCGGGGCGGGGCAATCAGCTGCTCCTCCAAGTCCGCGTAGCGGACGATGGGCCCGGCGACCAGTTGCGGGAACAGGGACAGATAGAGCCCAAACAGCAGGAAGCTGCGCTGCACGCGCACCTTGCCCCGATACACGTCGATCAGGTAGGAGAGCCCCTGGAAGGTAAAAAAGGAGATGCCGGCCGGCAGCAGCGGCGGGGTGAAATTGAGATACACGCCCGTAAGCGACGCCCAGGAATCCCTGAAAAAGCCGCTGTATTTAAAATAGAAAAGGGGCAATAGGTTCAGCACGATCAGCCCGGCCAGCACGCCCTTTCGATGAAGCCGCGGCTTTTCCATCAGCAGAGCGCCCGCGTAATCCAGTGCCATCACATAGATCAGCAGCAGCAGCCAGACCGGGTTGCCCCAGCCGTAAAACAAAAGAGAAGCGGCGAACAGAAAGGGCCGCTTCGCCTGTTCCGGCAGCGCCCGGTGCAAAAGCAGCACCAGCGGCATGAACAAAAGCAGAAAGGTAAATGAACAGAATACCATGTTATTCTCCGGCCAGGAAGCTCTGGGTTTCCTTCGCGCTCTCTTCGCTGATGATCAGGGCGGCGGTCAGGTCTTTTCGTGAGACGGCAGATTTTTCCAGCATGGCATAGATATCCGGCGCGTAAGTACGGGTCTCGGTCTGGCGGCGTTCCCGGTAGCGGCTCAGCGCCTCGAGCACCCGATTCACCGCCTCGCTGTCCTTCGCGCGGACCAGAATGATTTCCCGGGCGATCAGGCCGATATCGTTTTCCCCCGTCCGGTAGACGAACTCCGTATAATCCTCCGGGGCGACGCCCACGATGTCGTAGAGTTCCTCCCCGTCATAGGCCGTCAGGGTGTCCAGGTCAGAAAAAACCTTCTTTGCAGCGTCGTTAAGCGGAAGGATCTCTTTGGGCTCGGCCTTGTTCCCGCTTTGGGTCACAATCAGCACGGCGGCCACCGCCAGGACGGCTACGAACACCACGGCCAGCAGGATTTTTTTATTCTTGATACTCATTGTATTTGATTTCCTCCGGTTAAAACTTTATCTGACCGGCCGGCCGTCCCTGAGGGGGCCGGGCCCCGGCCGCCGCTCCGGGCCGGGCTTTTTCCTCGGCCGGAGACAAACATGGATCACGCACAGCGTAAGGAACAAAAGCAGCGGCAGCATGGAGACAAGGCGAAACGCCCCGCCAAGCAGGCCGTCCCTGAGCGTGAAGCCCAGTACCGTCAGCAAAGCGGCGGGCAGGATCATCCATGCGCAGGCACGCCTGGTACAGCGGGCGGAAAGGGCCCACAGGGAAAGCAGGGCACGAAGGACCATGTACCCGGCCATGGGGAAGCTGTTCAGGTCCCACATGTAGGTGCTAAGGAACTCGCCCCAGGTAAGCCTGCCGCCCCGGACCAGATGGGCCACCATGCGCACCTCGCCTACAAGGTCGCTCCACCGAACGCCGATTTCATACAGGGAAAGCAGGAGCATGATCAGCGAGGTCCACTTTAGCGCCCGGACAAGGCGCGGACGGGGGTCACCGAATCGGTCCTTCCTGCCGCTGTTCATTCGGGCGTCCAAAGGCCCTGCTCATACTGCTGCTGGGCAAAGTCCAGCAGCTCGTCGATCCAGATGGGAATGCCCTTGTTGTTGACGTGGTATTCCCGATCGGTGGACCATTCGTCCGGCAGATAGCCTTCTTCGTCCTTGAGGCCGGCGGCGATCTCGATGTAGGTGAAATCCACCGTTTCGCTCAGTTTTTTGAGGGCCTCGTTGTACTCGTCCCACATGGTGCGGAAGTCCTTGCGCTTGCAGAAATTCCGCGTTACCGGGGTCAGGGACTGGAAGTAGATTTCCGTGTCCGGGGAGTATTTGTGGATCAGCTCCACCGTGCGGGTGACGTACTCCATCCCCTTGTCGATCTTTTCGCCGATATAGTCGTTGATGCCCAGCAGGATAAAAACCCGTTTCGGCTTCATGGCCCCCATGATGTTGCACAGGGACATCTCCCGGCCGTTGTAGGTCAGGTTGGCGGATTTCTGGGACACGTAATTCTTGCTGGCCATAAAGAGCATGTAGCTCTGCTTGACCAGGAATTTCGCGTTGGAAAGAAGGCCTGGCTCCTCCTCCTTGCGCTGGTCCTTGACGTAGGTCCGGACGCGCTCGGTCACGGAATCGCCCACAAAGGCGGAATCCGTAAAGAAGGACATCAGCGTTTCCCTGGACAGCCGTTCCTTTTTGGGGGCCTCCTGGGCTTCTTCCTGCTGGACCGTTTCTTCGGGGACGGGTACCGAAAAGAAGAACTCGTCTTCCTCCTCTTCCGCCAGGCAGCAGGGACAGAGCAAAGCCAGCACAGCCAGGAGCAGGGTCAGGCGTTTGAGCATGTTGTTTCCTCCGGACAATGGAATAGGTGCGTCGCCGCGCCGGCGGTTTTCTTGATCCGCCCGGACGGCTGCTGCTATTATATCCAAATTCAGGCGGATGCGCAATCTTTTTATGTCACGCCGCAGACTGTTTACAGGCGGATCTCATAGACAGGCTGGGCCTGAACGTCCTGAAGCTCCGCGATCTCGGAAAGGACTTCTTCGCTGCGGGCGGCCATGGCGGTCTCCGCGCTGACGTGGGCGCCTTCGCGGATCGGGGAGATTTTGAGCACCATCCTTCCGTTCAGGCGGTCCCTGATTTCCGACAGGCCCACTTCCCAGACGTCGCCGTTGCAGAAGTTGTCGCTGAGCATCCTGTCGTTTACGAACAGCATCCCGATATCGCCGCGGTAGAAGATGCGGAGCCTGACGTCCTTAAGACCGGAAAGCGCGTCCTTTGGAAGGCGCAGCCGCCAGCGGCAGGGAGCGGCGGGCTCCACGCGGACGCTGACGGTCTTTTCCTCCGTCTGCACGCGGTAGCGGCCCCAGGGGCCGAGGCTATCCAGGCGCTCGGCCCTGCCCAGGAGCCTGTCTTCCGGGAAGCAGGAAAGGATGTTCTCGGCGTTCACCGTTTCCAGCCGAAGAGCCCCGTTTTCATCCTCCAGCAGGGCGGCGTCGCTCATCACCAGGCTGCCGTCCCGGAGCAGGTAGAGCCGGTCGGCCTCCTCACGGCTGAGTACCAGCACGTCCACTTTTGCGCCGCCCTTTTCCACCGTGAAAAAGGTCTTTGCGCCGGACAAACGCGCCCCCTCCTCAAAGCGGAAGGAGCCGTCCATGCACTCCGGGATCATGAACACATAAGTCACCCGGCCGTGGATCACCGTCCGCAGCACCGGCTGGGCGCTGGCGGTTTGAAGCAAAATCCCGTCCAAATCCATGTGGAAGGGCAGAACGGCGTTTTCATCCGGCGCGATGCTGATGGAGAACCGGTACTCCTCCCCCACCGTCCGGATCAGGATCTGCTCGTCCTTTTTTTCCGTCATCGTCCGGTGGTCCTGGAAATTGTTGATAAAAAGGAAGCCGCTTTCCCCGTCCGTCCGCACGGCAAAGCGCAGGGTGTGAAGGTCCTCCGGGTTAATGCGGGATGCACCTTCCGGCAGGACGGTTTCCATGGGCGCGAGCCGGTCCCCGAAAAAGCGGGTAAAGTAATGAAGGGTTTTGAGCCGCCTATAGCTTTCCCTTACCTGGCCGAACTCGCCCAGGGCCGCCTGATAATCATAGCTGATCTTGGACACCTGGGACTCGTTCAGATACGCCCCGTTCCTGCCGATGGGGTTGGTGCCGCCGTGGAACATGTAATACCCAAGGAAATTGCACCCTGAGCCCAGCTTGACGTTAGCCAGGGCATCCACGCTCTTGTAGGGATAAATAAAGCGGTAGTAATAGCAGCACATCATGCCGCCGCCCATTTCGCAGCAGGCGTAGGGCCTGGTTTCCGGGTCGTAGGCCGGGGCAAAATCATCCGCCCAGTCCGCCCCCCGGTGATGGTAATCCTCGTAGACGTATTCCTCGGTCGCCGGATGTTCGCCCCGGTGGGAATAAAAGATCCAGGGCCGGTAGGCGTAGCCGCCCCACAGGGGCAGGACCTTGTCGGAATAGGCCGCCCCGCCCCAGGCCGTCCCGGTAAAAAACGCCGGGGTCAGCCCGCAGGAAATGGCGATGTCCCGAAGCGCCAGGATGTAGGCTTCCCCCTCGTCGCCCCGGTTCACCCACTCGTCGGAGATCCCCGTCGTCATTTCCCACATGGCGGAGGAGTGCATGTATTCGTTGTCCAGCTGCACGCCGATGACCGGGCCGCCGTCCTGATAGAACAGGCCCTTTACCTGTTCCCCGATCCGGGCGTACAGGCGGCGGACATAGCGCAGAAAGCCGGGATCCGTGGTGCGCACTTCAAAGGGCTTGCCGTACAGCCAGTCCGGCAGGCCGCCGTTCCGTGCCTCCCCGTGGGCGAAGGGGCCCACCCGAAGGATCACGTACAGGCCGTGTTTGGCGCACAGGGACACAAAGCGGTGCAGGTCCCGCCGGCCGGTAAAATCAAACCGGCCCTCTTTTTCCTCCACATGGTTCCAGAAGATGTAGGTGGAGACCACGTTCACCCCGCCCATCCGCATCTTGATCAGCTCGTCTTCCCAGCGGCCGGGCTCCATGCGGCTGTAATGGAACTCCCCGGAAACGGGGAAAAAGGGCCGCCCGTTCTTTTCCAGATAATAGCTGTTTACGCTCAGATGATTCCCGGCGGGATCGCCGGCCGCAAAATCTTCGCCCAGCGGTGTGACCGGCAGAGGCCGGTATGCTGTCAAATCCATGATTTTCATATCTGTCTCCTTCATGGTTTCTGGTTGTCTGTCTTTATTTTCTCCACCCGATCGCCGGGCTTCTGAAGCCGTCGATCCCCTTACAGATCAGGCAGTTGCTCAGCTGGATGACCTCCTCCACGGGGATCTTTTTGCCGTCCGCCACCCACTGCTTGTAAAGCTCCACTAAAGTGAACTGGACGTATACGATCAGCATATGCCGCTGCCAGTCCGGGATGTTGTTGTACCAGGCACTCTTTTCCCAGGTCGCCTCGTTGACCCGGCCGATCATCCGGTTCCGGATCGAGGTATAGCCGGAAGCACAGGTGATCTTTTCGTAAACCTCCCCCTTTTCCACCGAATAGCGGAAAAAACTCTCGTTGACCTTGTCCAGCTCCTCCGGCAGGCGGTAGCGGGAGATCCGCTTGATGTATTCGGAGGAAATCTCCATCTGCAATTCCAGCAGCAGGTCGTCCATGGCGGGATAATAGCGGTAGAAGGTCTTTTTGTTGATTTTCGCCCGTTCGCACAGCTCCTTCACCGTCATTTCATGATAATCCATCTCGCAGATCATCTGTTCAAAGGCGGTGCGGATGGCTTCGATGGTTTTCTGCACCCGCAGGTCCTCAGTGCCCGTCAGCTTCATGCCGTCCTCCAAACTTTACGCAACGCTTTTTCAAAATCAGTGGCATAAGGGGCCGGATCTTCAAAAGCGGCCATTGTTTCCTTCTTCATCTTCCATTATAATCCAATTGTAAGAATGAAGCAACCGGAGGAGGAAAACACCATGGCCAACCTGATCCTGTACTATTCCCGCAAGGGGGAAAACTATGTAAACGGCAGCCTGCAGCAGCTCGCCAAGGGCAATACCGAGCGCGTGGCGGAATTCATTCAGAAGGCCGTCGGCGGCGATCTGTTCGAGGTGGAGCCCGTGCGAGCGTATTCCGCCTCCTATATGACCTGCATCAAGGAGGCCCAGGCCGAGCAGAAGGCGGGAGAGCTTCCCGCCGTCAAAAAGCTGCCCGAAAGCCTGGACGGCTATGACACCATCTTTCTCGGCTATCCCAACTGGTGGGGCACGATGCCTATGTGTATGTTCACTCTGCTTGAAAAATATGACCTGACCGGCAAGACTGTTATCCCCTTCTGCACCAATGAGGGCAGCGGTATGGGCGGCAGCGAGCGTGACCTTAAAAACCTCTGCAAGGGTGCGACGGTCAAGGCCGGGC
>DGRV01000073.1:0-416 GCA_002391225.1 Christensenella sp. UBA4379
TGAAGGTCATGAACCTCAAGGTCAGCTACGGGGGCATCGAGGCCCTCAAGGGCATCTCCTTCGAGGTGGAAAAGGGCAGCATCGTCACCCTCATCGGGGCCAACGGCGCGGGCAAATCCACCACCCTCCGGGCCATCAGCGGCCTGGTGCCGGTCAAGTCCGGCACGATCACCTATGACGGGAACGTCATCAACGGCCAGAGCCCGCAGAAGATCGTCTCGGAGGGCATCTGCATGGTGCCGGAGGGACGGCGCGTTTTCCCGAACCTGACGGTGCTGGAGAACCTCAAAATCGGCGCGTACCTGCGCAAGGACGACCTGACGGCGGACATTGAGCACGTCTACCAACTCTTTCCCCGCCTCAAGGAAAGGCACTGGCAGCTGGCCGGCACCCTGTCCGGCGGCGAGCAGCAGATG
>DGRV01000073.1:463-32316 GCA_002391225.1 Christensenella sp. UBA4379
CAGCAGATGCTGGCCGTGGGCCGGGCGCTGATGATGCGCCCCGAGATCCTGATGATGGACGAGCCCTCCTTAGGCCTGGCCCCACTGGTGATCCGGGACATCTTCCGCATTATCCAGACCCTGCACGAGGAAGGCATCACCATCCTCCTGGTGGAGCAGAACGCCAACGCCGCCCTCAAAATCGCCGATTTCGCCTTCGTTCTGGAAACAGGCTTCTTAGGCATGCAGGGCACCGGCGCCGAACTCCTGAACGACCCGGGCATCAAAGCAGCGTACTTGGGCTCAGCCAAAGGCTGAAAAAAGGTAGGAGGTAGGAGGGAGTAGGTAGGAGGTATAGTGAGGAGTGACCGTTCGCTATCGCTCACTTAGTGAGGAGTTAAATAGCGAATGCGCAAATTCATCTGACCAATTTCAACTCCTCACTCCTCATTCCTCACTCCTCACTTTTTACCTCCTCCCTCCTACTTCCTCCCTCCTACCTATTTTTTGTTGTTCTGCCGGATGATGATGAATCGTCCGGCAGATTGCTCGTTGAAGTGGGGATTTTTTTTGAAAGGAAAGATGAACATGATCGTTGGAGTTGTGGGGCTGGGGCTGATCGGCGGGTCGATGGCCCGGATCATGAAGCGGGGCGGGTATACGCTCTTTGGCACGGACCGGAACCCGGAGACGCTGGACAAAGCCCTCCAGATGGGGCTGATCGACGGGGAGCTGACGGATGAAAGGATCGGCCAGTGTGAGGTGATCCTGCTGTGCGTCTATCCCGGCGGGACGGTCGAATGGCTGCGGACCAAGGGCCCGATGATCGGAAGGGATACGGTCGTCATGGACACCTGCGGGGTCAAGCGGGCGGTCTGCGGGCCGGCATGGGAGATCGCGGACCAGTACGGGTTTACCTTTGTGGGCGGCCATCCGATGGACGGGGTCGCAAAGATCGGCCTGGACCATTCCTCCGACACCATGTTCAAAAAGGCGTCGATGATCCTGTGTCCGAGGAAGGACGCGACGCTGGGCCAGCTGCACAAGCTCAAAAACGTCCTGGACGCCGCGGGCTTTGGCCGCTACGAAATGACCACGCCGGAGCATCACGACGAAATGATCGCTCTGACCAGCCAGCTGGCCCACGTGGTGTCCAGCGCCTATGTAAAGGCCCCTCTGTCCCTGCAGCACAAGGGCTACTCCGCTGGCAGCTTCCGGGACATGACCCGCGTCAGCTACCTGAACGAGGTCATGTGGACCGAGCTCTTCATGGACAACCGGGAAAACCTGCTCAGCGAGGTGGAGGGGCTGATGGAGCGGCTGGCCCTGTACCGGGACGCCCTTCGGGACAGCGATTGGGATAGAATGCGCGATCTTCTCCGGGAGGGCCGGGAAACCAAGGAACAGATGGACAGGGAGGACCGAAAATGAGGACAGTCGACATCCTCACGGAAAAACCGTATCAGGTGCGGATCGGGAGGGGCCTGCTCAGGGAACTGGGCGGGCAGCTGGCCCTTGTCCACCGGCCCTGCCGCGCCGTCGTGGTGACGGACAGTACGGTCGGCCCGCTGTACCTGGAAGAAGCGCTGGCGTCTTTACAGGGTGCGGGCTTTTCGGCGGAAAGCTACGTGATGCCGGCGGGGGAGGAGCACAAAAGCGCGGAGACCTTTCTGGACATCCAGCGCTTCCTGATCCGCACGGAACTGACGCGGTCCGACCTGCTGGTGGCCCTGGGCGGCGGGGTCGTGGGGGATATGACCGGCTTCTGCGCGGCCACCTATCAGCGCGGCATTCCCTTTGTACAGGTCCCCACCACCCTGCTGTGCGCGGTGGACGCCTCTGTCGGCGGCAAAACGGCCATCGACCTGCCGGAGGGGAAAAACATGGTGGGCGCGTTCCACCAGCCGATCCTCGTGCTCTGCGATACGGAGACCTTTGATACCCTCCCGGACCTGCGCTGGCAGGACGGGGCGGCGGAAATGCTCAAGCACGGTGTCCTGGCGGACGGGGAGATGTTTGCGCTGCTTGCCGCGGGCTCCTGGCGGGAGAAGGCGGAGGAGCTGGTGCAGAAAAATGTCGAAATCAAGCGCTCCTTCGTCGTGGGCGACGAAAAGGACAAGGGCAAGCGCCAGCTGCTCAACTTTGGCCATACCGTCGGCCACGCGGTCGAATGGCTGAGCGGGTTTTCCCTGTCCCACGGCCAGGCGGTGGCCATCGGCATGATCGCGGAAACGCGGACGGCCAGGAAAATGGGGTTGACGAAACTGGACGAAGAGATTATCCTGAGAGGGGCGCAGGCAAACGGCCTGCCAGTCTCGTTCCCCGCCGCCGCTCAGGACGTGGCGGCCGCCATCCTCCGGGACAAAAAGCGGACAGACGGGGGCATAGCGGTCTGCGTGCCGCTCCGGCTGGGAGAAACGAGGCTGCACATGCTTCCTTTGGAGCAGGTGCGCGAATATGTGGAAATGGGGCTGATGCCATGAAGATGCGGGTCACTCCCTTCCGGGCGGAAGGGTCCCTCCGGGCCCAGCCCTCCAAGTCCGCCGCCCACCGGCTGCTGATCTGCGCGGCCCTTTCAGACCGGGAAACGGAGATCGTCCTCCCCTCCATGAACGCCGATATGGAGGCGACGGCTGCCTGCCTTTCGGCCCTTGGGGCAAGGTTTCAAAGGGCAGGGGAATGTGTGCGGGTGATCCCGCTGGCGGAAAAGATTCCCTGTCCTCACCTTAACTGCGGGGAGAGCGGCTCCACGCTGCGGTTTTTGCTGCCGGTGGCGGCGGCCCTCTCCGGGGCTTCTTTTACCGGGCGCGGCCGGCTGCCGCAAAGGCCCCTGTCGGAGCTGACGGAAGAGCTGACGGCCCACGGGGTTTCCGTCTCGGGGGACCGGCTGCCGCTTCAAGTGTCCGGCGGCCTTTTGGGCGGGCGCTTTTCCCTGCCGGGCGGCATCAGCTCCCAGTATTTTACCGGGCTGATGCTGGCCGCCCCGTTGATCGGGGAAACGGTCATCGACATCCGGGGCCGGCTGGAATCCGCCGCCTATATCGCGATCACGAGGGAAGTAATGCGCCTGTTCGGGGTAAAGACGGAGATGACGGAAGACCGCATCACCGTCCCCGGCGGCCAGCGCTATGTGAGCCCCGGCCGGGCAGAGGCCGAGGGGGATTGGTCCGGCGCGGCCTTCCCATTGGCCCTGGGAGTGCTGACGGGCCGGGTGACGGTCGAGGGGCTCCAGGCGGACAGCGCTCAGGGCGACAGACGGATCGTGCCCCTGCTTGAACGGATGGGCGTCAAGCTGAGCCAGGACGAAAGCTCCGTCACCGTGGAGCGGGCGGAACGCCTCACCGCCCTGACCCAGGACGTTTCCGGCATCCCGGACATGGTGCCGGCCCTGGCGGCTTTGCTGATGCACGCCGAAGGGACCAGCTGCCTCCAGAACGCCGGGCGGCTCCGCCTCAAGGAGAGCGATCGGCTGGAGAGCGTCTGCGCCATGGTGAATTCCCTGGGCGGCCGGGCGCGGATCGAAGGGGACGCTTTGGTCATCGAGGGCTCTGACCATTGCGCGGGCGGAGCAGTCGACGGGTACGGCGACCACCGCATCGTGATGGCCGCCCTGGCTGGGGCCTCGCGCTGCGCGGGCCCAAGCGAAATCAGCGGCGCGGAAGCGGTGCAGAAATCCTATCCGTCCTTCTGGGACGATATTACGGCGCTGGGAGGGACCATTGATGTCGTCGGTATTCGGGAATAAGATCCACGTGAGCATTTTCGGCCAGTCCCACGGGGAAAAGATCGGCTGTGTGGTGGACGGCCTGCCCGCGGGGGAGGCGGTCGACCTGGAGGAGCTTCGCTGCTTTTTGTCCCGCCGCGCGCCGGGGCAAAGGGGGACGACGCCCCGCCGGGAGACGGACGAGCCGCACATCGTTTCGGGCCTCCTGAACGGAAAGACCTGCGGCGCGCCCCTGTGCGTGCTGATGGACAACGCGGATACCCATTCTGGCGACTATGACGAACTCAGGGATGTTCCCCGCCCGGGCCACGCCGATTATCCGGCGGCCGTCAAATACCGGGGCTTTCAGGACGCCCGGGGAGGCGGCCATTTTTCCGCCCGGCTGACGGCCCCGCTCTGCGCGGCGGGGGGCATTTTGATGCAGCTGCTCGCCCGGCGCGGGGTCCTGATTGGCGCTCACCTGCTTTCCGTAGGAGACGTCCGGGACGAAGCCTTCGACCCGCTTCTGACGGACGACGACACGCTGGACAAACTAAAGGAAGGCTTCCCCGTCCTTTCTTCCGACCAGGGGGAAAAGATGCTGGAAAAGGCGGAGGAAATGCGGGCCCTGGGCGATTCCGTGGGCGGCCTCATCGAGTGCGCGGTTCTGCACCTGCCGGTGGGGCTCGGCGGCCCCATGTTTGACGGCCTTGAAAACCGCATTTCCCAGGCGGTCTTCGCCATCCCCGCCGTCAAGGGGATCGAGTTCGGCGAGGGCTTTTCCGCTTCCCATCTGCGGGGCTCTCAGAACAACGACCCCTACCGGGTGCGGGACGGGCAGGTCACGCTGTTGTCCAATCACGCCGGGGGCATCCTGGGCGGCCTGTCCACGGGGGCACCGCTTCTGTTCAGGGCGGCCTTCAAGCCGACGCCGTCCATTGCCCAGCCCCAGCTGTCGGTCAGTCTGTCCCGGATGGAGGACAGGGAGCTGACCGTCCGCGGCCGGCACGACCCCTGCGTGGCCCTCCGCGCGGTGCCCTGCGTGGAAGCCGCCGCGGCCCTGGCCCTGGCCGACCTGCTGCTATAGGAGGAAATCATGGAATTAAGCGAAATCCGGGAAGGGATCAACCGGGTGGACGACCAGCTGCTGCCGCTGTTTTTAAAGCGGATGGAGCTGTCCGCCCAGGTGGCTGCCTATAAAAAGGAAACGGGAAAGCCCGTCTATGACGGGGCCCGGGAGAGGAAGATCCTGGCCGGGGTCAGCGAGCGAGCGGGCGGCATGGCCGAATACGCCCGCCTCCTCTACAGCGAGATCCTGCAGCTGTCCCGCTCCTACCAGATCCAGCTTCTGACGGAGGAAAAGGCCTTTGCCCTGCCGTCGACCGAGGAAAACGGCTTTCCCCATGCCGCCCGCGTCGCCTGCCAGGGGGTGGAAGGGGCCTATTCCCAGGCCGCGGCGGACCGGGCCTTCCGCTTTGCCGACATCGTGTACCAAAGCAGCTTTGACGACGTGTTTGAGGCAGTGGAGCAGGGGCGGGCCCGTTTTGGGGTCCTGCCCATTGAAAACAGCGCCCACGGGTCGGTCACGAAGGTGTACGACCTGATGCGGTCCCATTCGTTTTTTATCGTCCGGTCGGTCAAGCTCCACGTGCGCCACCATCTGCTGGCGAAAAAGGGAACCAAGCTTTCGGACGTCCGGGTGATCCTGTCTCACGAGCAGGCCCTCGGCCAGTGCAGCGCGTTCCTCAAAAGCCTTTCCGGGGTGGAAACCCGGGTCTGCGCCAACACGGCGATGGCGGCCCGGGAAGTGGCCGCCTCCGGGGACGGGACCCTGGCCGCCATCTCTTCGGAGAGCTGCGCCGCCCAGTACGGGCTGGACATCCTGCAAAGCCACATCCAGAATACGGACAACAATTACACCCGCTTTATCATCATCGAAAAGGAGCCGCGCCTCTATCCCGGGGCCAACAAGCTGTCCCTCCTGTTCAGCCTGCCGGACGAGCCGGGGTCGCTCAGCCGGGTGCTGGCCCGTTTTGCCGCCGGCAGCCTGAACCTGACCAAGCTCGAGTCCAGGCCGGACGAGGGCTCCAACTTCCGCTACCTGTTCTACGCGGACCTGGAGGCCAGCGTGGGCGAGCCCGGTGTGAGAAGGCTGTTAAAAAGCCTGTCGGACGAGCTGCCGCTGTTCGTCTTCCTGGGCGCGTATCAGGAGGTATAGGGTATGAGCTATTATCTGATCGGCCATCCGCTGGGGCACAGCTTTTCGCCCCGGCTGCACGCCCTGCTTGGCAACCCGGACTACCGGCTGATGGACCTGGACGCCTCGGAACTGAAAGACTTCCTTTTAAAAATGGAATTTGACGGGATCAACGTCACCATCCCCTACAAGCAGTCGGTCATTCCCTTCTGCGACGAGGTATCGGAGATCGCCTTGGGGATCGGGTCCGTCAACACCATCGTGCGCCGTGGGGACGGCACCCTCTATGGGGACAATACGGATGCCCGCGGCCTGATGGCCATGGCGGACCAGGCGGGGATCACGCTGGAAAACAAGGTCGTGGTGATCCTGGGCAGCGGCGGCACCGGCCATACGGCCTGGTACGTAGCCCAGGCGGCCGGGGCGGCCAAGATCTATCGGGTGTCCCGCTCCGGCCCCGTCAACTACGAAACGGTGTACCGGACGGCGGAAAACGCCCAGGTGATCATCAACGCGACCCCGGTGGGGATGTACCCCCGCCCCTACGAGCCGCCCCTGCTGGATCTGAACCGCTTCCCCAGACTGGAAGCGGTGCTGGACGTCATCTATAACCCCCTGCGCACCCGGCTGACGCTGGAGGCGGAAAAGTGGGGGCTCAAATACGCCAACGGCCTGAGGATGCTGGTGGAGCAGGCCTGCGCCTCGGAGGAATTGTTTATGGACCGGGCGGTCCCGGTGCAGGAGGCGGAGCGGGCCTTCCTGGCCCTCTCCCGGGAAAAGGTCAACCTGATTCTGACCGGGATGCCGGGCAGCGGGAAAACCTCGGCGGGCCGCCTGCTGAGCCGGGCCCTGAACCGCCCCTTTGTGGACACGGACGAGATGATCGTCCGAAAGGCGAAGATGGAAATCCCGGACATCTTCGAGTGCTTCGGGGAAAGCGGCTTCCGGGACCGCGAGACGGAGGCCCTGAAGGAGGCCTGCCTTTCCGGCGGCTGCGTCATCGCGACCGGGGGCGGGGCCGTCCTGCGCGACGAAAACCGGGACATCATGCGGCTGAACGGCTATATCTGCCTGATCGACCGGCCGGTGGACAAGCTGGATCGGGCCGGACGGCCCCTCTCCCAGTCCGCCCGGGTGCTGGAAAAGATGCGGGAGGCCAGGATGCCCTATTATCAGGCCCTGGCGGACGCCGTCTTTGAGAATGACACTTCACTGGAAAACCTGGCGAAAGCCATTCTGGAGGATTTTCATGCGCATTTTGGTACTGAACGGCCCGAACCTGAACCTGCTGGGGGTTCGTGAACCGGCCGTATACGGGGACAGGAGCTTTGCCGCCCTGGAAGAGATGATCCGGAAGACCGCCGAAGAAATCGGGGTCGAAGTGGAGCTGTTTCAGTCCAACCACGAGGGGGCGCTGGTAGACAAGATCCAGCAGGCCCTGCACACGGCGGACGGCATCCTGATCAACCCCGCGGCCTATACCCACACCAGCGTCGCCATTCTGGACGCCCTCAAGGCCGTCGCCCTGCCGACGGTGGAGGTCCATCTGTCCGACATCTCCAAGCGGGAAGCCTTCCGGCAGTTTTCCTACGTCTCCCTCTACGCCCAGAAGGTGATCTACGGCAAGGGCTTTGAGGGCTACCGCGAGGGGCTCCAGTGGCTGAGCGAAACCATCGGAAAGGAAACACAGAAGCATGCTGATTGATCTGTACAACGGCCTGGAAAAAAGGAGCGGCCGGACGGCGGAGGACACGGACGACTTAAGACCGGGGGATTTCCGGCTTTCCTGGCTGCTGGTCCCCCTTCGCCAGGACGGACAAATATTATGGAAGAAAGGCGGTGAGAGCCTGGGCCTTTTCCAGGGCTACACCCCCGCGGGGGAGAGCAGCCTGGCCGCCGCCCTCACCCAGGCCCGCATCCACCTAGGCGCGCAGATCGACGTCAGCGCCCTGCGGTTGCTGAGCCACCGGATGGACCGGGAGCATGGCCTCATCCAGGACGTCTATCTGGCCTTCGCCGGCCAGGACGTACCGGCCCCCGAGGACGGCCGCTGGCTGTACCCTGAGGAAATCCTGGGGGATCCGGCCCTCTCCGCCAGCCTGAACCGGGAGGACTTCTATCAGGCCCACCGGGACACCCTGTCCCGCCTGAGCGGGGAAATGCGCGTTCCGAGGGGCCGCTACCTTTCCTGGCAGGGGGAAAGGCTGCAGGTGATCGGTATCGCCGTACACACGGTGACCAATGTGCCCCTGGTCGTCTGCCAGGCCGAGGGGGGAGACCGGGGCCTGTCGGCCGTCCCCCTGTCCCGCTGGACCCAGCCGGTCCGCACTTTAGAGGGGTTGACCGCCCGCTACGCCTTCCTGGCTGGAGAATAATCTGGTACCGCATGGGGGTCTTGCGACCCCCCTACGGAACCCCCCGACGGATTTGCCTCTCGTCCCTGACGGGACTCCCGGGCGGCAAATCCGCAAGGTACGCATTTTTGCTCCCGCAGAAGTGAAGATGTCTTCTCTTCCAAAAGCATATTCTGCTCCGCAAAAATGCTCCTCGCACCGGCAAAGCCGGTACTGCGGATTATCATCAGGGGGAGGAATCCCCCTGATCACCCCCACCTTCAGCTGGCAAACTCCTTTTGATCTCAGGGGAGTTACCCCGTCCGTTCTGTGACGGACGGAAGGGAATTTGTTACCAATTTCGTCACAAAATCCGGGAGGTTTGGGCCGGAAAACGGACGGAGCGGCGGGGACCGGGCTGCCAGCATCATGCAAAAATGCCTGCTGCATGAGGAAAAACAGACGATCCAAAGAAACGTCACCGCTTTGTTTCCGACTGTCCGATTCTATTAAAGAATCTTACAAAGTTCTGTTTACATATGTTGCATAAACTTCCTGCAAATTCAATATGAATGTAACACAATGGAAATCTGTTTATGTTATCATTCTCTTACCAGCCAAGGAACGAAGGAGGATGATTCCATGAGTAAGAAATTCATTTCGCTGATGCTGGCGGTCCTGATCCTGATGTCCAGTACAGCGGCTTTTGCAAAACCGAAGACAATTTATGTAAACCCCAAGGGGACTTATGACCATATGCTGTTTAAGGGGATGCGCGACGATACTGATGAAGTCGAGTTCCCGGATGGCGAGCTGGATATCGCCTACATGCAGGTCAGGCTTAAGTACTACGGCTATTATACCGGCAGCATTGACGGTATCTACGGCACCAACACCAGGAACGCGGTCCTGAACTTCCAGCGCCGCAACAACCTGAATGTGGACGGCAAGATCGGCGCCAACACCTGGTACGCTCTGTCTGCGGATGACAGCATCCATAAGTCCGACCTGGACTTCCAGACCATCCGCCCCGGCACCAAGGGCGAGCAGGTCCGCAACGTGCAGCGCAGGCTCCGTGTTTACTACAACTACAACGGCAGCATTTCCGGCGAGTATGACTCCGCCACCACCGCCGCTGTCAAGAGCTTCCAGCAGTCTGTCGGCCTGAGCGTGGACGGCATCGTCGGCGAAAAGACCTACAACGCCATGAACAGCAATCCTTCCACCTATTTCAGCTCCAGCAAGGCTCCCCGCAGGACCCTGTACATGGGCATGCGCGGCTATGACGTCTACATCCTGAAGCTCCGTCTGATCTCCCTGCAGTACCTGCCCTCTTCCGCTGTCAAGTCCGATCCCGAACCCGGCGATGTGACCAACGGTTACTTCGATCTGGCGACCAAGAACGCCCTTAAGCGTCTGCAGGCCAACAACGGCGTCGGCGTGACCGGTCAGGCTGACGCGGCGAGCCGCCGCCTCATGTGGTCCACCAATACCCTGGTGGCCCAGCAGGCTGACGAAGCGATGGATCCCGACAACATCTCTGAGGATACCTACTATCCCGCTACCCTGTCCCTGGGCAGCCATGGCTCCAGCGTCCGTCTGGCTCAGCAGTACCTGATCGCCGGCGGCTACTACACCGGCGTGCAGGACGGCGTGTTCGGCACCCTGATGGAGAATGCCGTCAAGCGTCTCCAGCGCGACAAGCACCTGAAGATCGACGGCAAGATCGGCCCGCAGACCTGGCCCTACCTCCGCGCCCTGACCGAAACCCAGAGCGAACAGGTGACCGAGCCCTACGTGGAATCCAGCAGCGAAGTCATCATCGGCAGCACGAAGCTGCAGCGCGGCAGCTGGGGCACGGCCGTCAAGGCCCTGCAGCAGAAGCTGATCAAGCTGGGCTACCTCAACGAGTGGGATGACGACGGCAAGTTCGGCGCCACCACCGAAAAGGCGGTCATGACCTTCCAGCGCCGCGAAGGCCTGAAGGTGGACGGCATCGTCGGCACCGAAACCTACTCCCGCATCCAGTATCGTCTGGGCTACAACCTGTAATCAACAGGAATCAAATCGCCGCGCGGCCAACCGCCGCGCGGCTTTTCGATTTTTATGTGCTGACTGTCCGTTCTCCTGGAGGCTTGCAAAACGCCGGGAAAAGAGATACAATGAAATGGCAGAAAGGGGGATTGAAATGAGCACCCTTGAATCCACCATCTCCATGCTCCGGGTATTGCCGGAGGCTGACGTCGAGGTCATTTTTGAGATGACCAAGAAGCTGTTTGAAGATAAATTGTCCCCGTTTGCCCCGGTCGGCAAGGAACAGATTTTGAAGGATCTGGACAGTTCCGCCCACCAGATCGAACAGGGAAAAGTATCAAGCGCCTCTGAGGCTATCCAGGAACTGAGGAAAAGATATGGGTTATGAAGTGGTGATGACCCCGAGTAGATGATCAGATCATATAAAAATTATTGATGCAAAGCAGTAACCTTTCATCATCAGGTTCAGCTGGCAGAAAGGAACCGCCATGGCTTTTCATTTTTTCGCGTATATCAACCGGATGAAGTATATCAGCCGCTGGGGGCTGATGCGCAATACCAGGCCGGAGAACGATACGGAACACTCCCAGCAGGCAGCGATGATCGCCCACGCCCTGGCGCTGATCGCCAACCGCCGCTACGGCGGGCAGTATGACCCGGGCTACGTGATGGCCCTGGCCCTCTATCATGACGCCAGCGAGGTGATCACCGGCGACATGCCCACGCCTGTCAAGCACAACAACCCCGCCATCCGTCAGGAGTACGGGCGGTTGGAGCAGATCGCCAACGAGAAGCTGCTGTCCCTGCTGCCCAGGGACCTTCGGGAGGATTACCGTCCCCTGATCCAGCACGATGAGACCACAGCCGAATGGCGGCTGGTCAAGGCGGCGGACAAGATCAGCGCCTACATCAAGTGCGTGGAAGAAAAAAAGGCCGGCAATCTCGAGTTCGAGAACGCCGCCTATACCATCCGCTCCTCCATCGACAGGATCGACCTGCCCGAGGTCAAGGACTTCATGCGGGAATGTGTTCCCTCCTTCGGCCTGACCCTGGACGAGATCTCCGAAGGAACGGAGCTGGGCTGAGGCTCCCGCTTTCCGTTCGCTCACAGAGCGTGATTGATTTTCCATATTTTTATTCCGGCTTTTTTTTTGAAGCCGGTTTTTTTGATATTCGGGCTTGACAAATATATCGGGAGACGATATAATAACATCACGATATATCGAGTGACGATATATCGGTTCCCGATGGAGGTGAGCGCATGCCGGATTCGATGGCATTGACGGAATCGACCTATTACATTTTGCTGTCCCTGCTCTCTCCGCAGCACGGCTACGGCATCATGCAGAAGACGGAGGAGATGAGCGGGGGGCGGGTCCGCCTGGCGGCGGGCACTCTGTACGGGGCGCTGAACGCCCTGAGCGACAAGGGCTGGATCCTTCCGCTGCCGGTAGAGGACGGCAGCAGGCGCAAGGAATACGCGCTGACGGAGAAGGGCAGAGGGGTCCTCATCAAAGAAATCGCCCGCCTGCGAGAGCTGGCGGACAACGGCGCGCGGGCGCTCAAGGAGGAAGTGCAATGGAAAATAGAAGAATAATCCGGAAATGGTTCTGGGTGTGGGAGTTTGAAAAAGAGGAAGAATGGCTCAACGAAATGGCCCAGAACGGCTGGGTGCTGGACAAGGTATCGTTCCTGACCTACCATTTTGTCCGGTGCGAGCCGGGGGAATACACCCTGCGCCTGGAGATGCATGGGGCCGAGCCGGACTATATCGACTTTATGCGGGAGACCGGGGCGGAGTATGTCGGCCGCATGGCCGCCTGGATCTATTTCAGGAAGAAAGCCGCGGACGGGGCGTTTGACCTCTTTTCCGACATCGATTCCCGCATCAGCCACCTGAACAGGATCGGTTGGATGCTGAGTTGCATCTGCGGGGCGAACCTGGTGATCGGCATCGTCAATTCCTTCAGCCCCGCGCGCATCGGCTGGATCAACCTGCTTTGCTCCGCTTTGCTTTCGTACTGCCTGGGCCGGATCCACGGAAAGAAGGAGGCGCTGGAAAGAGAGCGCCTGCTGCATGAATGAAGAGGAGGACGAACGGATGAAAATTGGAAAATGGATCATCCTCGGGATCGAATGTGTGCTGGCGATAGTCGGGCTGGTTTTTCTGGCCTTGTCCATCTTCCGGGATGTCCCGGGAAACCGGTATTTGCCCATCGGCCTGGGCTGTATCTCCTGTGCGAGCCTGATCAATCTGGTGCTGCTGAACATCAGGAACAGGAAAAACAAACAATAAAGGGGGAAAGAAGCGCATGATCGCGTTTATGGAAGCCGCATGGCCATGGATCGCCATAGCGCTGGCGATTGCTATATTTGCAGTGCGGGAAGAGGAACGAAACAAGAAAAACAGACAATAAAAAAGGCTGCTACATAGCCCGGAGATACAACCGGGCTATCAGCCTGTTCTTCGGTGAAAACTGTTCACAGGTCAGTTTTCCAGGCGCTGCGAACCCTGGACAGCAAAGCCTCAAAAAAGAGAATCTTGCCATGTATATTTCTGTGCTACCAGAGATTAGTTCAACGATAATTACTGATCAATTGCACTCCTGTTCTTTTTGCGCCATCAATTGCTTGATGTGTAAAGGTGCTTGTTGTGATAACAATAGCGTGAGAACAGTGATAATACTCTCGACCACTTATTACTTCCTGTACTGCTCTATAACCAACTGCTCCCTGAACCATTTTGCATTGAATAGCACATTTAGTACCGTTTGGGTTTGTAGCTATAATATCAGCGCCAAAGTCACCAGATTTAGAAGTTATAGTCACATGGGTCCAACCATCTAATTCTAGTCTTGTAGCAACATATCGTTCATACTCATAGCCATTATTATATCCATGTGTTTTAACTAAAGCTTCTTTTCTCTTTCTCTCTTCAAGTTCTTTTTGCTTTCGTAATTCTTCTAATCTAGCAATTCTTTCTTGTTCTCTTGCTTGTTGCTCTTTAATTTGCTGTTGCTTTAATTCTTGTTTTCTTTTTTCTTCTGAAGAACTAACGACATAAATAAGAATAAAGAATATAATTGCGATGATAATAAAGAACCATACTAAGAAAGAAGAAGCATCACCGTAACCTTTTGTTTCTGTAACGGGTTTGTTACTCGTAATAGAACGCAGTATTTTATTTGCTGGAATTTTGGTAGGTGATGGTGTCCATTGCCCAAATGAAAATGATTTTACAGAATCAGATGTGGATGCTGACAGAGATCTGATCATCTGCATGATCTCTTTTGTGGAATTTGGATCCATAGCATACACACCTTTTGCAAAATATTATAATGTATTATATCATATATAATGAATAAATGATAGAGTGAGTGCAAATAAAAAAGAGGTTGTGTCTTGGTGAGACAACCTCTTTTTCTGACAGCTTATTCAGCCGCCTGCTCCACGGGGTAGACGCACGCCTGCTTGCCGTCGCGGCCCTTGCGCTCGAAGCGCAGGATGCCGTTGGCCTTGGCAAACAGGGTGTCATCCTTGCCGATGCCTACGTTCAGGCCGGGCTGGATGGCCGTGCCGCGCTGCCGCACGAGGATGTTGCCGGCGAGGACGTACTGACCGTCGCCGCGCTTGGGACCAAGGCGTTTGCTTTCGCTGTCGCGGCCGTTCTTGGTGGAGCCGCCGCCCTTCTTGTGGGCGAACAATTGCAGATTCATCTGAAGCATTTGAATTCCTCCGTTCAATGGACCGGCCTGGTATAGAGCCGGACGTGGTGCGGGTACTGCTTTTCTATATCCCGCAGTCCCTGTAGCAACCCGTGTAACAATACCTGCGCGTCGTGGTCCTCGCAGCCCTTTGGCAGCATCGCCGCCAGAAAGCCGTCGTTTATCCGGACGGCGGGGAGGATGCCGGTAAACGTCTCGATGGCGTTGACGCAGGTCTGCGTCAGCGCGGAAACCGCGGCGCAGACGATGTCGCTGCCCTCCTGCGCCCAGTCCGCGTGGCCCGCGGACAGGAAGCCCCGGATGTCGTCCTTCCCCCGGACGTACAGGAATATCTTGGTCATCGCTTAGCCGTTGATGCCGGTGATCTCCACCTGGGTATAGGGCTGACGGTGACCGGCCTTGCGGCGGTAGTTCTTCTTGCTCTTATACTTGAGAATCCGGATCTTTTCGCCCCGAAGCTGACGGACGATCTTGCCGGTCACGGTAGCGCCCGCGATGTAGGGGTTGCCGACCGCGATGGTTTCGCCGGAAATCATCATCACCGGGAAGGTCACGATGTCGCCCGCTTCGTTGTTGAGCTTCTCCACGTAGATGTTGTCTCCCTCAGAGACACGATACTGTTTGCCGCCGGTCGCGATAATTGCGTACACTTGAGCAGCACCTCCTTGTTTTTTTCCCGCCAGGCTTGTCCAGAAGGCGAAGAACGGCATGTTTCAGCCGTGGGGCAGCGGCAAGGCCGCATTTAAAAAGCCCCTCCTGAGCGGCTACCTGAATAAGATAGCACAAAAGGGGCTTTGTGTCAATCACTTTTTATTGAAAAGTACCGCCGCAAAAGGACGTTCGGCCCGGCCTTTTGGGCCTTCATTTTTTGTTGCGGCGGGTGGGGAAAAATGCTATAATCGAAAGGCAGGCAACAGAAGCCGGAGACGGCGGTCATTCGCGCCGGAGCGTCGAATAAGAATCGGTGACATAGCCCCGGGTGCCATCTTCCAGTTCGATCAGGTACCAGCCGGTGGAGGCGACGCCATAGCAGGGATAGCTGGCACCGGCCTGGGCGGAACCGACCTTTTTGGCCTTGGTGCTCCCTTCCTCGCGGACGTTCACGTCCCCGCTTTTGCGGATGGTGACGGTGCCGATGCGCTGGGGGCCGGGAGCAGCGGTGGGCCGCATGGTCGGGACGCTGCGGGGAGAAAGCGGGTCCAGCTCATACTCCGTCTGAAACAGCGGCACGTCGCTGCCGGGAAGATAGCCGGCGACGCGAAAGGAGAGCCTGGGCGACGCGGGGTTTTCCAGGGCGTCCAGCGGGATCCGGACGGGAAGATAGGCCACCGTATGGGGGAGGACGTCGGCCGCGGCGGGCTCCTGGCCCCTGGCCAGGGCGGTCAGCACGAAGCGCAGCGGCTCGTCGCCCTTGTTGATCAGATACCATTCAAAAGTAAGGCCGGTGCCCTGCACGACGGAGGGGCCGCTCAGACGGGCGAAAAACACTCCGGCGTCAGCGTCGTCATATGCGGCGGTCACGGCTTCGGAGGATGGAATCATCCGGCGGGAAATTTTCCTTTCGCCCAATGGATAGCAGCTCAGGACCATGTGCTCGGATTCCCTTCCGGGGCGGATGATTTCCGCCCAGATTTCCACGGCCGTCAGCGAGCCCAGGGCGTCCTTCTGCCAGACGCAGCGGTGGTCCGCCGTCCTGCCGGCGGCGGCTTCCAGTTGGAAGGCGGTGTTCGTGCATTCCCCGTCCAGGGCGACGTTGTGTACGAGCAGCGTCAGGCTGTCAGTGCCGGTATTCCGGAAGGAAAAGGTCAGCGCCGCCCGCATGCCGCTGCTGGTCAGCACGGCGGTCAAAGAATAATCCTCCCCGGCGCAGGAAGCGGTGGTCGGTGTGCTTTCCGCGAAGGCGGCGGCCGGCAGCAGCGCCAGGGCCAGCAGGATGGTCAGACAGGCCTGTTTCATGACAATCATCTCCCTTCAGGTATTTTATCATACGCGGAAGGGCTGTGTAAAGGAGCACGCTTATGTCTCAGCAGGAGAAAAAGAGCAAAGAATCCCGGGAGGGCGGTCTGTTCAGCCGCCTGACGGGGAAAAAGGAGCAGCGGGCCCAGGAGGCCCACGGGGGCCACCGGGCCGCGAGCCTGGAGATCCCTTCGGGCATGCCCAAACGCTTTACCCCCACCAGGCCGGAGGGGCTGACGGAGGAAGAGGTGGAAAAGATCCGCCGCGCCGGCGGGGCCAACGTCGCGAAAAACGACCATCTGAAGAGCCCGGCCCGGATCGTGGCGAGCAACCTGTTCACCCTGTTTAATTTGCTGAACATCGCGCTGGCGGTGTGCCTGCTGCTGGTCGGCTCCTACCGCAACATGCTCTTCCTGGGCGTGGTGATTTCCAACACCCTGATCGGTACCATTCAGGAGCTCCGCGCCCGGAAGACGGTGCAGAAGCTCCAGCTGCTCCATATGCCCCAGACCCGCGTCCTGCGCGGGGGAGCGGAGGAAGCCGTGAAGCCCGACGAGCTGGTGCGGGACGACCTGATCGTCCTCCACCCCGGCGAGCAGGTGCCGGCGGATGCCCTGGTCCGGGACGGCCGGGGCGCGGCGGACGAATCTCTCCTGACGGGGGAGAGCGACCCGGTGCAGAAGGGGGAGGGGGATTGGCTCCTGTCCGGCAGCTATGTGACGGAGGGCCGCTTTACCGCCCAGCTCGTCTACGTGGGGGACCAGTCCTACGCCTCCAGGCTGACGAGCACGGCCCGGAGGATCAAGGCACCCAAATCCGTCCTGATGAACGACCTGAATAAGCTGGTCCGGGCGATCAGCGCCCTGCTGGTGCCCATCGGCGGCCTGCTGATGATCAAGCAGTATTTTATCCTGAAGCTGCCCCTCCAGGAGGCGGTGCCCCGGGTCGTGGCGGCGATGATCGGCATGATCCCAGAGGGGCTGATCCTCCTGACCAGCGTCGCCCTGATGGTGGGCGTGATCCGGCTGGGCAAGAAGGAGACTCTGGTGTCCGAGCTCTTTGGCATCGAATCCCTGGCCCGGGCGGACGTGCTCTGCCTGGACAAAACGGGGACGCTGACCACCGGGCGCATGAAGGTGGAGGAGGCCCTGCCGGTGGACGGGACGGAGGAAGAGCTGAAAAACGGCCTTTCCCGCTTCCTCTCCGCCTTTGACGACGAAAGCCCCACCTTAAACGCCCTGAGGGCCTGGACGCCCCCGGCGGACCCGGTGGACGCGGCGATCCTTCCCTTCTCTTCCCGGAGGAAAAAATCGGCCGCCTCCTTCGCGGACGGGACCACCCTGATCCTGGGGGCCCCGAGCTTCGTGCTGGACGACGTCAGTCCCTATCAGGACCGGATCGAGCCAATGACGGAGCAGGGCTACCGGGTGATCGTCCTGTGCGAGGCCAGCGGGCCGATTTCGGCGGAGGAGTGTCCGCCGATCGAAAAGGTGCTGGGCCTGATCGGCCTGAGCGACGAGCTGCGGCCGAACGTGAACGAAACCCTGAACTATTTTACCGAGCAGGATGTCCGCCTCTGCGTGATCAGCGGAGACGACGCGGTGACGGTTTCCCGCATCGCAAAGAAGGCCGGCCTGCCGGGGGCGGAACATTACGTGGACGCCTCCACCCTCTTGGACGACGAGGACATCCGCAAGGCCGTGCGCGAGGCGCGGGTCTTTGGCCGGGTGACGCCGGACCAAAAGAAAAAGTTAGTGTCCGCCCTCCAGGAGGAGGGCCACACCGTGGCCATGACCGGCGACGGGGTCAACGACATCCCGGCCCTCAAAAAGGCGGACTGCTCCATCGCCATGGGCACGAGCGTCGACGCCGTTCGCGGCGTGGCGCAGATGACCCTGCTGAGCGGCGATTTCTCCGGCCTGCCCGAGGTGGTCGGAGAGGGCCGGAGGGTGATCGGGAACGTCCGCCGCACCGCGACGCTCTTCCTGGTCAAGACGATCTTTTCCGCCCTGCTCAGTATCCTGACGCTGATCCTGCCCCTCCAATATCCCTTCCAGCCGATTCAGCTGACCCTGCTTTCGTCCCTGACCATCGGCATCCCGGCCTTCTTCCTGGCGCTGGAGCCCAATAAGGAGCGGGTCGAGGGCGACTTCCTGAGCACGGTGATCAAGACGGCGGCACCGGGCGGCGTGGGCGTGGCGGTCAGCGGCATCCTGGCTTCGGCCCTGACGATCTTCGGGCTGAGCTGGCAGGACTGCTCCACCGTGGCGGTGCTGGCGGCGGCGGTCATCGGCCTGACGGAGCTGGGCATGGTCTCCTGGCCCCTGACCTGGCTGCGCGCCGTGGTGCTGGCGATGATGACGGCGGCCCTGACGCTGGTCTGCCTGCGCTTCCACGACGTATTTTTCCTCTCCGTCTACACCATGCCGGACCAGAGCTGGATCGCCCTGGGCGTCGTGCTGGCGGTGGGCTTCGCAGCGATGTTCCTGACGCCGAAGCTTTACCCGCTGATCCACAAATGGCGGGAAAAAAAGCTTTAAAAAAATTACAAGAAAACTCCGTGCCACGCAGCTGGTTTCGCCGCTGGCACGGAGTTTTTTTTGTTGATCAGCCGGCCGCCTTTTCCTCTTCCTTTCCGGCGCAGCCCGGGCACAGGTGGCAGGCGCACCAGTGGTTGGGGGCGGTCTGTTTGAGCTCCGGGCGCTCCTGGCTGCAGATGGGCAGGGACCGGGGACAGCGGGTGTGGAAGCAGCAGCCGGAGGGGGGATTGGCCGGGCTGGGCAGGTCGCCGGTGCTGTTTTCTTTTTGTATTTCTGTATCCTGGTATCCAAAGAAGTTATTCGGTGATGTAGGCCAGCGTCAGGTCGTATACGTTGCGCAGGCCGTCGATGTGGGTGCGCTCGTAGCCGTGGCTGTTCAGGGTGCCCGGGCCGATGCCGGCGTGGCGGATGTCGTAACCGGCGGTGACGGAGGCGTCCCCGTCGGTGCCGTAGTGTGGGGTAAAGACGTCCATCACATAGTCCGCCCCGCAGCGTTTGGCCGTGGCGCGCAGCTCGTTGGCGAACTCATAATGATAGGGGAAGCGGGAGTCCTTGGCGAAGATGGTGACCTTGCGCTCGTCCGAGGTCTGGTCCGGGCCGGTGGGGGCGATGTCGATGGCCAGGATGTCCTTGACCCCGGCAGGCAGGTAGGTGGTGCCGTGGCCGATTTCCTCGTACATCGCAAAGTAGGCCAGCACCCGGCGGTTCAGGCGAAGGCCCTGTTCCTTGACCGTCTTCATGACGGCCAGCAGGACGGCGGCGCAGGCCTTGTCGTCCACGAAGCGGGATTTGATGTAGCCGCCGGACATGGTGAAGCGGGGCTCTAGGGCGATCATGTCCCCGGTCTCGATGCCCAGGGCCCGGGTGTCCGCCGCGGTTTTGACCGGCATGTCCAGGACGATGCAGATGTTCTTTCGGTAATCCGGCCCGTCCACCCGGAGCTCTTCTTCCGTCACGTGGACGGAGCCCGGGGTGCGGCAGACGGAGCCGGTATAGACCTGGCCGTCCCGGGTGTAGACCCGGACGTTTTCCATCAGGCAGTAGAAGGGATAAAGGCCGCCGACCCGGCAGACGTTCAGCGTGCCGTCGGCGTTGATCCTGCGGACCATCAGGCCGATGTCGTCCAGATGGGCGGTAATCGCCAGGTCGTTGCCCTCGCCGCCCAGGTCCGCGATGACGCCGCCCTTGTGGGTGACCTCCATGGGGAAGCCCAGGCGGGCGATTTCCTCGCAGACGTAGTTCTGGATTTCCCGGTACTGGCCGGTGGTGCTGTCAATGGCCAGAAGCTTCTGGAACTGGTCCAGACAGTATTTTTCGTCAAAGCTGCTCATAAGCGCGCTCCTTTCCTATTTGAGGCGGTCCGCCCTGGAAAATGGCCCGGGGGAATCCGCCGTTTCATCAGTTGGCTTTTGCCTTTAGCGGAAGGTCAGGCCCAGCATGGTGATGTCGTCAAACTGCTCGGCCTTGCCGGCGAAGTTGCGGATGTCCTGGAGCACGTCTTCCAAAGTCCATTTTTCGTCCGCGTTTTTGAGGCGGTTCAGGCGGCTGACCAGCCGCTCCGTCCCGTAGGCCTCGAACTTTTCGTTGATGGCCTCCGGCACCCCGTCCGTGTAGACGAAGAGGCGGTCGCCTGGATGAAGCTCCATCTCGTACTCCCGGATGGGGGCTTCCTCCATGGCGGCCAGAGCCAGGCCGTGCTTGTCCTTGATCAGCTCATACTGCCCGCCGGCGCGCATCAGCACCGGGTACTCGTGCCCGGCGTTGGAGCACTGCATCTTCCCGGTGGTGAGGTCCAGGATCCCCAGCCAGACGGTGACGAACATTTCCGCGTTGTTGCCGTCGCAGAGGGTCTGGTTGACCTTCTTCAGCATTTCCGTCAGGCTCAGGCCGCTTCTGGCGTAGTTTTTGATGGAGGTTTTCGCCCGCATCATGAACATGGCGGCCGGCACGCCCTTGCCGCTGACGTCGGCGATCACCAGGCAGAGCTGGTCCCTGCCCACGTAGAAAAAGTCGTAAAAGTCTCCGCCTACGGTCTTGGCCGGGGTCATCAGGGCGTAGAGCTCCACGCGGTCGGTGGGGAGCTGGAAGTTTTTAGGAAGCGCGGCGTCCTGAATGTCGGCTGCCAGCTTGAGCTCGTCCCGCATGTGCTGCTCGGCCGCGTCAATGTATCGGCGCAACGACAGGACGGTGGTGTTGATGTCGTCGCTCAGCTCGGTAAATTCCTGGCTGCTGTGCACCCAGACCAGCTCGTTTAAGTCCCCGCCGGTGATCTTCCGGAGGGATTCGTTGACCCTATGGAGGTTCCGGACCACCAGGCGGTCCACCAGCATGGCGACCAGCAGGTACAATACCGTGAACAGCAGGATGTCCGACAGGGTGCTTTCGTAGATCTGGGAGTCCCGGACGGAATAGACCGTGTACATCTCCCGCATCAGGACCAGCAGCTGGCCGTCGCTGAGCTTGGTGACCTTGGTCAGGAATTCCAGCCCCTCCATGCTCTTGAGCTCGAGGCTGACCGGGTCCTGGTCCTGGATGCTCATCAGGACCTCCAGGTCTTCCTTGGGGAAGGAGAACTCCTCCGCCGGAGCGCCGTTAAAATAGAAGACAGCGTCGCCGGAGTCCGGGTCCACGACGTAGAACATCGTGGAGGAGTCGGCGGCGGCGAAGAAGGAGGACAGGCGCTCGGAGGAGTAGGCTTCGTCGTAAAAGACCTTTTTTTCAAAGGCGATGGCGTCGAGCTCCGTCTCCGCGCTTTCGTTGACCAGCCTGGTCTGAAGGTTGTAGCTGACGATAAAGTTAAAGGCAAACAGCACCACCGTGACCAGCAGCAGGGCCCGCTGGAACAGGACCGTCAGCCGGGTCTTTTCCGGGTCGACCCGGAGCCTTGGGAAGGTCTGGTCTCCGGCCAGCTTCATCACCACCGCGGTGCACAGGGCCAGGCTCAGGGCCGTAAAGACGATCATCGGGATGGCGGCGGTCTGGACCACCACGTAGGCCAGGTTCAGCGATTCCCGGTTGGTAAAGAGAATCGCGTACATATGAAAGACTTCTGTGACCGCCCCAAGGAAGAGGGCCTGGGTGATCGGCGGACGGCGGTCCTGATAGATGCGGTGCTTTAAAACGGCGGCCAGGATGCCGGCCAGGAAGGTGCTCATGCCGCAGGCGATCTCGGTAAACTTCCCAAAGCCCCAGAGCTCCCCGGCCAATATCCGCTCGGCCCCGCCGATGGTGCCGGCGATGACGGCGGAAAGGGGGCTGAACAAAAGACCGGCGGCCAGGGGGCCGATGTCCCGGACGTTCAGGATCAGAAAGTCCTCGATGATCACGCCGAAGTGGTTCGCCGCCACGGAGCACGCCCCGAAGATCAGGCCGATCAGGATCTGCTTCGCTCTGGTCTGTTTTTTATTGGCCCAGACAAAACGCCACAGCAGGCCTGTGATCAGCGCGTACCCCGCCACGGTCGCGGCCATTTTCAGGATGTTGGAAAATGTCATGTGCTTCCCTTTCAGAGAACGGAATCAAAATGAATACGCTTCATTATAACATTTGCGCCTCCCTTCTTCAAAGGTTTTTTTCACCGCTTTTCACGGCTTTTAAACGGAAACAACAAAAAAACAAACAGAAATTGAATAGGATCATCACTATATCGCAGGGGTCATCAGGGGGAGCATCCCCCTGATTAAAATCCGCAGCGGGTTGCGAAGGCCCGGAAAACTGTCCAGTGGACAGTTTTCACTGAGCAACGGGCTGGCAAGCCCTGGACAATGTACGCCGCGAGGAGTATTTTTGCGCAGCATAATAATAGTTGGAAAGTGAAGACGTACCCCACTTATGCGGAGCAAAAATGCGTACCTTGCGGATTTGCCACCCGGGGTTCGCAGCGCCCGGAAAACAGGCCAGTGGCCTGTTTTCAGCGAGAACGGGCCGGCAGGCCCTGGGCAGCAAACCCTTTGCGAATAAATTTACAAGAGGGTCTTTATTCCTTGAATAAAATGTTATATAATTATTACATCCTGGGGCAGAGGTGAAGGTATGCAGTCTGTTTGGAACGCGTTGGACAATTTCTGGTGGAGCGTGACCCATCTGCTGTCCCTGACGGATGTGCTGGATATTCTGATCGTGGCGGCGCTTTTGTATCAGCTCGTCATTTTGACCAAGCAGACGCCGGCCGTGCAGGTACTCAAGGGCCTGGCGGTGCTGCTGGTCTTCCGTTATGTCAGCGAGCTGATCCATTTGTACACCGTCTCCAGCGTGATCGACGCGGTATTGAGCAATACGGCCCTTTTGATCATCGTGCTGTTTCAGGGCGAGTTCCGAAGGGCCCTGGCCCAGCTGGGCCGGGGGGCCAGGCTGGAGCACGCTATGTCCAACACCACGGAAAACCAGCGGATCATCAACGAAATCACCCAGTGCTGCCTGCGGCTGTCCCGCCGCAGGGTCGGGGCGCTGATCGTATTTGAACAGAAGATTGGTTTAAAAGAAGTGATCGAGACCGGCACCCAGCTGGACGCGGCCATCTCGGCCCCCCTGCTGGAAAACATCTTTGAGCCCAACACCCCCCTGCACGACGGAGCGGTCATCATCCGCGGCCAGCGCATCGTCTCGGCCGCCTGCGTGCTGACGCTGAGCGAGTCCAACGCCCTGTCCCGCGAGCTGGGCACCCGCCACCGGGCGGCCCTGGGCATCAGCGAGACCACGGACGCGGTGACCATCATCGTCTCCGAGGAAACCGGGACGATTTCGATGACCCAGGACGGCCGGATGACGCGCCACCTGAACGCCGAATCCCTGAACGCCGCGCTGAACGGCCTGTACGCGGAGGAGGACACCGTCCTCAGAAAGCTGATGAATCATCTGCCATGGAGGAGGAAAGCGGGTGTCCAATGAAATCAAGACGCCGCGGAGCGTCAGAAATCAGAAATCAAACACGCCCCTCTTCCCGCGGCTGTGGAAGTCGCTGACCCATAACTGGGCGTGGAAGCTGGGGTGCCTGCTGGTGGCAGTGGGCCTTTGGACCAACCTGATGGCCAGCGACAAGACGCTGATGCGTCCCAAGGAATTCACCGGCGTCACGGTGTCCGCCTCGGAGAGCACCAAGGAATCCCTGAAATCCAAGGGCTTTGTGGTGGTGTCCGGGCTGGAGGCGGAAAAGCTGAGCGGCTTTACCCTCCGGGTCAACGTGCCGATGCAGAACTATATGTCCGTCACCGCGGACAATTTTAACCCCCGTGTGAACCTGTCGAGGATCAACGCGGCCGGGACGCAGAAGGTGGACATCATCACGTCGGACAGCACCACCTACGGCGCTACCGACGAGATCGTTCCCTCCTCCATTGAGGTAACGGTGGAGCAGTACGTCACCCGCAGCCGCATCCCCGTGGGGATCAACTATATTGGCTCAAGGTCCGACCTGTTCTATTACCCGGCCGCCACCTGTGACCCGCTGTACATCAACATCGCCGGGCCTAAGTCCCTGGTCAGCGGCGTCGCCCGCTGCCTGGTGGACTTTGACCGCGGTTCCCTTCCCCTGACGCCGGACACCAAGAAGATCGCCGTGACCTCCTTCCGCCTGGTGGATCAGGAGGGCAACGAGATTCCCAGGGACATGATCCGCATCACTCCGTTGAGCAGCGGGATGGTCATCGACTCCATCATCGTCGAGCAGGAAATGTATGCCTACCAGCAGCTCGAGGTCAGCACCGACGACGCGATTGTCGGCCAGCCGGCCCCCGGGTACAGGCTCCGCTCGGTGACCTTTTCGCCCGCGTGGGTGGAGGTCGCCCCGGAGGACGCTGAAACCGACCTGACGGGGACGAAGCTCTACGCCGCCAGCCCCGTCGACATCAGCGGCATCTCCCTGACCCAGGATTACCGGGTGGACCTGAGCCGCCCGGCCGACGCCAAGATCAAGCACATGAAGCGGGAAATCACCTGGATGACCGTGGAGGTGGAGCAGATTCCGGAGGACCAGCCCGCCGAAAGCGAGGCCGCCATGCCGGAAGAAACGGAAACGCCCGTCCCGAATACGGAAGCGGATGGGCCTGACCAGAATACGGAAGCGGAGGCGGGGATTAAATGAACGCCTTTGCCCGGGGACTGTTCCAGCTGCTCATCGGCTGGGTGCGGAGCCTGACGGCCCTGTGGGACGGGGACTGGACCCGCCTGGACAGCTTTTTCGCCTGGGTGACCGGGCACTGGATGGGGCTGGTGCTGCCGCTGGTGCTGATCGGCACGGCGGCGGACCTGCTGATCTGGCTGCTGCGCTGGCGGCCGGACATCGCCTGGCGGAGCCGGTGGAAGAGGTTGCGGAATTTTTCCGTCCAGGGCTTTCTCCACGAGGTCCGCTTTCACCGCGGCTATGACCAGGACAATACGCAGATCATGGAGGCCGCCCGGCCAATCAGGGAAGCGGAGCCCGCAGAGGCCCCGGAGCCTCCGCTTCAGGAGAACTTCCGCCCGGTGGACGTGCTGGAAGAGAGGGAGCAGCTGGAGGCTGACCTGGGCGTGACCCGGCCCACCCGCCTGCTGGACACCCCCGTGCCTTTGGAGGACGCCGCCCCCGAAAGGCGGCGGCGCAGCGATAAGTACCGGATGGGCCTCTTGGGCGCGGTTCGCCATGTGCGGGAACGCTTCCGCGACGAGGAAGAGGATGAGTTCGAGCCGGACGTACTGCCGCCCATTATGAGCAAGGAAGAAGCCTTCCGCGCCCCCGTCTATCCGGGCGGTCAGCGCGGCAGGAACGCCGCACAGCCTGGAGGGGAAGACCGTTGACCCTGAAGAGCGAATTTGTATCGATGATCGCCGGGCAGCTGAACGAAGAGCTGCCCGCTTTTCTCAAGGCCATGGAGGAGCCCGCCGTGCGTGGCCTGCGCCTGAACCGCCGTTTCGTCCGTGAGGAAGATTTGCCGGACCTCCTGGGCCCCGTGCCCTGGGCGGCGGATGGATACTACCTGTCGGCCGATTCCCGCCTGGGCCAGTCTCCCGCCCATGAGGCGGGCGCGTTTTATATTCAGGAGCCGTCGGCGATGGCCGCCGCCGAGGTCCTGGCACCGGGGCCGAACGACCTGGTGCTGGACCTCTGCGCCGCCCCGGGCGGCAAATCCACCCAGCTGGAAAAAAAGCTTTCCAGTGGGACCCTCGTGGCCAACGAGATTCATCCGGCCCGGGCGAAGATCCTGTCCTCCAATATCGAGCGGATGGGCTGCGCCAATACCGTGGTCACCAGCGCCGCGCCGGAAAAGCTCTGCGCCCTCTGGCCGGACACATTCGACGCGATCTTAGTGGACGCTCCCTGCTCCGGGGAGGGCATGTTCCGCAAAAACCCGGAGGCCGCGGAGGAGTGGCAGCCCGGCTCCCCGGCCGGCTGCGCCGAGCGGCAGAAGGGGATTTTGGACTGCGCGGCCAAAATGCTCCGCCCCGGCGGGCGGCTCGCCTACAGCACGTGTACGTTTAACCGCCTGGAAAACGACGAGCAGATCGCCGCTTTCCTGACCCGCCACCCGGAGTTTGAGGCCCTTCCCTTTGCGTTAAACGGCCTGCCCGAAGCGATCGAGGGCACCCTGCACCTCTGGCCTCATCGGGTCCGGGGGGAGGGCCATTTTATCGCTCTGCTGCGCAAAAAGGAAGGGCCCTGTCCAAAGCCCGCGTCTGTCTCCCTGCCCGCCCCGGACAAGGCGGCCCTCGCCGTGGCGAAGGAAGCCCTGTCATTGATCGCGGAGGACGCGGAAGCCGTCCTGCCCAACGCCCTGTTCGGGGACCTGCTGGTCCGCCTGCCTCTTTCCGTCCCGCCCCTTCGCGGGGTCCAGGTGCTGAGGGCCGGGCTTTCGGTAGGCCGCCTGCGTGGGAAAACCTTCGTGCCGGACCACGCCCTGTCCCGGGTCTGCCGGCCGAAAACGGTGTTCCCGGTGTCGGAGGAAGAGGCCCTTTCCTACCTGCGGGGCGAAACGCTGGCACTGAAAGACGATCATGTCCGGGGCTTCGGCGTGGTGACGCTGAACCAGCTGCCCCTGGGCTTTGGCAAGGCTTCGGACGGGCAGATCAAGAACCACTATCCAAAGGGGCTGAGAAAATGAGCGAGCACGAGGGTCACCGGGACCGGCTGCGGGAGCGCTTCCTCCGGGACGGCAACATGACGGGTTTCGCGCCCCATGAGGCGCTGGAACTGCTGTTGACCTACGCCATCCCCAGGAAAGACGTCAATCCCATCGCGCACCGCCTGCTCGACCATTTCGGCAGTCTCCACGCGGTGCTGGAGGCCCGACAGGAGGAACTGACGGAAGTCAAGGAGATCGGCCCCAGCACCGCCATGCTGATCCGGATGCTGCTGCCCCTCTTCCGCCTGTATGAAAACGACCGCCTGGCCGAGCGCAAGACCCTGTCCAGCGACCGGGAGGCGAGGGACTTTTGCGCCTCCCTCTTTAAAGGGGTGACGGACGAGCGGTTTTACCTGGTCAGCCTGGACGCGCGGCTCAAAATCATCGCCACCCAGGTGATTTCGGAAGGGACGGTGGACGAGGTGGCGGTCTATCCCCGCCAGGTGCTGGGCCTGCTGCTCAGGCAAAACGCCCAGGGGGCGATCCTGACCCACAACCACCCCGGGCAGAACGCCGAGCCTTCCCGGGAGGATATTGAAATGACCCAGCTGCTCAGCGACGTGATGGGCAAGGTGGGCATCCGCCTGTACGACCACGTGATCTGCGGGACGGACGGGACCTACAGCTTTGCCCGCCACGGCCTATTGAACCCGACCAAAGGAGCTTCAAGTTGAAAAAGATGCTGAAAATTCTCATTCTTATCGCGGCCCTGGGCGTGCTTGCCTACCTGGGCCTGTTCGCCTACGTCTGCATCGCCGAAAAGACGGTCCCCGAACCAGGGGAAACGGATCTGATCATCGTCCTGGGGGCCCAGGTCAAGCCCGACGGAACGCCCAGCGTACAGCTGGAATACCGGCTGGAGGCGGCCCTTTCCGTCTATCAGGCCCACCCGCAGACGATCGTCTGCTGCGGGGGAAAGGCCGGCCAGGAGCCCGAGGCGGAGGGAACCGTCATGCGCGCCTGGCTGATCGCCCGCGGCGTGCCGGAAGAGGATGTGCTGGCGGAAACCACCTCCAGCAACACCAAGGAAAACTTTAAAAACGCCCTATCGATGCTCCCGCAGGCCCCCGGCCGGGTCCTGGTCGTGACCAGCGACTACCACCTGCCCCGGGCCATGGCCATCGCCCGGGACTGCGGCCTTACTGTCTCCGGCCTCCCCGCCAAAACCCTGCCCGAATACTGGCTCAAAAACCGCGCCCGGGAAGCGCTGGGGTGGGGGAAATACTTGGCACAGAAGCTATTAGGGAAGTGAAAATTGTAGGTAGGAGGTAGGAGGTAGGAGGGATGAGGTTTAGAGTGGAGAGTTGAGAGTGAAGAGTGGAGATAGAGTTTGCTCTTGATTTTCAACGGTTTTTCAACGGGATTTCAACGAATATTCAACGGTTTTTCAACTTGCTTTTCGGTGGTTCCGTGGTAGAATGGAAGGGTCGAAAGAGGACGTCCGGTTGGTGCGGCGTCCTTTTTCATTTTGGGGGAATGATTCCTTACCTTATCCCATCCGCCTGATCCGCCCCAGTTGCTTGTCCCAAACCCGAGGGCCTCCCCGCCGCTCCCAAAAACAACTGCCTCCCGAAAAAAGGATTTTTCGGATTTATGTAGTATAGAGACTATGACAGCCGGACCTCCACCCCGGCCGTTCACCTTTTTCAAGAATTATTCACTCCTAACTCCTAACTCCTAACTCCTCACTATCTGATCTCCACTCTTCACTCTCCACTCTTCACTCTAATTAAACCTCCTACCTCCTCCTTCCTCCCTCCTACCTGTAAAGGGGTGTTCCTGTGTCTGTACGGGAAGAAATCGAGAAAGCGGAAGCGGCGCTGCTGTCTCCCTACGCGGTCAAAAGTAAGGAAACGCTGGGGCGGGACCGGCCGCTGTCGCCGGATCAGCTCCGCACGGAGTTTCAGCGGGACCGGGACCGGATCCTGCACTGCAAGAGCTTTCGCCGTCTCAAGTTCAAGACGCAGGTGTTCATTTCCCCCGAGGGGGATCATTACCGCACCCGCCTGACCCACACCCTTGAGGTGGCCCAGGTAGCCAGGACCATCGCCCGTTCCCTTCGCCTGAACGAGGACCTGACGGAGGCCATCGCCTTGGGACATGATCTGGGGCATACGCCGTTCGGCCATATCGGGGAAAGGACCCTCAACGAACTGAGCGCGGAGGGCTTCCGCCACAACGAGCAGAGCCTGCGCGTGGTGGAACGGCTGGAAAACGGCGGCAAGGGCCTGAACCTGACCAAAGAGGTGCGGGACGGCATCCTCAACCACAGCGGGGCCTTAAAGCCCATGACGCTGGAGGGCTGCTGTGTTGCCCGGGCGGACCGCATCGCCTATATCAACCATGATATCGACGACGCCCTTCGGGCCGGGGTGCTGCAGGAATATGAACTCCCAAAGGACTGCCTCAAAACCCTGGGGCAGACCCACGGGGAGCGGATCGAGACGATGATCTGCGACATCGTGAAGCAGAGCGCCGGGAAAAAGGAGCTTCAGATGAGCCCCCTCATCCAGGAGGCGACGGACGGGCTCCGGGCCTTTCTGTTTGACAAGGTGTACCGGGACAGCTGGCGGCGCGCGGAAGAAAACAAGTGCGACCACGTGATCCGCGGCCTGTTTTCCTACTACACGAAAAACCCCGGGGAAATGCCGCTGGAATACATCGAGATCGCCTATCAGGAGGGGACCGAGCGGGCCGTGATCGACTTTATTTCCGGCATGACGGACCGCTACGCCGTCCGCTGCTACACCAGCCTGTTCCTGCCGGACGCTTTCTCGGGAGAATAAGGTTTTTGTCCCCGATGCTGTCGGGATTGAGTTACATGAGACACCAGATCTTACAAAAAGTTACATTGTATTTCATCATGAAGCTGAGTAAAATATTTCACAGACAGATTTCCTTGCAGGAAAAAAATAAAAAACGGCGAAAGTACAAAAGGGTGATGATATGGCCTTGAAACGCTATCCGGCCTCTTGGCTGGACGAGCTGTACGCCCGGGCGGATATCGTCCAGATCGTATCCCCCTATGTGCAGCTGAAGCGGAACGGGCGGAGGTATTGGGGCCTGTGCCCCTTCCATCATGAAAAAACGCCCTCTTTTTCTGTTTCTCCGGACCTGAACCTGTATTACTGCTTCGGCTGCAAGGCCGGAGGGAACGCCATCCAGTTCCTGATGGAGATGGAGCATCTTCCCTATCAGGAGGCGGTGGAACGCCTGGCGGACCAGCTGCAGATGCCTCTGCCGCAGCTGGTGGAGGACCCGGGCTATGAGGAGAGGCGCAGCCGCCGGGAGCGGCTCCTGAGCGCCAACCGCGAGGCGGCGAACTGGTACCACAAATTCCTGTGGACGGACGAGGGCAGGCGGATCCTCGATTATTTTTACGGCAGAGGCCTGAACGACAACATCATCCGCCGCTTCGGCCTGGGCGCAAGCCCCCGGGACTGGAACCGCCTGACGCGGGACCTGGAAGCCCAGGGATTTACGAAGGAAGAGCTCATCAGCGCGGGCCTGAGCGCGGCGAAAGAAAACCAGGAGCCCCGGGATTTTTTCCGGGACCGGGCCATGTTTCCCATCATCGACCAGTTTGGGAACGTGCTGGCCTTCGGCGGCAGGACCCTGGAAAAGGACCTGCCCCCCAAGTATCTGAACACGGGGGACACCCCGGTGTTCAACAAGCGCAAAGGCGTTTTCGCCGCCAACCTCCTGAGGAAGGAACGCCATCTTTCCCGGGTGCTGCTGGTGGAAGGCTATATGGACGTGGTGGCCCTGGCCCAGGCCGGCATTAAGGGAGCGGCCGCCACTTTGGGCACGTCGCTGACGCCGGAGCAGGCGCAGCTGCTGGGGCGTTTTGCCCCGGAGGTTTGGGTCGCTTACGACGGGGACGAGCCCGGCCAGCATGCCATCGAAAAGGCGCTGGGCATCTTTGAGGAAGCCAAGGTCGCCGTGAAGGTGATCCGGTTTCCCGACGGGCTGGACCCGGACGAGTTCATCCGCCAGCGGGGCGTGGACGCCTTTGAGGCCCTCAAGCCCATGGCCCCGGCCCGCTACCGCTTAAGTCGGCTGCTTTTATCCAGCGATCTGAGCAGCGACGAGGGCCGCATCCAGTATGTCAAATCCGCCGCCGAGGAGCTGCGCCGGGTGCGCGACCCGGTGGAACTGGAGGTCTACCTGCGCGACGTGTGCGCCCATTCGGGCTTCGAGCGGGAAACCGTCCTCGCCCAGATCGGCGTGACAGCGGCCCAGGCCGAGGCCCTCAAAAAGCCCGCCCCCGTCCGCGCGGCCGCTCCGGCCAGAAGGCCCCAGGAAAAGGACACTGCCCTGGCCGCCGAGCGTATGGCGGTGACCCTCCTGGCCAGCGGCCATATGCCCAAAGAGCTGTTCCGCCCGGAGGACATCCGGGACGAGGGCCTGCGGGCCATCGCCGAAAAGCTCCTGGCCGGGGTCACCCCGGCGATGATCCTGGAGGAAGCCTCGGTGGAAGAAAGGGAGCTGGCCGCTTCCGTCTTCTCCGACCAGGCCTTCCAGCAGGAGGAGGACGCCCTGACCGTGGCGGCGGACTGCCTGAGGCGGCTGCGCCTGGCCAGGCTGGAAGAACAGATGACGGCCGCCCGGAAGCAGGCGGCGGAAGAAACCGATCCCGACAGACGCAAAGCAGCCCTGGAGAGAGTCATGCGGCTGAATGCGGAAATGACGAAGCTGAAGCAACCGAACCGAATGAAAGGGGCAGATCTCATATGAATACATTGAGCGAAAAAACTGACAGCAAGCAGCAAAAGCTCAATGAACTGTTTGAACTGGGCAAGACCAAAGGCTTTCTGACCTATGACGAGGTGATAGATCGGCTTTCGTCGCTGGAGGTGGATCCTGAACAGTTTGAAAACGTCCTGCAGAGCCTGGCGGACAGGGGCATCACGGTGAAAAAGAGCTCCGACGAGCCCGGCCCGGATACCTCGCCGGAGATCCTGCCGGACGCTTCCCTGGCCGAGGGCATCAGCATCGACGACCCGGTTCGCATGTACTTAAAAGAAATCGGCAAGGTGCCGCTTCTGACCGCGGACCAGGAAACCGACCTGGCCATGCGGATGGAGCAGGGCGACGAGGAAGCCAAGCGCCAGCTGGCGGAAGCCAACCTGCGCCTGGTGGTGTCCATCGCCAAGCGGTACGTCGGCCGCGGCATGCTCTTCCTGGACCTGATTCAGGAGGGCAACCTGGGCCTGATCAAGGCGGTCGAAAAGTTCGATTATACCAAGGGCTATAAATTCTCCACCTATGCGACCTGGTGGATCCGTCAGGC
>DGRV01000082.1:0-2691 GCA_002391225.1 Christensenella sp. UBA4379
ATGATCTACACAGGTTCCAAGGGTCAGGCGAAGCCTTCTCAGCGTCCGTTGCCGGACGCACCCCCAGCGGGTTTTTCAATTGTCATCCCCTATTATAGGCATCCGTGGAGGATTGTCAAGGGTTTTTTCAGCCCTTGACCGCACCGGCCACGCGGCGGTTCTTGAGACCCCAGCGCGGGAGACGGCGGAGCCGGGCGTTTTCCGCGTTTTCTTCCGTCTCCGCGTCCAAAGTGGCCTCCACCGATCCATGGACCCGCTCCAGCGCCTGCTCGCGGCGGATCAGCGCGCCCATCTTGAGCCAGTAGAGCGTCAGCAGCAGGGCGCCGGCGGCCACCCAGGCGGCGGGGCTGGCAAAGCAGGCAGCGGTAAAGCCGAAGCGGCCCACCAGCAGCGAAGCCACAAAGACGCGGCCGATCAGTTCAAAGACACCAGCCAGCATGGCCTCCCGGGAATAGCCCAGGCCCTGCAGGGAGTTGCGGTATACGAAGATCACCAGCAAAGCGGGGAAGAAGAAGCCGTCGATCAGCAGGTACTGGGCCGTCAGGTTCAGCACCTCCGTCTCCGTTGCGCTGACGAAGAGCATGGCCATCGTCCGGCCGAAAAAGCCCAGCACCGCGCAGGAAAGCACGCTGTAGAGCATCCCGATGCCCGTCATCTGACGGACGCCCAGACGGATGCGGCGGATCTTCCCCGCCCCCAGGTTCTGGCTGCAGAAGGTCGCCATGCCAACGCCGAGGGCGTCCATGGGGCAGGTGACGATGTTGTGCACGCGGGACGCCGCGCCCACCGCGGCGACGGCGTGAACGCCCAGGCTGTTGACCGCGGCGGTCATGGTGACGCTGCCGATGGCGGTGATGGAAAACTGAAGCCCCATCGGCAGGCCGTTTTTAAGGAGCCGACCGGCGTAAGCGGAGCGCAGCTTCCACTCGTCCCCGTGGGGAATCAGCTGCGGGAAGCGGCGGACCATGTAGACCAGGCACAGGACCCCGGAAATCAGCTGGCTGCACAGCGTTGCCCATGCGGCCCCGGCCACGCCCATGCGGAAGGCGGAGATAAACACCACGTCCAGCACGATGTTGAGCAGGCAGGACAGGATCAGGAAGAGCAGCGGCGTCCGGCTGTCCCCCACGGCCCTCAGGATGCCTGCCAGCATGTTGTACAGCATGGTCACGGCCATGCCGGTGAAGATCACGTGGATGTACTCGTATTCGTACGTATAGAGCTCCGACGGGGTATTGAGCAGGGTCAAAAGATCGTCCGTCAGGAAGAACATCAGCGCCGTCAGCACGGCGGTCAGGGCGGCACCCAGCCACAGGCAGTGGGCCACCGCGCGGCGGACGCCCTGCATGTCCCCAGCCCCGAAATCCTGGGCCGCGGGGATGGCGAAGCCCGAGCACAGCCCCAGCACGAAGCCGATGATCAGAAAGTTCATGGAGCCCGTGCCGGACACGCCGGCAAAGGCCTCCGTGCCCATGAAGCGGCCCACGATCATGCTGTCCGCCATGCTGTAGAGCTGCTGAAACAGGTTGCCCACCAGCAGCGGCAGGCAGAACATGGATATTTTACGGGCAGGAGAGCCCGTGAGTAAATCTGTCATAAAAAGCCTTCTTTCCTCTGCCCGTTTGGGCAGGGTACAGATTTTACACCTTTTTTCAGGTTTGTCAATCCGCCGGATCAGGCTGTTTTTAGACCAAATGCAGCTGTATACCACCTGAATAACGATCACAAATCTGACACTCTGCAGAGGGGGTGATCAGGGGGATTCTTCCCCCTGATTGTAATCCGCAGCGACGGCATGTACGCCGCGAGGAGCATTTTTGCGGAGCAGAATGATACCTGGGTAAAAGAAGATGCTCCCACTTCTGCGGGAGCAAAAATACATTCCTTGCGGATTTGCCGCCCGTGAGCCCCGTTAGGGGCGAGAGGCAAATCCGTCCGGGGGTTCCCGTAGGGGGGTCGATAGACCCCCATGCGAAACTTCACGTTTCTTCGTTAATGTGTTCCCATCCCTGGGCCATGATGGTGCGCACGTGGGCGTCGGCCAGGGAGTAAAAGACGCTCTTGCCCTTCCGGCGGGCGCGGACCAGGCCGGAGGCCTTCAGGATTTTGAGCTGGTGGGAGATGGCGCTCTGGGTCATGCCCAGGGTTTCCGCCAGGTCGCACACGCAGACCTCGGCCTCGAACAGCACGAACAGGATGCGGATGCGGGTCGTATCCCCGAAGATCTTGAACAGCTCCGCCAGGTCCTGCATGTCGTTTTCTGCGGGCAGCTTTTCCCGTACCAGGCTGACCAGGTCGCTGTGGACGACGCTTTCCTCGCAGCACTCCACCCCGGCGTCAAAACGTTCGCTCATCTGATCACCACTTTCTGATAAGTAAAATCTGCACCGCGTTCAGCACGGCCAGCACCATGACGCCCACGTCGGCGAAAATCGCCATCCACATGTTGGCGACGCCCAGGGCACCCAGCAGCAGGCACAGGGCCTTGACGCCGATGGCGAACCAGATGTTTTCCCGGACGATGTGCAGGCAGACGCGGGCGATGCGGACCGCCAGGGCGATCTTCCCCGGGTCGTCGTCCATCAGCACCACGTCCGCCGCCTCGATGGCCGCGTCCGAGCCCAGGGCTCCCATGGCGATGCCGACGTCCGCCCGGGACAGGACCGGGGCGTCGTTGATGCCGTCGCCCAC
>DGRV01000082.1:2739-36265 GCA_002391225.1 Christensenella sp. UBA4379
GATGCCGTCGCCCACGAAGGCCAGCTTGTCCTTACCGGACTGGGACGCCAGCAGCTTTTCGACCTGCTCCACCTTCTGGTCCGGCAAGAGCTCCGCCTCTACCTGGTCTATGGAAAGCTCCCGGGCGATGGCCTCCGCCGCCTCCCGACGGTCCCCGGTCAGCATGACGGTCCGGCGGACACCGGTCTTTTTCAGGCTCTCGATGGCCGCTTTGGCCCCGGGCTTCACCCGGTCGGCAATCAGGATATGGCCCAGATACTCCCCGTCCCGGGCAATGTGCACCACGGTCCCCACGCTCCCGCAGGGAATGAATGAGACGCCGTGCGCCTTCATCAGCTTCTCGTTGCCGACCAGCACGAGGCTGTTGTCCAGCTCCGCCTCGATTCCCTGGCCGGGCACCTCGCGGATGTCCCCGTCCTCCGCCGCCGGGGCTTCGTCCCCGCAGGCGGCGATGATGCTTCGGGCGATCGGGTGGGTGGACTTTCGCTCCGCCCGCGCGGCCAGGCGCAGGAGCTCCCGGTCGTCCAGGGGGCTGTGATGCACCCCCGCCACCTCGAAGACGCCCAGCGTCACCGTGCCCGTCTTGTCAAAGGCGACCGTCCGCACATCCGATAAGGCCTCCAGATAATTGGACCCCTTGACCAGCACGCCCTGCCTGCTGGCGGTGCCGATGCCGGCAAAAAACGTCAGCGGGATGCTGATCACCAGGGCGCACGGACAGCTGATCACCAGGAAGGTGAGGGCGCGATAGACCCAGCCGCCCCAATCCGCGCTTTTGCCGGTCAGCGTCAGGAACAGCGGGGGCAGGACTGCCAGGGCCAGGGCGGCCAGGCAGACCGCCGGGGTATAGACCCGGGCAAAGCGGGTGATGAAGGCCTCCGAACGAGACTTTCTGGAGCTGGCGTTTTCCACCAGGTCCAGCACGCGGGACGCCGTCGAATCGCCGAATTCCTTGGTGGTCCTGAGCTCGATATAGCCGCTTTGGTTGATGCAGCCGCTCAGCACCTCGTCCCCGGGCCGCGCCGTCCTGGGCACGCTCTCCCCGGTGAGGGCGGCGGTGTCCAGCGTGGTTTCTCCCTTGACGACGATCCCGTCGATCGGGATCTTTTCGCCGGGCCGGACGCACAGGACGGTCCCGATTTCCACCTCGTCCGGGTCCACCGCCTCCGCCTCACCGTCATCGCGGAGGACATAGGCCACGTCCGGCCGGATGTCCATCAGCTCGGTGATGCTCCTGCGGCTCTTGCCCACCGCGACGGACTGAAACAGCTCCCCGATCTGGTAAAACAGCATGACCGCCGCGCCTTCCACATATTCCCCCAGGACGAACGCGCCGACCGTCGCCACCGTCATCAGGAAGCACTCGTCAAAGGGCTGACGGTTTTTGACGCCCTTGAACGCTTTGATCAGGATGTCGTACCCGATGATAAAATACGGGATCAGAAACAGCCCCAGACGGAGCCAGCGGTTCTGAACCGGCAGGAGGCTGAAAAGGATCAGCAGGGCTGCCGAAATAAGGATCCGGATCAGGGTTTTCTTCTGCTTTTTGTTCATGGTCGCGCCTCGATTCAATCATCCGTCCGCACAGCAATGGGCGGTGTTCTGATATTACAGGAAAATTTCGCAGTCGGATTCGACTTTCTTGCAGTTTTTGAGGACTTCCTGCATGACCGCCTTCGGGTCCGCCCCCTCCTCGAAGGTGACGTTCATCTTGAGCAGCATGAAGTTGACCACCGCTTCCTTCACCCCGGGGGTACGGTTGGCGGCGTCTTCCATCTTGGCGGCGCAGTTCGCGCAGTCTACGTCGATCTTGTAGCTCTTTTTCATCGAATTGTCCCCCTGCTTTATATTTGAGTGTTTGTTCATATGAGCAACTGCTCATATGTTATTATAATCGTTTTCCGCTGTATGTCAAGCGGTTTTACAAAAAATATCCCGGTGATGAGACCGGGATAAAGATTACTGTATATTCCAATTTTGGTTCGGGTAAGCCTCCCGGATCCGGGAGGCCAGCGGCTCTCCGCAGGTAATGTTCATCAGCAGCGGGGGCGCGTCCAGCCCATCAAGAGAAGAAACCTGGGCGTTCAGGAAATAGACCTCCCGGAGCTCCGGCATATCGGCCAGCCAGCGGAAATCAGGAAACTGGCCGTTCGCCATATCCAGGGACCGCAGGTGCGGGAGACGGACCGTGCCCTCCGTGGGCACTGTGGTCTCTCCCCCGTAAAAATACAGCTTCTCCAGCAGGTTCAGCGGTTCCAGCGCTTTGAGCGGCAGGCCCATCGGATGGGTGACGGTCAGGCTGGTCAAATGCTGCAGCATGGCCAGGGCGTTGACCCCCTCCTGGTCCAGGTTCTGCAGCTCCACCGTTTCCAGTTCCGGCATCCGGGACAGCTCCCAGACGTTGCGCAGGGATACCCCGTACAGCTGGATGCGGCGCAGGGGCAGGGAGGTCAGGATCTCCACGCTGTTCACCTGCGTGTCGCTGAGGTTGAGCTCCCGCAGGCCGGAAAGGGTGCTCACGTCGCCGAGGCCGTCCAGGGGCAGGCAGGAGATGTTCAGGTACTGGATGTTCCCGTTTCCCCGAAGCGGGGCCAGGGAAGTGATCGGGTTATGGGCCAGGCCCAGCCGGGCGATCTTCGTGCCGCGCAAGGGCTCCAGGTCCGAGATATTCTGGTTATAGACGGACAGCTCGGTCAGGTTCGGCAGGGCCCTAATGTCCTCCAGCGAAGAAATGCCGCCGTTTTGCTCAAACAGGCCGCTCTGCTGGAAATCATAGAGATAGGCGTAGTCGTACTTGCCCCGGAACCAGAACTGTCCCTCATACTGGTAAATCTGCTTTCCATAAATATGAAGGGACGTCACCTGGCTCAGGTCCTCTTTGGACAGCTCCCCCTCCGGCTTCCCCAGGGCTTCCCGGACGGCCTGCTCGATCAGGGGCTCCCGGAACTGATAGGCGGGACTGAGGGCGCGGGCGATAAGCCCCGGCGCGTCCAAACGGAACGCCAAAGGCACGGCCGCCCCCAGCAGTGCCAGGCACAGGCACGCCGCGATCAGGCGGTGCTTTTTCTTTTTCGGCATCGGTCGGCGGCAGTTCAGGCCAAACCGGGCGGAAAGCAGGTCGCGCAGCAGTTCCTCCGCGCTCTGGTAGCGCCGGTCCGGGTCAAAGGCGGAGGCCTTGCCGATGATCTTCCGCAGGTCCTCGTCCAGCCCTTCGTCGGCCTTTTCCTCATAGGCCCCGGTCAGGGCGTAGCGCAGCAGGACGCCGCAGGCGTATATATCGCTCCTTTCGTCCGTCTGCCGGTAGCCGAACTGCTCCGGCGGGGCGACGGCCCGGGTGCCGGAAACAACGGTATCCTCCGCCGCGTCCTGCTGGTAGCGGCGGGAGATGCCCAGGTCGATTAGGTGGCACTGGCCGCAGGGGTCGATCACCACGTTCTGTGGCTTGATGTCCCGGTGAATCACCGGGGGCGTAAGCCCGTGCAGGAAGACCAGCTTTTCCGCCACCGAGATCAGGCAGGAAAGCGCCGCGGACCGGCTCATCGGCCTGTCCCGGACCAATTGCTCCACCGTCTTTCCCTCGATCCAGCCCATGGCGAACCAGAAGGCGCTGGTCCCCGCGCTGTCCTCCAGGGCGGGGAAGCTCCTGGCCGCCTCGGATTCCTCGTCCATGCTGTGGATGAGGGTCAGCAGGGCGCACTCCTTTTTGAGCCGCTCCGCCCCGAGCGGCGTCAGGGACTGCCTGACCAGGGCCTTTTCCCCGCCGTCCCTCGCCCGCATCAGGCAGGAAAGGACGTCCTCTCCCCGTTTGACCGTTTCCAGATATTCATACCGCCGCGTAATTTCCGGCAGCAGCAGTTCCGCGTCCTGATACAGCGCGACCGCCTCCTTTTATCTGTACAGGGGCTCTTCCCCCGCCTTTTCCAGCATTTCGTTCGTTTCCTGCGGGGTGGCCCGGTGCTCCACCGCGTAAATCAGCACCGTGTCCTCCCGGACCCGGGGGTACAGGTGGCTCAGGACCGCCAGGCGCAGAAGCTGGTTGGTCTCTGCCAAAGTGCACCGCATGGTCAGGCTGATCCTCAGCACCACGTTTTTAGAAGGGATCTTCTGCCCCGCCAGCACTGCGTAAAAGTAGGACCGGTGGATGCCCGTACGGTCGATCATGTCCCGGGCGGTCAGGCGGCGCTTTTCCATCAACTCATAGAGATAATTGCCAAAGGACGGCTGCTCGATCTCGTCGTGTACGGAGACAGCCTCCGTAAAGTCCCCGCTCTGGCGGATCCTGGTCAGCATCTGGGAGGTGGTGATCCTGTCTTTCCCGGCCACGAAAATCGCCTTCCTTTTTGAATCGGCTCAACAGGGCAAGCATGGAGCAGATAAAAATATGAAATATCATACCAAAGGAACGCCACTTTGACAATCCCCCGCGCGGCCCGAATAGGGCCGGACAGTCTGGAATCATCCGCTCTCTTTCCCGGAAAAACCGCCCTGTTGTCTCGCCGCGGCCGCCGCCAAAAGTCCTCTGGCAGAAGACCACAAGCAACCGGATCTGAGATATAATATTGGATATACACAGCCAAACACACGCTTTAAGGAGGACTGGTCATGAAAAAGAACTGCAAAATCTGCCTGCTGCTGGGCCTGATCCTGACAGCGCTCCTTTGCTGCGGGACAGCATCCGCATATCTTGATTTTATCACAGAAGATAAAAACTGGAGCGTCGATTTAATCGACGATAAAAAAGACAGGGTTGGTATCACCTACGTTGGCGGATCCTCCTATGTCAGAATCCCCACTCATATTCCTTATAGCGGCAGAGACCTGCCGGTCGTCTGGGTTTCTCTCCACGGTAAAATCATTTCCTCTGTGGAATTTTTGCTGGAGACAGACGGAGGCACTCCGGTCCGGGAGTTTTACGGGCCACAGAACGACAGCCCCATTACCGGGCTCAAAATTTCCGAAGGCGTTCAGAAGGTGGGCGGCTTTCAGAATTGTTCACACCTGACGACCGTCATCCTGCCTTCCACCTGCACAACCATTGATTATTATGCTTTTGAGCACTGCAGTTCGCTGACCAATATCAACCTGGATCATGTGATTACCATTGAGCCTTCCGCCTTTCTGGGTACGAACCTTCCCGAAGTCCTGCTGCCGGAAGGCACAGCGCACATCGGCGGCTCTGCCTTTATGGAATGTCCGAACCTCCAGCGTGTAACGCTTCCCTCAACGCTGATCACCCTGGGATCTTCCGCGTTCAGAGACTGCACCGCCCTCGCAGAATTCGACGCCGGCGAGGCGAACCAGATCACAGAAATCCCTGCCAATCTTCTCAGGGGCTGTACATCTCTTTCCAGCGTCACCCTCCCGGATACGATCACCCGGCTGAAATCCTACTCATTTTTTGACTGTGCCGCACTCGAAAACATTGATTTGCCAGAAAGCCTGACCGCCATTGAAGGCTACTGCTTTTCCGGCTGTGATCAGATCACGGAAATCACCCTGCCCGCTGGCATGACTGTCATAGAAGAAAACGGCTTGCCCAGCCATTTGAAAAAGCTCGTCATGCCGGAGGGCATCGGGATGTCCGTCGTCCCAGCCTTCTGTTACGACTACCTGGAGGAACTGATTGCCCCGGTGACTGTCACCGCGACAAGATACAGCAGCGCAAAATTTCCCAGCCTCAAACGCGCGACTGTTTCCAGAACCACCCTGCTGCAAGGCTGCAAAGAAACCCTGGAAGAGGTCACCCTGCTGGATTCAGCGTATACCTCCCAGAGTCTGCAGGGATATACGGCCCTGCAAAAGGTGACCTTGCCAGATGAACTGACCGTCTTGCCTGCCGGAGCTTTTAAAGACTGTACCTCGCTGACAGAGGTTTCTTTCCCCCGTCATGGCCTCACCATCATCAACACCAGCACGTTCAGAGGCTGTACGGCTTTAGAACACATAGATATTCCCTGGGGCGTCACCGCAATCGGCGCTTACGCCTTCCAGGGCTGTGAACACCTGTACGACGTGATTCTGCCGAACAGCCTGACAGCCATTGGCAGTTATGCCTTTGCGGACTGCTCCTGGCTGGGCAGCCTGGATGTGCCGGACTCGGTGGATTCCATCTCCGGCAGCGCGTTTCAGAACGACTGGATCGTCCTGACTACCCGGCAGGGCTTGGCCGCCTGGTATACCGCCAAAGCAGACCCGGAAGACGGTATCCGCGTAGCGTTCCGCGATCAGGTCTGGTATCCAAACGGCACGAAACCGGGCATGGCAGCAAGCGCCGATAGCATTACGCTGACGGCCCCGGAGGTCACCCCGGAAAAAGAAGATTACTTTTATTATTACTTTCTGGAAGCATTGGACGGAGAATACAGCGATGTGATCAGCGGCGTGAACCTTTCTTCCGCCACCTTTACCGGCCTGAACACCGCGGACACCAGCTATACTGGCTGGGTCGTGGTGGGCTATTCCAACGACTCCATTGACCCGGAAACCCGAAACGTGCGCACAGACTATAACGGCGTGCGCTCTGACAACGCTGTTTGGGGAACTGCCATTCCCGCGCCGGATTTCTATCTGCCCGCGGGCCTCACTATCATCGAAGCGGACGCCTTCCAGGGGATCGCCGCCAGAGCCGTGGTAATTCCCGAAAGCGTCGTCACCATCTCCGGCAATCCCTTTGCCGAAAGCAAGGTCGTTGTGATCTACGGTTATCATGACACCTGGAAGGCCTGGGCGGAGGACAACGGATATACCTATATGCCGATGGAATGAACACAAGCTGGACCAAAGAAAAGCATCTAAACAGTAAAGGGGAGAATACTCTTGTTGAAAAGAAAGAAAAAGACGTCCGTAACCGCTTTCCTCCTCTGCCTTTTCCTCCTGCTCTCCTCCAGCCGAGCGCTGAGTGAAACTGTGGTGTTTCCCAATGATCTGAGCATCATCGAAGAGGAAGCCTTTGCCGATTCCGGGCTGTCAGGGCGCATCGTCATTCCGCCGTCGATCCAGCAGATTCACGGGCGGGCTTTTGCCAACTGTCAGATTACGGAAGTGGTTTTTCCGGAATGGATCGACTATATCGCCGCGGACGCCTTTGAGGGATGCGATGGGCTCAAAATCACTACCGTGGACGGCAGCTACGCGCAGAAATGGGCGGTCAGCCGGGGCTTGATTGAGATTATTAAGGATAAGATCACCAACCATTACGCGGAGCAAGAGCAGCAGATTTCTCATCAGCTGGGAGCCGATACAACGGTAAGTGAAAAAGAACCGGACGATTATGTTTCCGGCCGGGAATTCATGAACATGCTGGACTGGTTTATGGAAAGAGCCAACCCGCAGGCCCTGGAAGCCTGGAAAAAGGAACTGCCGAAGGTCCGGAAGTATAACGGGCCTCTGACCCGCGGAGAAGCTATGGTGGCCATCGTATACGCGGCCGAATTTGCCGGCGGAGAATACGCAGTGCCCCGGGATCCGGTTTTCAAGGAAGATACGCAGGGGCTTGAATGGTACGATAACTACATCGTCGATGAAGAACTGTTCGGCGACATCCTGCACCAGGTTTGCTCTATCTACTCCTTTTGGGGCGACGACCGGTATTTAGGCGCGTACAATTATCTGGAACAGTACGACTCTCTTCTTCATGGTTTGCCCATCCTGGATCAGGCAGATAACGGCTCATTTCACCTGGATCAACCGCTGACCGCGGATGAGGCGGAAACCGCTGTTACCCGTTTCCTGTTCGTGAACCCGGAAAAGCTGGAAAAGGACTACGCCGATATACAGACACCGGTAAAGCAAAAAATCACGGAGCTTCGGGCGCAGAAGGATGACGCAGTGCAAATCATTCTGAACTCCGCTTCTGAATACGAGGTCGGGGAAGGCGGAACCATTTACTACGTCTCCCCTTCCGGGAATGACAGCAACGACGGGACATCCCCCGCCACGGCCTGGCGTTCCCTGGACAAGGTGAACAGCGGCGGTATCACCAACGAGTACATGCGCGACAACCCCGGATTTCCTGAATTCCAGTGGGCCAGCGAACATCCGGACCAGGTTGCTCATTTCAATCCCGGGGACGTCGTGCTGTTTGAACGCGGCGGCGAATGGCGCGGGGTGCTGCGCACCGCTCCCGGCGTCACCTACTCTGCCTATGGCAGCGGCAGCAAGCCCAGGATTTTAGGCTCTCCAGAAAACGCTGGAGACGCCCAAAAATGGTCTCTGGCGGCTGGCACCAATAACATTTGGGTTTATTACATGCAAATTCCGGAATGCGGTGGCATTCTACTGGACAGAAGTGTCATGGCCCAGGCACGACCAGTTTGCTGGACAGGAGAAAAATTCATCACTGGCGACTCCTATGAAGGCGGATTATTTACCTTAACCAGGGCAGACTATGAACAACTGCCCACGATTGATTTTTCTAGGCTCAATAACCTTGATTTCTTCAACGCCTCCAAGAACCGGGATACTCTGGGACACGCTTCCACGGCAACGCTGTATCTCCGCTGTGATGAAGGGAACCCCGGTGAAGTCTACTCTTCCATCGAATTCCTGAGCGGATTCACCAACGAATGGAATGAAGGTGCCATCATGCTGCGGGATAACAGCAAAGTCGACAATTTTGAGCTTATGTATTTTTCCGGTCCCGGTATATCCTGCAGCGATTATGGCACCGTAAGCAACTGTGTTGTCGCATGGGGCGGAGGTCATGTAGAAATCACTGATTTTACCGAAGACGAATCCGGATTGCATTTTAATATTGGCGGTCGATTTGGGGATGGTATCACCACAGCAGATGATTATAATACAGTCCGGAATAATTATATCTATAATATCTGGGACAGCGGAATCAATATAGAAGCTTTCTCAGATCAGTATGATGAATGGACTTCTGAAACAGACCCACAAATGCTGGATGAATTAGTCGAACGAAAAGGAAATAAGGTTCTGAATAATGTTGTAGAAGCCTGCAGCAATGGCATCAATATGACAGACTGGGCGGCCATGGCCAAACAGATGTCAACACCTGGTTTTGTAGACAATGTAATTGATAGTAACATGTTCTTTGATTCCGGCTGCTCTCCCTGGTCGCACCCCGATGAACAGCAAGGATATGGAGCTATTTCCATTAATACTCCTTCCGGTGGTACAAGCAATAACACCATCTCCAATAATATCCTGTGTGGCACAAATCCAGACGTTGCATTGTTGACAATATGGAGCGATGGTGAACCAACTGGATTTACTTATTCCAACAACATCTACGCTCAACCAGTCCGGGAGAAGCTGATTGAAATCAAGCGGGAAAACTGGTCACAGGGAGAAGGCAGAGTGGACTACATTCGTAATTCAGGAAGGAAAATCAATCCAGACAATCCTTTTTTGTCCGAAGCGGAGATATTCGCGCTCTGGGATCAAATCAAATAATCACAGGAAGCACACAATTTCCTGCCAGCTTCCCAATCCCCCGGGTCCTCCCAAGGCCCGGGGATTCTTGACATGATGTAAAATAACTACTGACGTCTCTTTCAGACTGCCCGAAAATATTGTTTTTCCCTCCGATTTATGATATATTTACACTTGTTCAACCTGAAACAGACGGAGGAAAGAGCATGCTGCTTGGGATCATTGGGGCGATGGAGAAGGAAACCGCCGCTCTGCGGAGCCGGATGACGGACACGGAAGAAATGACGGTCGCCGGAGTCCGCTATACGAAGGGCCTGCTGGAAGGGCGGAAGGTCGTCCTCTCCCGCTGCGGGATCGGGAAGGTTCACGCGGCCATGTGCGCCTTCGGGATGATCGACCGCTTCCACCCGGACGCCGTGCTCAACATCGGGGTCGCCGGAGGGCTGCTGCCGGAGCTGAACATCGGGGACATCGTGGTGGCGGAAAACGCCGTCCAGCACGACGCGGACACCTCCGCCCTGGGCGACCCGGTGGGCTATGTCAGCGGACTGCCGGACGTCTACATCCCGGCGGACAAGTCCCTGGCCGGCCTGACGGAACGGGCGGCGAAAACGGCCGGCCTTCCATATGTCCGCGCCAACATCACCACGGGCGATCAGTTTATCGCCGACCTGGAAAAGAAGAAGTGGCTCGCCGCCCATTTCGGCGCCGGGGCCTGCGATATGGAGGGCGGGGCCGTCGCCCAGGTCTGCCTGGAATACGGAACCCCCTACGCCGCCTACCGCGCCATTTCGGACACTCTGACCGGCAACGGCAAAGAATATGAAGAAAACGTCCACACCGCCTGCGCCGCCAGCGCCAAACTTTTGACAGTATTGCTTTCATTTCTATCTGCGTAAAACAGAGAGGAAGCTACTCGCAGAGTGAAGAGTGGAGAGTTTTCGTTCGCTCCGCTCACAGAGTGGAGATTATATGGTCAGTGATCTGTCAAAGACAAATTCTGATCTCCACTCTCCACTCTTCACTCTCCACTCTGACTTGGAGGTTTTTATGTCTTTCAACAAATGGGATTACCGGTTCATGCAGATGGCGCACGTGATCGCCGGCTGGACCAGCTGCTTTGCGCCGGGCCGGGCCATCGGCGCCGTCATCGTCAAGGACAAGCGGATCATGACCACCGGCTACAACGGCGCGCCGCAGGGCATGAAAACCTGCCGGGAAAAGGGCGTCTGCCTGCGCCGCCAGCTCGGGATTCCCTCGGGCACGAGGGCGGAGGTCTGCTATGCCATCCACGCCGAGCAGAACGCCATCATCCAGGCCGCCAAGCTGGGCGTCAACATCGACGGGGCCACGCTGTACTGCACCCACCAGCCCTGCTCCGTCTGCGCCAAGATGATCGTGAATGCCGGCATCCGCCGGGTGGTGTACGAACAGGGCTATCCGGACAGCTTTACCCTGGAAATATTCGGAGAAACCGGCGTACAGCTGGAACAGATGGAAGCCAAGGAGGATGCGTGATGAAGCGCCTTTTTTCTGCACTGTTGATCCTGACCCTGCTGCTGACGAGCGTCGCGGCCGGGGCCATCGCCACGCCCAGGACCATTCCCGTCCTGGCCCGGGAGGACATTCCCGCCACCCCGCACGGCATCCACAACTACCTGCTTTTGTGCGTGGATTCCTGGAACGGGAAGGCGAATAACCTGGGCAATACCGACGGCATGGTGCTGGTGACGGCGGACGAGGACATGGGGAAAATCTCCCTGACCAGCTTTACCCGCGACCTGCTGGTCAAAAACCCGGAAAAATCCGGCTATAACCGGCTGAGCCGCTATGTGATCAACAACGGGGCCGACAAGGAGGCCGTGGAAAAGCTGGTCGGCATCTTCGAGACCCATTTCGGCATCCGCATCGACCACTATATCGTGGTGGACTGGACGATGATCCAGAACATCATTGACGCCTGCGGCGGGGTCGACATCACGATTACCGACGGCGAAGCAACCCGCCTGCGCTCCAAGACCGCCTATACCGCCTCCTGGACGGATCCGGTGCTGCCGTCCAAAAACGGCGGGGGCACCTACCATTTTAAGGGCCATTCCGCCGTTATCTACATGCGCATCCGCTCCAGCTATGTCGTCAACGGCGAGGCCAACGATTTCCGCCGCACGACCCGGGCCAGGATGGTCCTGTCCTCCCTGGCCGATTCCCTGAGGGACATCACCTACGACAAGGCTCTGGACCTTCTGGACGCGGTGGTGGAAAACACCCTGGTCACTGATATGTCCGCCGCGGACCTGTTTGAGGCCGTGCAGATCGCCTTTTCTCTGAAGGGCGCTCCCATCGACCAGCTGCGCATCCCGATCAAGGGCACCTTTGAGGAGATCGACTACGGCGGCTCCGCCCAGCAGATCGACTATCCCGCCAACCGGGAGGCCCTGCACGCCTTCCTCTACGGCACCTTCATCGTCCGGGACCAGGACGAAGCGCCCGAGGAAGAGGAAAGCGCCGCCGAAGCCGGCGATCCCGCGGAGCAGGAGCTGAGCCGGGAGATGTTCGACGTGCCCCACGACGGCACGGCCTATTCCGACTTCCTGAGCGCCTACAACGACTTCCTGGTCCGCTCCGCCCAGACGGACTATTCGGAAAGCGCCGGCCTGTCCGAAGAGTTTGAAAAGCTGATGGCCGCCTATACCGCCTTCCTTTCTGAATACGAGACCTTTGAAAAAGAGCTGACCGATTCCAAGACGCCGCTGCTCATGATGAGCAAGCAGAAGGAAATGGAAGAGCGCTATCAGACCGTGCAGACCGTGCTGGACCGCCTGGACCAGATGGAACTGAACAGGGCGGATGAAGAATACTATGTCCGCACCCTGGAGACCATTCTGGAAAACATCGAGACGAATCCGTCCGAGGGTCAGTAAGCATGCCGCCCGCATTTTTTTCCGGTCTCCCCATGTACGCCCTGCTGATCTGCGCGGCCATCCTGATCGGCGTCTGGCTGTGCGGCAAAAACACCGCGCGCCTTTCCCTTCCCCCAGACGCCGGCCTGGACGTCGCCCTGTGGGGCGTTCCCTCCGCGCTGATCGGCGCGAGGCTTTACTACTGTATCTTTCGCTGGGCGGATTACGCTGGTGATCCGCTCAGCGTTTTGCGTGTCTGGGAGGGCGGCCTGGCCATCTACGGCGGGGTGATCGGCGGCCTGCTGGGCGTATGGGCGCTGAGCAGATACCGCCGCCTGCCCTTTTGGGCCCTGATCGACATGACCGTCCCCTCCCTCCTGCTGGGCCAGGCCATCGGCAGGTGGGGGAACTTTTTCAACCAGGAAGCCTACGGAAACCCCGTCCTCTCCCCCGCCCTCCAGTTTTTCCCCATGGCGGTGCTCGTCGGCGGAAAATGGTATCAGGCCACGTTCTTCTATGAATCCATGTGGGACCTGATCGGCTTCCTGATCCTCTGGAACACCAGGAAGCGCTGGCGCTTGGGCGACGGCCTCCCCCTCTACATGATCGTCTACGGCCTGGGCCGGGTCTGGATCGAAGGCCTGCGGAGCGACAGCCTCTACATCCCCGGCACCCCCATCCGCGTGTCCCAGCTGCTCAGCGGACTGATGGTGGTGGGGGGCATCGTGTATTTTGTGGTCAGCAGGCAGAGGAAGAGGAGAAACGTCTCATGAACAACTCACTGTACCGCGCCGGGATTCATCTGGTTCCCCGCCTGCCGGTCCGTCTGTCCGGCTGGACCGGGAAACAGCCGGACCCGGCGCTTGAAAAGCGGATCGCGGCCGTCCTGTCCCGTCAAAGGGTGCGGGGCGGCACGCTGGCGCTGACAGACGGACAAACCATATCCGCTGCCTCTTTTGGGACCATTCGGAAGGACGGCTCCCTGCCCGCCAGGCCGGACGTCTTTTTCCGCGCCGCTTCCGTCAGCAAATTCGTCACCGCCTGCGCCGCGCTGACCCTGGCCCGGCAGGGGAAGATCTCCCTGGAGGAGGACATCGGGGCGTATCTGGGCTTCCCCGTCCGGAATCCGCACTTTCACGACATCCCGGTGACGCTGGCGATGCTCCTGTCCCACACCTCCTCCATCCGGGACGGGGAAAGCTATCTGACCAGCCTCTCCTCTCCTCCGCCATTTTCGGAACTGCTCGCAAAAGACTGCTTTGCCAAAACGGCCCCTGGCACCCAGTGGGATTACTCGAATCTGGCCGCCGGGATCGCCGGCTGCGTGCTGGAAGGCGCGCTTCAGAAGCCCTTCGACCGGATCATGCGGGAAACCGTCTTTGAACCCCTGAATATCGACGCTTCTTTCCATCCGGGGAAGATCGGCGGAACGCTGTCGGATGCCTGGCGGCTCCTGCCCCCCGCCCGGCGCGCCGGGTACGACGCGGCGGCTCGTCAGCGGGCCGTACCGAAGGACGAAAATATCGACCTTCAAATGGACTATCTTCTGGCCCACGGCAGCCTGTGCATCCGGGCGGGCGACCTGCTGGCCCTTGGCCAGGCGGCTGTGAGGAGCGATTTCTTCCCGGAGATGAGGGAAAAGCGCGCCTCCTTCGGTGCCCGGGACCGGACGCTTTCCGAAGGCCTGGGCACCTTCCTCTACCAGGAGGAAGGAATGGCGGAGCCCCTGTACGGCCATCAGGGGCTGGCCTACGGGGCCGTCCACGGCCTGTTCCTGAACGGGCGTGGCGAAGGCTTCGCCCTGCTGACCTCCGCTGCTTCGGAAGAACGGGAGGGGGTCATGACGGCCCTCAACATCAGCCTGTGCTGCCTGCTGTTTCCGGATGGGAGGTGCCGCCCGTGGTAACGGAGGTCAAAAAAATGGCCGGCTGCCACCGGATCACCTTTTCGGACGGGACGGTCATGAAGGTCCCGGAAGCCATGTATTACGACTTCCGTGTCCGCACCGGCGACCCGGTCGACCGGGACCATTACGAAAAACAACTCAGCGCCCATTATTATGAATACGCCCTCGACCGGGCGGGCCGCGCCCTGGCCGCCCGGGATATGACGGAAGCCCAGGTGGAACAAAAGCTGCTCTCCGCCGGTTATCCGGCAGAGGCGGTTGCCCGCGTCATAGAGGTCCTGACGCGCTACGATTTCGTTTCCGACGAGCGGTTCGCCGAGCGCTATGTGTCCGGCCGTTCCTCCCGCTACGGCCGCAGCCGCATCCTGCGGGAGCTGCGGCTAAAAGGAGTCTCTGAGGATACCGCGAAGGAGGCCCTGGATGACCTTCCCCAGGAGGACGAGCGGGAAGCCGCCCTCCGGCAGGCCCGGAAGCTCTGCGCCCGCAGGGATCTTTCCGACCCGGACGAGCGGCGGAAGACCGCCGCCGCCCTGGCCCGCAGAGGCTTTTCCTGGGACATCGTTTCCGATGTCCTGCGGGAGCTCTGTAATGGGGATCTGGAGGACGATGAATCATGAGTTCTGAAAGACATTTGGAAGTAATCGCCCACATCCGGACGGATTTTCAGGAAAAATTCGGCGTCCCCCGCCAGAGCGGCCTGGGAAAAAAACTCACCGGCCTGATCGTCTTTACCCCTAAATACCGGGTGGCGGACGCCCTGCGCGGGATAGAAGAATTTTCCCACCTCTGGCTGATCTGGGATTTTTCCCTGGTGCCCGCCCAGAAGCGGTTTGAGCCCCTGGTCCGCCCGCCCCGGCTGGGCGGCAATGAAAAACGGGGCGTCTTCGCCACCCGCTCCCCCTTCCGTCCCAACCCCATCGGCCTGTCCCTGGTGCGCCTGGAGCAGGTGCTGCCAACCGCCGACGGCCCGGCCCTGCTGATCTCCGGCATCGACGTGATGGACGGAACGCCCCTGTATGACATCAAGCCCTACCTGCCCCACCTGGAGGCGGTGCCGGACGCCAAGGGCGGCTTTTCCCTGGCCCACGCGGAGGATCGTCTGAACGTCCGCTTCCCGGAGGAACTGCTGAAAAAAATCCCCAAAAACAAGCGGGAGGCCCTCCTGGAAGCTCTCTCCCTGGACCCCCATCCCGCCTACCAGGAAGACCCTTCCCGGGTCTACGGCTTCGGCTTCGCCGGCATGGACGTCCGCTTTACCGTGGCGGAAGACACCCTGACCGTACGCGAAATCGTTTCGGATCCGAGCAGGGAGATACCGGTGGCCAAATAGACTGCAGCCAGCCGGATCATGCAAAAATTTAAAAATGATTGACGAATTAGAAAAAATATGATATGATTTTTACATCCTAAGAGGGTGTCCGGCAAACGCTTGGGGCACCTTCTTTCACTTCATGACCTATCCTTAAGGAGGGAGCATCATGCTGAAAAAATGGATCATCGTCTTCCTGGTTTTGTGCCTGGCAGTGCCCGCCGGCATCTGTCTGGCTGAACAGAACTACACCCCCGGAACCTACACCAAAGAGGGCAACGGCATGCACGGCCCGCTGACCCTGGAAATCACGGTGGACGAACACAAGATCCTGGACGCGAAGCTGACCGCCCATATGGAAACCCCCGGCATGGGCGACGAAGCGGCCAAATCCGTCCTCGGCCAGCTGGTCGAATACCAGTCTTTGGATGTGGATACCCTGACCGGCGCGACAGTCACCAGCCGCCTGGTCCTGAACGCCGCCACCGAGCTGCTCAAAGAAGCCGGCGCGGATATCGACGCCCTGAAAGCCCCTCGCGAGCGCAATTATGACCAGACGACCGAATTCACCGCGGACGTCGTCATCGTGGGCGGCGGCGGCGCCGGCCTGTCCGCAGCCGCCACCGCGCTGGAAGAAGGCGCGTCTGTCGTCCTGATCGAAGCGACCGACATCCTGGGCGGCAACTCCCTGGTGGTGGGCGGCTTCATGAACGCCCCGATCCCGGAGCTTCAGGATCATCACTTTGAAGCCCGTTCCGCCTCCATCGAAAGCCTGATCACAGACGCTCTGGCAGAAGAGCCTGTCTCCGAAGAGCACAAGGCCCTGCAGGACGCCGTCCGGGCAGACTACGAAGCCTACCTCAAGACCGACAAGACCCTCTTTGACAGCGCCAACTGGTTTGCCCTGCAGACTTGGAACGGCGGCGACAAGCTGGGCGAGATCAAGATGGTTGAAAAGCTCGCCGGCGCCGCTTATGACGACATGCAGTGGCTGATCGCCAACGGCCAGGAATTCCGTGACACGGTCACCCTGGGCGGCGGCGCGCTGTACTACCGCTCCCGCTACGCCGTGCTGCCCAACGGCTTGGGCTATATCACGGCTATCAAAAACGCCATCGAAACCAACAAGGGCGACCGGCTGACCCTCCTGACCAGCACCCACGGCGACTCCCTGATCGTTGAAGACGGCAAGGTCGTGGGCGTAAAAGCCACCAACAAGCGCACCGGCAAAGAGATCACCGCCCGCGCCAACAACGGCGTCATCCTGGCCACCGGCGGCTTTGCCGGCAACGTGGAGCTTCGTCAGAAGTACTGCGAAGGCGAAAAGTGGCCGGACCTGAGCGCCAAAGTCCTCACCACCAACACCTCCGGCGTCCGAGGCGACGGCATCTTCATGGCTGAAGCCGCCGGAGCCGCCCTGGTCAACATGGAGCAGATCCAGCTCCTGCCCTACTGCAACCCCTGGACCGGCCTGGTCAACGACGTGGTCGGCGGCGGCGACGGCTCCTCCATCTTCCTGAACAAGGAAGGCAAGCGTTTCGTCCGCGAAGACGGCCGCCGCGACGATATGTCCAAGGCCATCATCGCCCAGACGGACGGAATGATGTACATCTTCGGCACCGCCAAGTCCTACGGCGTGACTGACGTGCGCGACTGCAAGACCCTGGGCGGCCAGCCGGTCAGCTACCTGCTGGATACCAACCCCAACGGCTATATCGCCGCCGATACCCTGGAAGAGATGGCGGAGAAGCTGGGCTTCCCCTATGAAAACCTGAAGGCGACCCTGGACAGCTATAACGAGCATGTCCGCGCCGGCACCGCCGACGAGTTCGGCCGCGTGACCTTCAAGGACGTCCTGGAGGAAGGCCCCTTCATCGCCACCGCCCGTAAGCCCGCAGCCCATCACACCATGGGCGGCGTGAGGATCGACGAAATGACCCATGCGCTGGATAGCGAAGGCAACATCGTTCCCGGCCTCTATTGCGCGGGTGAAATCACCGGCGTCATTCACGGCACGAACCGCATCGGCGGCAACGCCATCGTCGATTACCTGACCTTCGGCCGCGAAGCCGGCCGCAACGCCGCTCAGGGCAAATAACGGACAGATAAATACTAACCCCAATATTCTTATCATCAAAGGGAGCTGCCGCGGCAGCTCCCTTTTCATGGTTTCCTCAATGAAATCTTTCTTCACGGAGATTGATTGTTTTACACTGCTCTCATGCAATTCCGGATTGACACCATACATATTACACGGTAAACTGAATGTAACATTCAGAAATGAGTGTACAATTTTGGGGAGGCGGTGTGTATGCTGACCAAGGAAGAACTGCCGGATTGCCCGGTGGCAACGACTGTCCAGCTCATTGGGAACAAGTGGAAGCTGCTGATCCTTCGCAACCTGCTGGACCGCCCGTGGCGGTTCAATGAGCTGCTGCGCTCCATTTCCGGCATCAGCCAGAAGGTGCTGACAGACAATCTCCGTGCTCTGGAAAAGGACGGTATCATCACCCGCACCGTGTTTCCGGAGGTGCCGCCCAGGGTGGAATATGCGCTCAGCGAATTGGGGAACTCCCTGCGGCCCATCCTCCACGCCATGCGGGCCTGGGGCGTCCACTATCAGCAGCTGGTGCGGGAGGAAGAATAAATCAGCGGGAAGGATCTCTGCGCCCCAACCAGACCCGGCGGAAGGACGTGCCGCGGCAGGCACCTTTTTGTAACCAAGGCACCAAATAGTGCCTACTGGCCAAAGCAGAGAAAACCGCATATAATGAAGCTGCCGTCCCGGTGATGGGACGGCAAGGAGTGAAGACCATGGATCAGAAAATCATGCAACTGAAAAGGATCATCGCGGATGCGGACGCGGTGATGATCGGCGCGGGAGCCGGCCTTTCCACCGCGGCCGGGTTTGTCTATTTCGGAGAAAGGTTTGACCGCTATTTCGGGGACTTTGGGCGGAAGTACGGCTTTTTCGACATGTACTCCGGGGGCTTTTATCCTTATGAAACGCAGGAGGAATTCTGGGCCTTTTTCAGCCGGAACATCTGGGTCAACCGCTATGTGGACGCGCCCAAGAGCGTCTATCAGGACCTGTTCCAGCTGGTGAAGGACAAGGATTACTTCGTCCTGACGACGAATGTGGATCACTGCTTCCAGAAGGCTGGTTTTGATAAAAAGCGCCTCTTTTACACCCAGGGCGATTACGGGCTGTTCCAGTGCAGCAAGCCCTGCTGTCAAAAGACCTGGGACAATGAAGCGATGGTCTGCCAGATGATCCTCTCCCAGGGCTTCGTGATCGGAGAGGGCAACGCCCTCACCCTGCCGGAGGGCAGAGCCGCCGCCATGCGCATCCCCACGGAGCTGCTGCCCAAATGCCCCAACTGCGGGCGGCCTCTGACCACCAACCTGCGCGCGGACGATCGCTTCGTGGAGGACGAGGGCTGGCAGACCGCCGCGGCAGCATACGAAGCCTGGGCCGCGGCGCACCAGGAAAAGAAGGTTCTCTATCTGGAGATCGGCGTGGGGTACAACACGCCCGGCATCATCAAATACAACTTCTGGCAGCAGGTGTACCGGAATGAGGACGCGGTCTACGCCTGCCTGAACATGGAGGAAAGCCCGGTACCGGCGGAAATCAAGGATCGCTCCATCGTCATCGGAGGAGATTCGTCCCAGGTGATTCGGGAGCTGATTCCATGATCATCAACACAGGCCAGCGCACGGACATTCCCGCCTTTTATGCCGAATGGTTTGCCAACCGCCTGAAGGCGGGCTTCGTGCTGGTGCGGAATCCGTATAATCCCCAAAGCGTCACCCGCTACCGCCTGACGCCCGACGTGGTGGACTGCATCGGCTTCTGCACCAAGAATCCAGAGCCGATGCTCCCATATATGGAGCTGCTGAAGCCCTTTCATCAGTTCTGGTATGTGACCATCACGCCCTACGGAAAAGAGATCGAGCCGCATGTGCCGAACAAGCTGAAGGTGCTGGACAGCTTCAGGCGCGTGGCGGAAATCGTCGGTCCCGCCTGCATGGGCTGGCGGTACGACCCGGTGTTCATCAGCGAGGCCTATCCGGTGGAGCGGCACATCCGGGCCTTTTCCTACATGGCGAAAGCCCTGTCAGGCCATACAAACACAGCGGTCATCAGCTTCATTGATCTGTACGAAAAGACGAAACGGAACTTCCCGGAGGTAAGGCCGGTCAGCGCCGAAGACCGCCTGACCCTGGGCAAGGCCTTCGTGGAGATCGGGAAACAGTACGGCATGACCATCCGCCCCTGCGCGGAGGGGAACGAACTGGCACAATTCGGCGCGGACTGCAGCGGATGCATGACCATCCCCATGTATGAAGAAGCCATCGGCCAGCATCTGACGGCGCCCAGGCAGACCCCGGCGCGGAAAGAATGTGCCTGCTTTCTGGGCGGAGACATCGGCGCATACAACACCTGCGGCCACCTGTGCAGGTACTGCTACGCCAACTATGACGCGGAAACCGTGCGGCGGAACATGGCGCAGCACGACCCTGCCTCCCCGCTGCTGATCGGCCATCTTCTGCCGGGGGATGTGATTCACGAAGCAAAGCAGGAAAGCTGGATAGACAGGCAGATCCGATGGACTGATCATACATGACGGTTGGCAAATACGATACAGATCACCATATTCTGTATATACTGACATTGGATACAAGAAAGGGAGCTGAGACAGCTCCCTTTCTTGTATCCTTCTTTACTTCATTTTTACGCCGGCAGCTTTTCCGCCACGCTGAGCACGGCCAGGACCTGGCTTTCCGGGACCAGGGGCGAGGGTTCGTTTTTTTCGGCGCAGGCGAGGAAATGGGCCAGTTCCCGGTAGAACCAGCCGTTGGCCGGCAGGTTGATGCCGCTGGCGATCCGCACCGGGTCCGCCGTATCAAAGACGGTTTTGGCGCCGTCGGCGCCGTAGCCGGTCACCGTGTTCCCGTCGTAGATCAGCATGCCCCGCTCAAAATACACCCGCCAGCGGGCCGCAAAGGGAATGGCGGCGTTGAACCACGCGGCTTCCCCGCAGACCGTCAGGCCGTTTTCCCACGCGTAACCGACGCGCAGATGATCCTGAATGCCCTGGTTGGCCGCACAGGGCGACACCTGGACATGGTCCGGCTTGCCAAAGAGGCTCACGATCAGGTCCAGGTCGTGGATATGGAGGTCAAAGGGCACCAGGCCGCTCTTTTCCCTGTCCAGCAGCCAGCCGCCCTGAGACCAGGCGGGTTTCAAGCTGAGGCGTTCAAAGAAGCCGTCCAGCGGCTTTCCGTAGGGCTCCTCCCGGACGACGCGGCGCAGGACTTCCGTTTCCCGGGTGAACTGCACCACCTGGGCCACATACAGCTGTCTGCCCGCGTTTTTCGCCGCGCGGAACATGTTTTCCGCGCTCCGAACGCTCAGGGCGCAGGGTTTTTCGGTGATCACGTGCAGCCCGCATCGGAAGGCCTCCAGCGCCAGCGCCTCATGCAGATAGGTCGGCACGCAGAGGTCGGCGATCTCCACGGGTTCTTTTTGAACCGCTTCCGTGATCGTCTCATAAAGGGGAAGGCCCCATTCCGCCGCGGCCCGCCGGTCCGCCTCGGAAACGCCGACCAGCGCCTGCACGTGCGCCTCTTTCATTTGCTGATAATTCCTGAAATGGGCGGAGCCCATTCCCCCCGCGCCTGCCAGCAGTATGTTCATCCTCTTCTCCTCCTGTCAAATTATAAAACCTTTGGATCGGAAGAAAGCGGCGCTGTCGCGCACAGCCTGGTTTACCTGGGCCAGGCTTCCCGGGCCCTCCGGCGTAAACTCGATTTCCACGGAGAAGGGGCTCTCGTTCCCTGCCCGGCGGAGGACGTCAAAGATCCCGTCGAAATCGACGCGGCCTTTGCCGGGGGCCGGAAAGTCCCATGCGTCGTCGGCTCCGGCCTTGTCCTTGATGTGGAGATAGGCCACGTCGTTTACACAGGCGGCAAGGTCCCGTACCGGGTCGGTCCGGCCGTAGAAAATCACGTTCGCCGTATCGTAATTGATCCGCACCCGGTCGCTGCCTACTCGCGCGACAATGTCCGAAAGGATTTGACCGGTCCCGTGGTCGTAGCCGTGGGTTTCCAGTACCAGCATCATGTCCCGCGCGGCAAGCTCTGGGACAAAGGAGGCGATGCACCGGGCCGTTTCCTCCGCGTTGGCGGTATGGTTGTCCTTCAGATGGGCTTCGCCGATGGAGGACACGATATAGCGGCACCCAAAGAAATGGGCCAGACGGATGTTGTCCGTAAAATCCCGCGTCCGTTCCGGGTCTGTCAGGTTGGTGTGGCCGCTCATGGCAAAAGGAATCAGCCCCGCGTCCCGGAGCATATCCTGAACGCGCAGCAGCCTTCGCATCGGCTGGTCCGGCATCACGTGCTCTGTCCAGCCCTTGGTGGCCGTGAGCTCGATATAATGAAAGCCGGCGTCCGCAATGCCCCGGACAGCCTCTTCCAAAGAAAACCCGTGATAGGTATTGGAATTGATCGCGATGATCCTGCTCATAACCCCCTCCTTGCCCTCGGAAGCCCGCGGCTGCCTTTTCCTAGGAACGTCAGTTTATGCGGAAACGGTTCATGATACTGGTGCAAACCCCGTCCTCCAGATAATACCAGATGGAGATGGTCGCTTCGTACTGCTTGTCCACATACCAGTAAACGATCTCGTTCTTCTTGACCGTATCATCCAGCGTGTTGATTCTCGCTTCCTCCGCCTTCTTTTGCTCTTCCGTCATCGAATCAGCTTTTTCCTTATACAGCCGTAGAGCGCGTTCCTTGTCCGTTTCCGGTGCGGTAATGTTGCCGTAGCATTTCTGGCTGTTGTCCACATACAGGCTGCGGCTTCCGTTCTGGTTGGCCTTCTGGCCCATATCCCGGAACTTTTCCGTGATCTGGGTTTCAGTCATCCCGACTTTGGTGCCGCGGGGACCGGTCAGAGGGTCGGTGGTGTTCAGATAGTACAGCAGCGTTCCCTTTTCCGCCACGTAGAAGCGCGCCTCTCCCCAGGGATAGGTCAGGCTGTAGGTGGTGCCGGTCAGCGCTTCGTCCGTAATCCGCTTGTTTTCCAGCGGATTTCCGAATTTCCGGATGAACTGCTCCTGGGTCGTTTTCATGATCTGCGCGCCGTCCATATAGTCCGAATTCCGGCCGGCGTTGTCGTTGAAGTAATAGTTTTCAAAATGTACATTGTTGATCTGCAGCTCCACGCTCATCTCGTTGGAAACCTTGTACTTGACCGGCTCGTAGCTGTAATATTTGACAGCCACAGCCCGGCAGACCACCCGGCCGCCCGGCAGCAGAATACCGTCTTCATCATAGATCGGGGAATCAATGGTCGGCGGCGTGCTGTCGATCGTGTAGAAGATTTTGATATTCGGGTCGTTTTCTGTCAGGCGCAGGCGCAGGCGCTGGCGCTGCTGGTAGGTGCCCGGCGCCAAAGAAGCCTTCGGCGCGTCCGGCGAAGGATAGGTGACCACGTACTTGGCGTCCAGCTCGTCGCTGACCAGGTCGGTGGACACGCAGACGGCCCTGATCTCCCATCCTCCCTCCTCCAGATGGATCGGCTTTTCGTACAGAGTGCCGTCTTCCGGGAGGGTGGGTTCCTTTTCCCCTTCCTTCAGCTTTTTGTTGGTGTCGAGCTTCAGGTAATAGATATCGTTTCCCTGCTCGCTGAGCAACGTCACGTACACGTCCTTTTTGTAGCGGCCCGCCGCCACGTCCTCCCCGGTGAGCGGGGCGGCCGGAATCAGCTCCAGGCGCTCGGTTTCAAAGGAGGACAGGCCGGTGTTCGCGTAGGCGACCTTGAGAAACTCCGCCGCCTCCATCAGCCGGTCCTGGGCGCGCATCAGACGAAGGATGTTCTGATAGGCCACGGGATTCGTTTTATCCACCTGCTGGTACATGATGGTATAGATCCGCTCGGCGTCGGCCGGGCGCTCCGCCATTTCATACGCCTCGCACAGCTGCTGCAGGCGCTCGTAGATGTCCGCCCGGTTGGGCTCGCGCTGAAAGGCGTCCTCCTCGATGGCGATGGCCCGTTCGATATAGCCCTGGTCCATGTATTCCGCGCCGATGTCCCACATGGCGGTCGTATCGGCCTCGTAGCCCAGGCGGGCCAGGATCTTCTGGCCGCCCGGCGTCGCCCGGAGGTAGATGTACCCTCCCGCCACGCCGAAGATGACCAGGGCCAAGAGCACGGTAAACAGAAGCGCCCAGTTGATCCCGGTACGCTTTCGGGGAGTATGGACCTGGATCATCTGGCGGCCCATCAGGGCGTGCTCCGCCCGGTCCGCGTCGTCCAGGGTTTCCAGCGGGGCCGCCGCGGCCGCCTGCTCCGAGCCGTAGGACGGCCGGGAAGCGGCGCGGGCGCGGCCCTGCCGGATCGCCGCCGCGCCTCCGCTCAGGTCCCGCACCGGCAGCATGGCCCCACAAGCCCGGCAGAACAGTTCCCCCTCCGCCGCTACGGTGCCGCAATGCTCACATACTGTTTTCATTGTTCAAGATCCCTCAGGGAGGCGTATTCCGGATCGTCTTCGCTGAAGGTGCGCTCCGGCGCTTCCTCGCCCAGCTGCTCGATGGCGTTGCGAAGCTCGATATACACCAGGTACCCGTTTTCCTCGTCCAGGGCGGCGCGGCGCAGGGCGGGCAGGGCCTTTTCGCTGCCCAGCCTTCCCAGCACGCTGGCCAGCTGGGCCTGGAGGTCCCGCCGGCGCTCGAACAGGTCGATGGCGATCTCCGCGGCCCGCTCGTCGGCGCAGTTTTCGGACAGAATGGAAAGAATGGCCGCCTTCCCCTCGTCCGACGCTTCGGGCAGGGCGGAGAGCAGGGCCTTGCGGATGTTCCCGCCCATGGCCTGCAGGCTTTCCAGGGCGTTTTCCGTCAGTTCGTCCCGGCCGTCAAAGCCCTGGACCCAGCGGATGTAGAGCTCCGCCGGCTTTTCGCTGCCCACTTCCCGAAGCAGGGTGACCGCGTTCATCCGGGCGGCGGCGGGCAGCTCCGTCCGCGTCAGCAGGGCCGTCAGCCCCGGCTCGGCCAGAGCGCCCAGCTCCGAGATGCGGTTGAGCAGCATGTCCGGCACAGGGACGCCCGCTTTCTCATAGTCGACCATCCATTTCGTCAGCTCTTCCGGGTCGGAGAAGCGCTCAAAATACTCCCCGGGCTTCTGGCCGTCCAGGAAATCGGCCGGGGTATCCAGGAAGGTCTGGTACACCTCCGGCACCTGGTCTTCCATTTCGTCATAGGTGCGGAACAGGCCCTTGCTGCGCACAAACCAGTCCTGCAGATAAGCTTCGAACGCTCCGTCAAAATCAATCAGTTTCATTTGATCCTTCTCCAGTTCTCCTGCTTTTCGATATAGCGCTTCATGCGGCGGACCCGCCGGACCTGTCGGGATTTCCGGTACAGGGCCGCCTTTTGGGGCAGCCAGCAGACCCCGCTGCGCTCTCTGAGCCAAAGATAAAAGGCGTTTTGCCAGCAGCAGTCCCTGTCCCGGTCGCAGACGCTCCTTTGAAGCGGGCTCAGGCGGCTCCAGGCGTTTTCCGTCATCTTCCACACGGTGCGCCAGCCCAGGGCCCCGCTCAGGCTGATGGTCAGCCCGTGGGCCAGGCGTTTGAGGGCGGCGTCCCCCTTGACCGGCGGGCGGGCGCAGAGGTCGTACACAAACGAAGCGACGGGCGGCCTGTCCAGCGGCACCGGGCCCAGCCCGATGACCCGAAGGGCCGCCAGCGCGTCCTCGTCCTCCGGGTCGCGGTTCAGAATGATCATCAGATGGCGGACCGCCCGGTCAAAATCCCACGTGTCCGCGCAGACCGCGGCCAGCAGATATTCCAGGTCGTTGGACAGGGGCAGCTCCTTCTGCACCTCCCGGATGCGGCGGAGGATCAGGTCCTTCCGTCCGGCATACAGGCAGCTTTCCGCCGCCAGGGCCAATTCCGGAATGCTTTCGCACATCGGCAGGGTCTTTTTGAGCCACTCCGCTGCCAGCCCCGTCCGGCCGCCGGCGCAGAGGGCCTGGGCCAGCAGCAGACGCTGAGTCGGCCTGCCCGGCAGTTTTCTCTCCGCCTTCTGAAACAGGCGCAGGGCCTCCTTCACCTGCCCGCGGCGCAGGTACATTTCCCCCAGCATGGTTTCCGCCTGGGGCCGCTTTCCCTGCCGGACTGCCCGGGTCAGCAGCTGCTCGGCGCGCTCCCGCTTTCCGTCCCACAGGGCGTCCAGGGCCTGCGCGTGCAGGACCTCCGCCCGGGCGGAGCGGGGAAACACCGGGTCGATCCGCCAGATGTAATCGTTCAGCAGCGTCTGCGCCTTTTCCGCGTAGACTCCGGAGCGGTCTTTGTTTAAACAGGTGGCCAGGGCGTCGTCCGCCAAACGCTCGTCGTCGTAGGCCAGCGAAACCAGGCCGATGATGTAATAGGCCCCGGCACAGTTTGGGTCCCTGGAAAGCAGATCCTCGGCGATTCTGCGGGCGGCGGCGTAGGAGCCCATGCCGCAGTTGGTCTCCGCCAGCTCCAGGGCGATCTTTTCATCTTTTGACTGACGGTAGGCCTCCCGCAGCATGGCGGACGCCTCCGGCAGCCGGTCCCTGTCCTGCAGGCGGCGTGCGCGGCGGACCCAGTAACCGGCAGGCCGCTCAAAGGGGACGATGTTATCTCTTTCAGGCATCCGCGCTTCCCTCTTCCAGGAGCCGCCTGAGGTCGTTTTCATCAAACACCCGGGATGTCCGGCAGAAATGGCAGGTGAGCGTGGCGTAGCCGTCGGTATGCAGAATGTCCGTCAGCTCCTCCCGGCCCAGGGCCGCCAGGGCCCTTTCCATCCGCTCCCTGGAGCAGTCGCAGCGGTAATTTAGCTCCTGCCGGCCCTCCAGACGGGGCTCCAGCCCGTCGAACCAGGCGTTGGCCAGGTCCATCAGGTCGTTTTCCGCCAGCTCCCGGCTGATGTCGGCGAACAGCATGGACCGAAGCTCCAGTTGGTTCAGCGTCTCTTCCTCACAGCCCGGCATGGCCTGCACCAGGATGCCGCCGGTGGACAGGGGCATCCCATCGGACACCCGGGCTCCCAGGGCGACCAGGGAGGGCGTCTGCTCGGAAACGGTGTAATACTGGGCGAAGTCCTCCCCCAGTTCCCCGGACACCAGATTGACCTGGCCGATATAGGGCTCCTTGAGACCGATGTCTTTGATGACGCTCAGCCGGCCGTGATGCCCCACCAGCGTCCCGACGTCCAGATGGCCGTCGGCCCTGCGGGGCACCTCCTGCTGGGGATAATCCGCCGTCACCTTGACGTCCCCGCCGCGGCCGACGGCGGTCATCTTGCCGATCGGCCCGTCCCCGGCGACCGTCACAGTCACAGAGTCCTCTTCCCCCTTCATCATGACGCTGAGCATCAGCGTCCCGCTCATCAGGCGGGACAGGGCGGCGCAGGCCGTATCCGACGGGATATGGATCGACGCCATTTTCTGGGAAAGCCGGGTCGTCCGGCACAAAAGCACCCGCGCCTGCCCATCCATCAGGGTCAGGCGAAGCATTTCATCCTTGGGCTGCACAAAAGACATAATGTTTTTAACTCCTTGAGAATTGTTCAGTTAGGAGGGAGAAAGGACAAGGTAGGAGGTAGGAGGTAGGAAGGAGGAGGTAGGAGGTTTTATCTACTGATGACAGCGTTCGACAGAACGACTGTTCACCTCCTACTTCCTACCTCCTACTTCCTACTTTTTATTTCTGGCCCTCACGTGCCATCGGATCTCTTTTTCGTCCGGTTCCGTCATCGTCCGGTCACCGAAAAAGCGGATTTCTTCAAAGCCGCAGGCGGTCAGCCAATCGGTCAGCTCGGGGCGGCTGTGGGCCCGCTGGGTCTGTTCCTCCACGATCCGGTAATAGTCCCCGGACGGGGTCCGGGAAAAGATGTCCATGCGGATGTCCAGCAGGGACTTTTCCGCGTCAAACCCGCTCTGCCAGATGTAGGCCACGTCCTCGTCCGTCAGAGCCCGGACGCAGCTGCCGAGCTCCCGCTCCAGTTTATAGGGGGTCGATACGTCGAAAACGAGGAGCCCGCCCGGCTTCAGATTCGCCCGGGCCGCCCGGAAAAAGGCCATTACATCCGCCGCTCCGATCAGGTAGTTGACCCCATCGCAGGTGCAGAGAATGGCATCCGCTTTTCTTGGCAGGGATAGCCTGCGCATGTCCTGGCGGATGAAGGGCAGCAAAAGGCCCCTGCTCCGCGCTTTTTCCATGGCGCGGGCCAGCATCTCCCCGCTTTGGTCGATGCCGGTGATCTTGGGGTAGCGCCGGGCCAGTTCCACCGTCAGGCTCCCTGTTCCGCAGGCGCACTCGGCCACGGAACCGCCGGCTGCGCCGCCCTGCTCCAATAACTCCGCGTAATATGCCGCCCACTCCCGGTAAGGGACGTCCGCCATCAGCCGGTCATAGACGGAGGCAAAATCGGTATACATCAGTTTTCCTCTTGGTCCCGGGCAGGCTCGGCGGTTTCTCCCGCTTCGTGCTCTTCTTCCTCGTCCTCGTATTCCTCGTCGTCCTCCGCCAAGCCCCGGTTCACCTTGACGCCTTCCAGGCGGGAATTGATAAAGCGGTCAAACACCGCGTTGGAGAACGAGGCGTAGATGAAGCGGTGGAGCGTCAGGCCGATCAGGATATAATAGCCGCCCAGGATCAAGAGCCCGTACATTCCGACGCCGGTAAACAGGAACAGCGCCAGGCACAGGGCCATCGGGACCAGGGTCAGCAGGCGGATGCCGACGCTCTGCGGCAGCCGGCCGATGCCCAGGACGATGGAATTTTTGATCAGCTGGGTAAAGGACATCTGGTACGTCACCATCAGCGGGTAGGCGAAGATCAGCGCCAGGGACCACAGGACGCCGAGGATGATGATCAGCATCTGCGGGACGAGGTAAAACACGCTCTTTTCCGCCATGGACCCGTAAAACTGCCAGCTGATATAGACGATCACCGGCATCACGGAGGTGATGGCCGAAATCCCCAGGCCCTGCTTCCAGTTGTCCTTGACGGCGTCCTTAAAGTCGGACCAGATGAAGGCGTGCTCGTCCCGCGCCCAGTTGCGCAGGACGTAGGCGATGCCGGCCTCCACCGGCCCGGTGATCAGAATGCAGGGGATCAGCCAGATCATCACGTGCATCAGGATGGACTGGAGAATGTCCCGGCCAAAGGCCGCGAGGTTAAACACCCCGTCCGCGTAATACGGGGCAGTCTGGAACATGGCGATGATCTCCTCGGTATATTCTTCACCCAGCTCCGTGCCCTGCTCGATGGACTGCTGGAAGCCGACGGCGAGGTTCAGCACCTGCATCCCGCGCAGGCCGTTGACCAGCAGCACCCCCATCAGCGGGATGAACACCGGCAGTACCATCAGGTTCATACGGCTCAGGCTGGCAAAGCGCACCCGGAGCATCGCCCAGAAGAGCTGCCAGCGGTTGTGCGGCAGGTCTTCCTTCTGGAAGTCCCCTTTCCCGCTTTTGCCGTAGTAATAGCTGTTCATCATTTTCCCAAACATGGCAAACACCCCTTTATCATTCGCTTCGCTCATTTTAAGGTAGGAGGTAGCGCTAATTCAGGTAGGAGGTAGCGCTCACTCCGTTCGCTAAGGTAGGAAGTAGCGCTCGCTTCGCTCGCTCAGGTATATACCTCCTACCTCCTACTTCCTACCTCCTACCTGAATCACGGTACTGGCAGTACGAAGGAGAATTCGCTTCCTTCGCCTGGCTTTTCCAAGGTAGGAGGGAGCGCTCACTGCGTTCGCTAAGGTAGGAGGGAACGTTCGCTTCGCTCGCTCAGGTATATACCTCCTACCTCCTACTTCCTACCTCCTACCTGAATCACGGCACTGGCAGTACGAAGGAGAATTCGCTTCCTTCGCCTGGCTTGGTTTTCAGCTGGATCTGGACGTTTAGTTTCAGGAGGATCTCTCTGGCGATGGACAGGCCCAGGCCGCTGCCCTGGCCGGCGTGGCTCTTGTCCGCCTGGTGAAAGCGTTCAAACACCAGACGGCTGCTCTCTTCGTCCATCCCGATGCCGTTGTCGCGCACGAAGAATCGAACGCCGGTCACGATGCCGTCCGTCTCGCTGAGCTCCGCCCCCAGGACAATCTTCCCGCCCTCGGGCGTATATTTCCTGGCGTTGTCCAGGAAAATCGTCAGGACCTCCGTCAGCCGGTCTTCGTTGGTGATGATGGAGGGAAGCTCCTCCTCGGGCACCTCCAGCGACAGGGTCTGGCGCTTTTCGGCAAAGCTTTTCTTGTTCAGGTCAAAGAGCTCCCACATGATCTCCGTGGGCTCGACCTTTTCCATCTCGAACGCGGCGGGGTTGGACTGAAGGCCGCTCAGCTCCAGCAGGTCGTTGACCAGGCGGGACAGGCGGCGGACCTCGTCCACGATGATGCCGTAATAGCGCATCCGCTCCTGTTCGTCCGTCACCAGGCCGTCCCGAAGGCCCTCCGCCAGGCCGCGCATATTGGCCAAAGGCGTCCTTAACTCGTGGGAGATATTGGCTACATATTCATATCGGGTGCGGGACAGGCGTTCGCCCTCGGTGATGTCCCGGATACAGGCGATCGCGCCGTTCTGCCCGTCCAGGCCCGGCAGCATGGTGATGTCGTACTGCAGCACCGTTTTGCCCTGGTTCAGCTTGCCGGAGCCCTCCCGCTTCTGTTTGAGCGCCGCGCGCAGGGCGTCCGACACTTCCTGATACGCCGGGGCGTCTTCCCCGCCCAGCAGGGTCAGGCAGGCCCGGTTCCGCTGCAGGACCCGGCCGTCCTCCGTCATGGTCAGGACGCCTTCGCTCAGGCCCTCCAGGATGCGGAGCATGTTTTCCTTTTCCTGGTTTAAGTCCCGGATGGTTTTAGACACCTGGGCCGACATGTGGTTAAACGCCGACGCCACGTCAGCCATTTCCCCGGGCATGTCCGTCGTCACCAGGGCAGCCTTCCCCTGCTCCACGTCCTGGGCCGCGGCCTTGAGGGCCTTGAGCGGGCGCATCGCCCGCCGCCCTGCAAAAGCGAATACAGCGATCAGCAGCAGCAGCACCGGAACCAGCCATAAAAGGAGCTTGTTTCTAAAATTGGTCAACGTCCACTGAAACACGCGCAGCGGCTTTCCGGCCAGGATATAATCCCCGGCCTCCGTCCGCTCCCCGTGAATCAGCACCAGGCTGTTGTTGTCCTGCACGGAAAGGTTGATGGCGCTTCCCGTGCGCAGCTGTTCCAGATAGTATCTCAGCTTGCTGGAGCCGAAGTACGGCACGCCCAGCTCCGTATAGGCGATCACCCGGCCGCTGCTGTCCGCCAGCAGGAGAAAAACGTCCCCCGGGTTGATGGTCGGATTGACGATGGACTGAAGCTCCATCTGCCACAGCCACCCGCTGTTGTACAGGGCCAGCTTTTCCCTGGCGGTCTGCGCCGCGCTCTCCAGTTCCTTGCGGTCCGAAAGGGTGAAGGTGCTCCTGGACAGCCGGCCGGTCAGCTCATAGATCACCGCCCCCGCGAGCAGGACGATCAGCGCCATGACCACGCAGAACTTGGCCAGCAGGGACATCCCTTCGCGTTTACGCATCCGCCTCTTCCACCTTATATCCTACGCCGTAGACGGATTTGAGCACGACGCCGGCGTTCTCCGGCAGCTTTTTGCGGATCCGCTTGATGGAGGTATCCACCACCCGGGGATCGCCGTCAAAGTCGAAGCCCCAGATATTGTCCAGCAGCTGCTCCCGAGTGAACACCTGGCGCGGATGGCTGGCCATCAGGTGGAGGATTTCCACTTCCTTGGGCGAAAGCACCACCGGCTCCCCGTTCACATGGACCTCGTAGCATTTGAGGTTCACCGTGATATTGCCCACGGACAGCACGCTGTCGTCCGGGGAGGTCTCCATCCGGTTGACCCGGCGGAAAATGACCGCGATCCTGGACACGACCTCCCTGGGGCTGAAGGGCTTCACGATATAATCGTCCGCTCCCAGCGCAAAGCCCAGGAGCTTGTCGACCTCTTCCCCCTTGGCGGTCAGGATGATGATCGGGGTCATGCTGACGGCGCGAATGTCCGCGCAGACCTGGGTCCCCGAACGGCCGGGCATCATGATGTCCAGAATCAGCAGATCCGGCCGCATCCTTTCAAACGCTTCCATGACCTCGTCGCCGCGGAAAACGGAAAAAACTTCATACCCCTCCCGGGTCAGATAGATCCGGAGCGACTCGTGGATCCCCAGCTCGTCGTCCGCGATCATGATCAATTTTTTCTTGGCCATCTGTCTATCCTCCCGATGTTCAGCGGCGTCTGTCCCCCGGCCGCTGCCGGGGACCGCCGAACTGTGCCGGAATCCATCCCGAATCATTATACCCGGACGCCGCCTTCCCGTAAAGAGCGCGACACCTTCCGGACACAGTTGAATTATACAATAAACCAGCCAAAAACGCAAACCATTCGCCCGGGAGAGACGGGGACCCGCGCGCGCCTCTGCGGCCGGGGACGCGCTTGGTTTTTCCAGCTTTTTTCACGTCATCTGTATCGTATCTTCGGATAACACCCAAAAGGGCTGCCGCAGTTTTTACATCTGCAGCAGCCCTTTGAAAAATGTCCGTATTTACTTCATGGTTTACTTCACGTACAGCGCGAAATGGTTCAGCCCGTCGCCGCTCCGGCCCGTGCGGCACGTGATTCCTCCCTTCGCGGCGTCATGGCGGACAGCCATCACGGCCAGCAGCAGGGTGGGGAACCCGAAGTCCAGCACCGGACTGTCGTCCCGAACGGTAAAGACAAAGTATTTCTTCCTGTCAGTCTTCATAGGCGGCAGTTCGTTGATCCACTCGCTGACATGCGTCCAGCCGTCCCGCGAAAACACCTTTTCCGCATCCGTGGGAATCTCTTCCAAAGGTTCCGCGTCAGCTCCGGAAAGGGAGAGGATCAGTTCGTTCTGATCGTCCTTTATATCGTCCGCGAGCAGCTTGTCCATCACTTCCTTCATGACGGCGCGGTTTCTGTCGTCCATCTGCCTGGCAATATCGTCCGCGTTGTTTCGGATTTCCGTCACCCAGTCCGTCATCTGCTCATGCACCCTGGCGCTGATCTCCGTCTCCCCCACCGCATCCAGGCCCAGCTCCGCCCACAGGGCCGGACGATCTGCCTGTTTTTCTATAAAACCGGTGAACGTGTTGATGAGATTCCGCATTTCCATCGTTTCTTCGAGATATGACTGTTGTATTTCCCGGATCAGCTCGATCTTCCTGTGCTGCTCTTGGATTTTCCGCTCAAACGCTTCCATCAGCCCTTCGTCGTCCGCTCCCAGCAGGGCCTTGATCTCCTCGATCGAAAAGTCCGCCCGCTGCAGATTCTTGATCTTCACAAATTGGACGGCCTGTTCTTCCTCATAGTACCGGTACCCCGTCCATTCATCCACCTTTGCCGGAATCAGAAGACCGATCCTGTCATAGAAGCGCAGCGTCTGCGTATGACAACCGCACAGCTTCGCGAACCCCCGGATGGTAATCATACCTCCACCTCCTCACCGGCATGGTATCATTGCACATAAGTGCAAGGTCAAGGGGAAAAATGAACACAGCTCGCCGCATCGCAAACAGACCGTTTGGCCGGTTCATTCATTGATCATCCGTCTGCTATCCAATGACCTGCTGCACCCGTTTCAGATACTTGGCAGGGATGGGCTTTTCCAGCTGCCAGACGATATTCATGGGCTTGCTGCCGGTATGGCTGACATAGGCGGCCTGGCCCAGGAAGGTATAGGGCGCGGTCCCCAGGGCGTCCTGCTTGAATTCACGGACAAACAGCAGAATTCTGCCTCCCTGGGCTGCGTGATGGATATACCGACGGCCGGTCGGCGAATCAGCCGCGGTGGTGGACTGGCTCTGCCAGTGGAACAGGGAAGGGCTGATGGCGTAGTCCTCATACATGGTGGTGGGCGAATAATCCTTGTCGCTCTTGTTGAGGGTGATCAGGAACACGTCGATTTTCTT
>DGRV01000089.1 GCA_002391225.1 Christensenella sp. UBA4379
AATGAGCGGACAAATGCTTTTTACAAAAGATTAGGCTATCGGATCGTAAAGGTTGAGGATGGGTTCGTCTTTTACCAGAAAAGAAAAAGTGAACCCCAAATGGAAGGAAACTGCGATGAACTATCATAAAACGATCACGCGGAAGGACGGACGAACATGCACGCTCCGAAACAGAACGGCGGAGGACGGGCGGGCGCTGCTCAAGATCTTCAACCTCACCCATACGCAGACGGATTAGCTGCGCACGTACCCGGAGGAGCACAGCTATACCGCCGAGGACGAGGTGGAACTGCTGCGGAGAAATCGGCCAGTGACCACCCTGTTTATGCTGATGTCCGTGGACGGCAAGATCAGCACCGGCGCGGCGGACGAGTTGGACGTGGACCGGGATTTTCCGAAGATCACCGGTCTCAGAGAGGGACTGCATCAGTATTATGAGATCGAGCAAACCACCGATCTGTGGTCCTTCAATACCGGCCGCGTTCAGGCAAAAATGGGGGTCAACACGGCACAGATGCCGGAAAAGTCCCCGGTATCCTTTGTCCTGCTGGACAATCATCACCTGAATGAGCACGGCGTCCGGTATTTTTGCGCGAGATCAAAGCAGTTTGTCCTGATCACCACGAACAGGGATCATCCCGCCTTCGCTGTCATGGAAGAGAACCTTCATATCATTTTTCAGGAAAAGCTGTCTCTGACAGACGCATTCACGGTTCTAAAAGAACAGTTCGGCTGTGAGCGGCTGACCGTTCAGTCCGGCGGTACGGTCAACGGGCTGCTGCTGCGGGAGAAGCTGTTCGACTTTGTCGATCTTGTGGTCGCCCCGGTGCTGATCGGCGGGAAGGATACGGCCACGCTGATCGACGGACAGTCCCTTTACGCTGCGAGCGAATTATCCCGCTTGGGCGTGCTGCGGCTGATCGACGTCACGCCATTGCAGGACTCCTACCTGCGGCTGCGGTATCAGGTGATCGGCTGACACGACCTTTCGGGAAAAGTTGAAACCGCAGGCGTTCCAAAACGCCGGGAAAACTACCAAACGGAGGAAAACATCATGGATCAGATCTGGAAAGAAATGTATGATGCGGCTAAAAAGGTATTGAACGCCCGAAAAATATCCGATTATGTGACGGCGGGAGAGGTATCCGCCGCTGTACGTTCAAAAGCAGGAAACATCTACGTGGGTGTATGTATCGACACCTGTTCATCCTTGGGCATATGCGCCGAAAGGAACGCGATTTTCAACATGATTACCAACGGAGAGCAGGAAATCGACCGGGTGCTCTGCATTCCTCCGAACGAAGGAAAGGGCGCTCCGTGCGGTGCGTGCAGGGAACTGATGGTTCAGCTGATGCCGGGGAAATATCAGGAGATTGAGATCATGAACGATTACTCAAAAGACCGCGTGATGAAGCTCGGAAAGCTGACGCCCGAATGGTGGATTGATTAACAATGAAAATTTCTTTGGCTACATTTGAGGATCAGGAGGCAGTCCTCCGCCTCTATCAGGAACTGAAAGGCAATCCCTTCTGCTTCTGGAACGATGATTATCCCGGTCCGGAAACGATCGAAGATGATCTTTCAAGAGACGCCCTCTTTGTGATGAAGGACGAAAACGGCAGGATCATTGCGACGGTTTCCCTGGAGAAGGACGAGGAGGTAGACCGGCTGGACTGCTGGGACCCAGACCTACAGCCGGGCAGTGAATTTGCCAGGCTGGCCGTCAAACCGGCTTTCCAGAACCGGGGAATCGCAGGGCAAATGGTTTCCCATGTGCTGAGCGTGCTGAAAGAAAAAGGCTTTAAAAGTGTGCATATCCTGGTCAACCGGGACAATGTCCCCGCACTCCACGCCTATGCGCATTTTGGCTTTCGTACCGCCGGGGAATGTGATATGTACGATCAGCATTTTCTCTGTTACGAAAGAGAACTGGACTGACCGGAGGGAAACGCCGAGACAAGGTTCAAAATCAACGGAGTGAAAGCCGTGTACGCTTACTGTAACCAGCACGGGCTGTTCCTGTGTCCGATCAGGAGCGAACGAAAGAAGGACTCACCGTCATGAAGCAGGAACTGCTTGCGGGAATTGTGATCGGCGTTATTGGCTTGAGCCTGCTGTTCCTGCCGATCGGGAAACTGTGGGCTTTCACAGAAAAATGGAAAACGAAAAACGGCGACCAGCCATCCAAAGGTTATGCCATGCTGATGCGTGTATTGGGTACGGTCTTCTCCGTGGTTGGGGCTGCTCTGATCGTATGTGGACTGTGAAAAGAGAGGAAGACAATATGAAGATTCTTGTTTTGAACGGCAGTCCCAAAGCAAAGAGCGACACTTTCCGCCTGACGGATGCCTTCCTGAGGGGCATGAACCGCAAAGGAGCGCATGAAGTTCACATCGTTCATGTGAGAGAAAAGCAGATCGCGCCCTGCCGGGGCTGTTTTTCCTGTTGGCAACGGGGAGACGGGCACTGCGTGATCGACGATGACCAGAACGGCATCCTCGATCAGTACCGCAGCGCGGACGTGATCCTCTGGAGCTTCCCGCTGTATTGCTACGGCATGCCCTCGCCCTTGAAGGCGGTGCTGGACCGGACCATCCCGCTGGTTAAAATGCGCATGGTGCAGCAGCCGGACGGGACGGTGCGCCACGAGCCGCTGGTGGATTGTTCGCGCATCCACACGCTGGTCATCTGCGGCTGCGGCTTCCCGCATTGGGAGGGGAATTTCGACAGCCTGAAGCTGATGTGCAAAACCTGTTTCGGAAACCCGGATATGGTCTGCGTGCCGGAAGCGCCGCTGCTGAATGTGCCCGAGGCGTCCGTAGTGGCCGAGCCTCTGCTGAAACGCTTTGAGGAGGCGGGGGCGGAATACGCGGAGCGGCTGACCCTTTCCCCGGAGACCGTCTCGGCGTTGGAAACACCCATGATTTCCGCGGAGGAATATATCCGCAACGTGAATGGAGGCTGACAAAATGAAAGCATGGATCGGATTCTGCGGGCTGGACTGCGAAGCGTGTGATGCCCGGAGGGCGACGGTCCAGCAGGATGACGCCCTGCGGCGGCAGGTAGCGAAGGAATGGTCTGAACTGAACGGCGTCGAAATCACGCCGGAGATGATCCGCTGTGTCGGCTGCCGGGTCGAAGGGCCGAAAACGCCGTACTGTGAATCCCTCTGTCCCATTCGCCAGTGCGCCACGGGAAAAAAGGTTGAAACCTGCGGCGGCTGCGCGGAGATGGGGACCTGCGGGAAGCTTTCGGCCATCACCGGAAACAACCCGGAGGCCGCGAAAAACCTGCAGGGGTCTTAGACCAACCGTTTCCGCCCGACAAAATGCTGAAGCTGCCGGAACAGTTGCTGGACGGATCCCTGACTGCCAGCGTGTTCCGCCTGTTGGAAAAGGAAATGCAACATTTCGTGAGGGAGGCAACACATGGATGCAAAACTGTTTGCACAGGCCATCGTGAATTCCTGGGCGGCGTGCTGATGGTGGGCATGCTCTTGTTCCTGCCGGCGGGGACCTTCCGCTACTGGCAGGGCTGGCTTCTGATGGGGATCCTCTTTATCCCGATGTTCATCGCAGGCCTGATCATGATGAAGAAATCTCCTGATCTTCTGAGAAAAAGGCTGGATGTCAAAGAGAAGCAGTCCGAGCAGAAAGCCGTCATTGGCCTGAGCGCGCTGATGTTTCTGGCGGCGTTCGTCGTAGCGGGGCTCAATTTCCGCTTCGGCTGGGCGATGCTGCCGGCCTGGGTGTCCTGGGCCGCAGCGGCGGTGTTCCTGCTGGCCTACGCGCTGTATGCGGAAGTGCTGCGGGAAAACGTCTGGCTGTCCCGGACGGTGGAGGTGCAGGAAAACCAGAAGGTCATCGACACCGGGCTGTACGGCGTCGTCCGCCACCCCATGTATATGACCACGCTGCTCCTGTTTCTCTCCATGCCGATGGTGATGGGGTCGCCTCTCTCATTTGTCATCATGCTGTTCTATCTCCCCATCATCGCCAAACGCATCCGCAATGAGGAAAAGGTGCTGGAAAGCGGGCTGGAGGGATATGCGGAATATAAAAAGAGGATCAAATACAAAGTGATCCCGTATGTGTGGTAAAGAAGATGAAGATTGAAGATTATTTCACCAGCGGTCGGCCGGAACACTGGCTCAGGGAGATCGGGCGCTCGGACTGGGCCGCAGGACAGTATCTGCATCAGCTGCTTGGGGAGCATCGGTTTCATGACCTTCTGGGCGAAAAAAGCAGGCTGCTGCTCCTGACGGAGGGAGATCATTTGATTGCGTTCTGTACCTACGCCCAGCGGGATGAAATCCCGGCGGAGGAGCTGAGCCCCTGGGCGGGCTTCGTTTATACCTTTCCCGAATACCGGGGAAAGCGGCGTATGGGCAAGCTGCTGGAGCATGCGTACCAGCTGGCCAAGGCGGACGGCTTTCCCTGCGTGTACATTTCCACCGATCATAGGGGGCTTTATGAAAAATACGGCTGTACCTTCTGGAAAACCATGCAGGACGCCCAGGGCAGCGATTGCCGCGTCTACCGGCTGGAAATCAGGCCTCAGGATTACAGCGGGTTATGGGGCCGGCGGGTTTCCGGCACGATCGACCGCCCCATCGGCAGCGTTCATCCGCGGCATCCGGAGATGATCTATCCGATCAACTACGGCTATGTGGACGGCGTTTTTGCCGGGGATGGGGCGGAGCAGGACGTCTATGTGTTCGGCGTCCCGGAGCCGGTCCGGACGTTCACGGGCACCGTGATTGCCGTCCTGCACAGGCTGAATGACTGCGAGGACAAGTGGATCGTGAGCACGGACGGAAGCAGGCCGGACCGGGACAAGATTCTGCGTGCCATTGCCTTTCAGGAGCAGTATTATATGGGAGAACTCTATGAATGGCCTGATGAGAAACTGTCAACCAATCAAGAGGAGGGGGACTGATGATTGAACGCATCGAAAACCCGGAAGCAAAGAGAGCCATCGCCAGGAAGGTACTGGAGGCCCTGCACGACTGGTTCGAGGTCGACGAGAGCCGGGAAAAATACATCGCCGAGAGCGCCGGCCAGATCTTCGTCGCCGCCAGGGAAGGCGGCGAATACGCGGGCTTCCTCTGCCTGAAGGAGACGGGCCGGGAGACGGTGGAGCTGGCCGTGATGGGCGTGCTCCGGGAATACCATCGCGGCGGGATCGGCAAAAGCCTGTTTGAAGCCGCCAAAGCCATCGCGCAGCAGGAAGGCTATCTGTTCATGCAGGTCAAAACTGTCCGCATGGGGATCTACGAGGATTATGACATCACCAACCGGTTTTACCGTGCCTGCGGCTTCAAGGAATTCGAGGTCATCCCCGAGCTGTGGGGCGAGGAAAACCCCTGTCAGATCTATGTGATGTATCTGGGAGAATGAAAGAAAAGCATAAAGCAAAGCAACCATCCGCCGATCGTGCCGGCGGATGGTTGCTCGGTTTAGAAGCATACTGCCTGTTTACAGCAGATGCGCGCAGGTTTTGTCAAAGGAGATGGCGGCCTGGTCGCCCACGTGGAAGAGGGGCTTGTTGATCGGGCAGTTGTCCGTGATCTTGACCAGGGTATCCCCAACGCGGACGTGGTAGTTCTGGTAGGAGCCCATGAAACAGCTGAGCTCCACCGTGCAGGGCAGCTGACCCTCCTTTGCGATGACGATGGCTTCGGGCCGCAGGACGATTTCCGCTTCGGACCCGGCGGAGGGGCGGGTCGTGGTCTCCACGGTGACGGGGTGGCCGTTCACCTCAATCACGGCCTGGGAGGCGGAGGAAGAGGTGACCCTTCCTTTCAGGAAGTTGCACTCGCCGATGAAGTCCGCCACGAACTCGGACCGGGGATGGTAGTAAATCTCCACCGGAGAGCCCATCTGGGCGATGACGCCCGATTTCATCAGGATGATCTGGTCGGACAGGGACATCGCCTCGCTCTGGTCATGGGTGACGTAGATGGCCGTGATGCCAAGCTTCTGCTGGATCTTGCGGATCTCGGTGCGCATCTGCACG
>DGRV01000064.1 GCA_002391225.1 Christensenella sp. UBA4379
TCCAGAATTCCGCGGCGTGGCGCTGGGTGTAGCTCTTTTCCGCGCGGAAGGTCGGGCCGAAGGTATAGACGTTGCGGAAGGCGGCGCAGAAGGTTTCCACGTTCAGCTGCCCGGAAACCGTCAGGCTGGTGGGCTTGCCGAAAAAGTCCTGGGAAAAGTCCACCTGTCCGTCCTGCGTCCGGGGAGGATTGGCAGGGTCCAGGGTCGTCACCCGGAACATTTCGCCCGCGCCCTCGGCGTCGCTGGTGGTGATCAGCGGGGTATGCACGTAGACGAAGTTCTTTTCAGCGAAGAAAGCGTGAATCGCCTGGGCCGCCAGAGAGCGGATCTTGAACACGGCGTAGAAGGTGTTCGTCCGCGGACGAAGATGGGCCTGGGTGCGCAGGTATTCAAAGGTGTGGCGCTTTTTCTGGAGCGGATAGTCCGCCGCGCACAGGCCGACCACTTTCACGCTTTCCGCGTGCAGCTCAAAGGGCTGCTTGAGCTCCGGCGTCCTTACCAGCGTCCCTTCCACGTCGATCGCGCTGCCCAGGGTAATTCTGGTAATATCGGCGTAATCCGGCATGGAGCCGTCGCAGACCACCTGCAGGTTCTTAAAGAAGGTACCGTCGTTCACTTCGATGAAGGCGAAGGCGTTGCTGGAGCGGACCGTGCGTACCCAGCCGCTGACACGGATTTTGGCGCCGTCCTCCGGCGTTTCCCGGAACAGGGTCCGGACAGAGGTGTTTTGCATCTGACATACGACCTTTCTGTATGAAATAGACTTGAATGTTGCCGTTGTTTAGGCTTTCTTGCTGTCGTCCACGGCCAGTTTTCCGATCATAGCCGCGCCGATCATGCCCGCCTCGTTGCCAAGGCTCGCCAGGCAGATTTCCGGGTAGGGAAGCGTTTTATAAAGCAGATACCTGGGCACCTTCGCCTTGACCTTTTCCAGAAGGAAATTCCCCGCATGGCTGACACCGCCGCCCAGAACAATCATTTCCGGATCCAGGAAGGCAATGATGTTGTTGATCGCGATGGCGAGGTATTTGCAGTATTCGTCGAAGACTTCCAAGGCGGCCCTGTCGTTCGCTTTCGCGGCGTCGATCACCGTTTTGGCGTTGATCCGGTTGAGGTCCCCTTCAGCCCTGAGCATCATGGCGCTGTCCGGATAGGTCATGCAAGCCTGCCGGGCCATGCGGATGATGGCCGTGGCGCTGGTGTACTTTTCCATACAGCCGTTGTTGCCGCAGTTGCAGGGAACGCCGTCCACCGACAGCGTCATGTGCCCCACCTCGCTGCCAATGCCGTGAGCCCCGGACCAAGGCCTGCCGTGAATGACGATGCCGCCCCCGACGCCCGTTCCCAGAGTCAGGAAAACGGAGCTTTCCGCGTCTTTGGAAACGCCCGCGATGCTTTCGGCATAGCCGGCGACGGTCGCGTCGTTGTCAATCGCGATATGCAGGTCGAAATACTTCCGGATTTCCGCCTGAAGCGGCACGTCGTACCACCCCAGATTGGTGCAGAAGGCGCCCGTCCCGGTCTTCTGATTGGCATAGCCCGGAATGCCGATGCCGACGGAAAGGATGTCGTCCGTCGTCATTTTCGCGTTCTTCAGGGCCTGCATGACGCAGCCGGCCATATCCCGGACGATGTCCTGGTAGGGGCGCTGGGCCTGCGTTTTGCAGAAGGCCTCCGCCAGGATTTTCCCCTGCCCGTCCACGATGCCGGCTTTGATATTGGTGCCTCCCAGATCAATGCCAACGTAATACATGGTATATCCTCCCCTGACTTATTCTGTCATATTGGAAGTACTGTTCTGGCTGAGCAGGTCGCTCAGCCGGCGGTCCAGCTCCTGGGCGGCGGAATAGCCCATCCGCTTGAGGCTCAGGTTCCTGGCGGCCACCTCGATGACGACGGCCAGGTTCCTGCCCGGCCGGACCGGCAGAATGATTTCCGGTAGTTTGACGCCCATCAGCGTGGTGTAGGTTTCCTGCACGCCGAGGCGCTCATAGGATTTCTTTTCCTGCCAGAGCTCCAGATGAATCACCATGTCGATCGATTTGGAGCGCAGGACGGCACCGATACCGAACATGGCGCGGATATCGATGATCCCGATGCCTCGGATCTCCATAAAATGCCGGATGGTCTCCGGCGCTTCCCCGGTCAGGCGGTTTTCATTGACGCGGCGGAGGTCCACCACGTCGTCCGCCACCAGCTGATGGCCGCGCTTGACCAGCTCCAGGGCGGCCTCGCTCTTACCGACCCCGCTGTCCCCCGTCAGCATGACGCCAATGCCGTACACATCCATCAGCACTCCGTGGACTGTGGAGCGCGGGGCAAGCTCATAGCTTAAATAGTTGGTGGCGTTCAGGCTGAAGCGGGTCGTCACCCAGTCCGTCCCGTAGACGGGCACGTCGTTTTCAGCGGCCAGGGCCAGCATTTCTTCCGGCGGATGCATGCCCCTGCAGATGATGATGCAGGGAATCGGATAGGTAAAATACTTGCGCAGCCGCTCCAGCCGGACGCTGTCCTCCAGCTCGTAGAGATAGCTCATCTCCACCTTGCCGATGACCTGGGGGCGCTCATAGGCAAAATGCTCGTAATAACCAGCAAACTGCATGCCCGGCCGGTTCAGCTCGGCGGAGGAAAACTGAATTCCTTTTTTCGCGGAGGGAGAAATCACTGTCAGGTTCAGCGCTTTGACAAATTCTTCTGCCGAAATCATGGAACCCTCCCGATCCGTTGAAACCGGATCCCTGGTACATTGATGGTATCGTCCTTTACTTGGCCGGAACGAAGTCCTGCAGCGCGCCTATCCCTTCCTGGTACGCGTGGAGAAGATACGGGGCCTTGGTATCGTACAACACCTCGTCGATGGCCGCCGTTCCATCAGCCCCCAGCACCGCGTAGGGCTGGTAATGGTTGACCGTTTCATCCTCCGACAGCCGGCATGGAATCAGGTTGGCGCGGCTGCCCAGGAATGTCCCATCCTCGTCAAAGGAGAGGGCGTAGGTCAGGATCATCGTATATTTGACAGACTTGGCTACGCCCTTTCGGGTGGTGTTCAGCCGGGAATTCCCGCCGAAAACAAAATTGCCCAGGGAATAATAGACGGGTACGCCTTCCACCACTCCATAGCCCTGCAGGCAGTGGGGATGGTGGCCGATCACCAGGTCCGCTCCGTAGCGGATAAATGCCCGGGCCAGACCGAGCTGGTAGTCGTCGTGCCGCTTGTCGTACTCGACCCCGCCGTGCATGATGCCGATAATGGCGTTGCAGTTCTGGCTTTTGAGCTCGTCCATCGCCTTTTGGATGACCCCAAGGTTATTCCAGAAAAAGGAGATATACGCGCTGATGAAGCCGATGCGGATGCCGTCCTTTTCAAACACATAGGTCTGGGAACCGTATTCCGAACAGGCGAACCAGGGAATGCCGTTTCCGTTCAGCACGCGGACGGTATCCTCATAGCCGGGCACCCCGTAATCCCCGATGTGGTTGTTGGCCAGGGAGACGACTTCAACGCTGCCGGCCTTCAGTACCTCCACCATGCTTTCGTCGCCGCGGAAGGAATAGGTCTTTTGGGGGACGGTATAATAGCCGTCGTTGGTGTTGTGGAGGGTGCCTTCAAAATTGGCCACCGTCAGGTCGTCCTGCTCTAAGATGTGCTGGACCCGGTAGAACGGATAGTCGGCCCCGTAGCGGCCCACATAGGCTTCGATGGTATTGTCGTTGCCGTGCTCGGTTTCGCCGCAGGCCAGGGTGCAGTCGCCCAGGAAATTGATGATGATCTTGGAGGCCTCGTTTTCTTCCTCTGGAAAGACGGCGCGGATGTCGGAGTAATTCTGGCTGTCATCCACAAAAACGCCCGTTCCGTCCGCCCCGCCGGCGTTCCGGACGGCTTCCTCCGCAAAGTGCAGGAGAGACACCTGCTGATCCGGTACAGGGTCGGATAGAAGGATGACGCCGGGCAATTCCCCTTCCTCGCCCAGCGCCGCCGTACTCAGCAGCGCCGCCAGGCACACCATCGCCAGCGTTCTTTGAAACCATCTTCCTTCCTTCACCCGTTCAGCCTCCGTGACCACATACTCAGATGTCTATTTTACCCGTTTTCACGCGTTCTGTCAATTTTTGAAATCAAGCGCTGTTTACGAGCGCCCTTCCTCCCGCCTGCGGCGGAATTGCTCGGCCAGCTTTTCCACGTGGCGGCGGGCAAAATGAGCGTCCTCCGTCTGACGCTCCCGGGAAATAGGCGTATCGCCCATCAGGCCCTCGAACTGGCTCACCTTGAGGCCCAGGGCTTCCTGCATCTCCAGGTCGCTGCCGGCGGGCGCTACCAGATAGTAGCACAGCAGGGAATCCTCATGGCCGATGCGGTGGGCGCGGTCCTCCGCCTGGGAGTGAACGGCGGGAGACCAGTCCAGCTCCCCGAACACCACGCAGGTGGCGCGCTGCAGGTTGAGCCCGCTGGCGGCCCGGAGGGAGACACAGCAAAGGTCCGTCTTCCCTTCCATAAAGCGGGTGACGGCGTTTTCTTTCTGGACGGCGCTTTCCCGGCCGGTAATGAACACCGGGTGCAGGGCCTTAAGCTCCTCCCGGTAGCGGTCCATCACCGCGTGGTGATGGGCGAACAGCAGTACCTTTTCCCCCGCTTCCGAAAGGGCACGGACAAACTGACAGACATAAGTTGCTTTAGCCAGACCCGTCGCCTGGCGCTGGCCCGCGCTGATCTGATCCTCCAGAAGGGATTTTTGGGAAGCCGTCAGGCTTCGATCGTTTTCCCAGGTATAAAGCTTCTCCCAGACGGGCGTCATCAGTTTCTGGTACAGGGAATCGTCTTCGTCGATTTCCTGGATCAGGCGGCGCTTTTCCGGAAGCTCCGGCAGGACCTGCTGCTTGGTCCGCCGCAGCATCAGGCCTTCCCTTCGCAGATACTCGCCCAGCTGGTCTGGGTGGCGAACCACCTTGTTTCCGTAGCCCATGCACCATTCCCGGGTGAAGGCCTCAAAATCGCCCAGGAAATGAAAGTCCAGGATGTTGACTACGTTCCAGATCTCGCTGCCCAGGTTGTAGATGGGCGTGCCGGAAAGGCCGAAGACTCGGTCGCTTTTTTCCGCCAGAAGACTGGCGGCGGAGTATTTTTCGGACCCGGTTCTGCGCAGCTCCTGAATTTCGTCAAAGACGACCGCGCGGAAGGTGTAGCGCAGAAGCTCGTTTTTCCACCCGCGCAACAGCAGATAGTGGATCACGTACACGTCCGCTTCCGGCAGTTCGTAGGGAGTCAGTCCCTTGATCAGATGAATCCGGGGCTCTTTCCCGGAGACCCGAAGAAAACGAAGGGTTTCCTTCATCCAGTTCCGGGTAAGGTGGGCGGGCACCACCAGCAGCACGGGAAACGCGCGCAGGCTCGCCAGCGCCGCCAGGGCCTGAACCGTTTTCCCAAGGCCCATTTCATCGGCCAGCAAGGCCCGCGGCGTCATGATCAGGAAGGACATGCCCTCCTGCTGGAAGCGCTTGAGCTTTCCCTCAAACCATGTGGCCGGCGGATCGGCCAGCGGTGGAGATACTCGGGCAATCTCTTTCCTGCGGTAATCGTCCCTGGCCGTTTCCAGCGCTTTCTGCCAGCGCTCCAGGTCCCCCTGGGCGATGGCCAAAGGATAGCGCAGCATGACCCAGTTGAGGTCAGATGCCGCCCTTCTGGACGCGGGGACCCTGGCCTCACCGGAGCGGCTGCCGCTGACGCTGGGCCAGAGGCGCTTGATCATCTCCGTCACCGGAGCTTCCCCGCGAACCATCCAGCAGCGGGAACGACGGTTATAGGAAAGGGTGCCGTAGTAATGGGCCGGGACCGCTCCGCTGTCCGACAGATAGAGCGGCAGGGGGACCTTGGAGAGGGCATTGTCATCCAGATAAAGCGGCAGAGGTTCATCCGGGTTCTCTTCTACAGGCTCTTCTCCGCCGCTGATGGCCCCGGAGGGAATCTCTTTCTGATCGGACACATATGCTTCTTCTGCTGGCAGGGCAGGCTCCGGAAGCTGGATCTTCTTTTCTTCTTGAGCCTCCGGTTCTTCCTTCCCCGCGTCCTCTGCGATGCCCCACAGCCTGTACAAAGACAGGGAGCGGGCCGGCTTACCGCTGAGCTTTTCCGGGAGAGAACAGCTTTTTTCCGAGACGACCACCAGGTCTTTGACCATCGGCGACCGGGCATAGCGAAGCAGCTGGGCTGTCAGCCGTTTGGCGTCCGGCCTGCCGCGCTTGAGCTCTACGGCGGTCCCGCCCACCAGGAAATCGACCCTGGCCCGGGGACCTACCGGCGCTTCGTGAATAAAATCGAGCCGTTCCTGCTGGAGGGCGTAGGCCGCCAGGGCATGCAGATCGTATTCATCCTGCACCTGCGGCGCGCGGATGTTGGACAGCGCCCGGATTACCTCATCCAGCATCGGTTCTTTATCCCTCCTTGAAGCTGTCAGTTATCTCCCGATAAGATCTGTTTCAGATACTGTCCCGTATAGCTTTCGGGGCACTGGGCCACCTGCTCCGGGGTTCCTTCGGCGACGATCTGTCCGCCCTCGTCCCCGCCTTCCGGTCCAAGATCGATCACCCAGTCGACGGACTTGATAATGTCCAGGTTGTGCTCAATCACCAGGACGGTGTTGCCGGCATCCGTCAGGCGCTGGAGGACGCGGATCAGTCGGTTCACGTCGTCCATGTGCAGGCCGGTCGTGGGCTCGTCCAGGAGGATCATGGTCTTCCCGGTGGCCCGTCTGGAGAGCTCCGTGGCCAGCTTCACCCGCTGGGCTTCCCCGCCGGACAGGGTGGTGCTGGGCTGGCCCAGGCGGACATAGCCCAGGCCTACGTCATACAGCGTCTGCAGCTTGTTCATGATGCCGGTATGGTTACGGAAGAGGTCCATGGCTTCTTCTACTGTCATGTCCAGCACGTCGGAAATCGTCTTCCCGTGAAAGCGCACTTCCAGGGTTTCCCGGTTGTACCGCTTTCCCTTGCACACCTCGCAGGGAACATAGATGTCCGGCAGGAAATGCATCTCGATCTTCATCAGCCCGTCGCCGGAGCAGTTTTCGCACCGGCCTCCCCGGACGTTAAAAGAGAAGCGGTTTTCCTTGTAGCCGCGCACCTTGGCTTCCGGCGACTGGGCGAACACCTTGCGGATCAGGTCAAACAGTCCCGTATAGGTAGCCGGGTTGCTTCTGGGGCTCCGGCCGATGGGGCTTTGGTCGATGCAGATGATTTTGTCCAGCTGATCGACCCCATCCATCCCGGTAAAACCGGTGGGGGCCAGCCGGGCGCGGTTCAGATCATGCGCCAGGGCCCGGTAGAGGATGGCGTTGACCAGGCTGCTTTTCCCAGAACCGGAAACGCCGGTCACCGCGCAGAATACACCGAGCGGGAAACGGACGGTCAGGTTCTTGAGGTTATGTTCTTTTGCCCCGTAGACCGTCAGGAAGTGCTCCGGCCTGCGGCGCTCTTTGGGCACGGGAATCTGGATTTTCCCGCTCAGGTACATGCCGGTGATGGAACGGGGGGCGTTCATCACGTCCTCCACGGTGCCCTGGGCGATGACCTCTCCGCCGTGTTCTCCGGCGCCGGGGCCGATATCCACCAGATAATCGGCGCTGCGCAGGGTTTCCTCGTCATGCTCCACCACGATCAGGGTGTTGCCAAGGTCCCGCAGGTTCTGCAGGGTGTTGAGGAGCTTTCGGTTGTCCCGCTGGTGCAGGCCGATGGAAGGCTCGTCCAG
>DGRV01000099.1 GCA_002391225.1 Christensenella sp. UBA4379
ACAGGCTCACGCTTGCGTGAGCCGCCCTCCTTGCGGAAACCAGGCCAATGACATATAATGGTTTGGTATTCTGTAAAGGAGGCGTGTATGGGGAAGGAAAAACTGGCCGGATGGATCGTGCGCCTTCGTTATCCGCTGCTGATCCTGCTGCTGTTGGCGGCTGTTTGGGCCGCGCCGAACATCGCGAAAACCAGGATCAACTACAGCCTGACCGACTATCTGAACGAGAACACCCTGACCAAGCGCGGCCTGGACATCATGAACCGGGAGTTCGGCGCTACGTCGGGGATGACGGTGGCCCTCCGGGGAGAAGCGGGGGAAGGGGAAGCGCTGGAAAGCTTCCTGACCTTCGCCCAGGCCCTCCCGGGGATGATGAGCGCGGAAAAGAGCGGCACGGCCCGGGAGGGGGACGACACCTACACCCAGGTGTCCATGATCGTTACCGAAGCGGAGGCCGAGGCGGCCTATGATCAGGTGGAGCAATATCTGGTGGAGGTTCCCCACCTGTCCTCCGGCGCGGTCCGGGACAGCCGCATCATTCAGGCTTCTTTGGCGGAAGAGATCCCGCTGGTGATGGCGGTGTCCTGCCTGATCGTGCTGGCGGTGCTGCTGATGATGACCCGCTCCTTTTTGGAGCCCCTGATCTTTATGGCGGTCATCGCCGTCTCCATCGTGCTGAACATGGGGACAAACCTGATCTTTCCCTCGATTTCCTTTTTCACCTTCGCCGTGGCGGCGATCCTGCAGCTGGCGCTGTCGATGGACTATTCCATCATGCTGATCAACGCCTACGACGCCCGACTGGACCAGGGCCTGACCCCGGTCCGGGCCATGACCGAGGCGCTGGCCGATTCCTTCATGCCGGTGGCTTCCAGCGCCCTGACCACCGTGGCGGGGATGGTTTCGCTGGTCTTCATGAGCTTTACCATCGGCTATGACATCGGCGTCGTGCTGGCCAAGGGCATCGTGCTGAGCATGCTGGCCGTCTTTTTGATGATGCCGGGCCTGCTGGTCCTTTTGACCCCGGCCCTGGCCCGGACCAGGCACAAAAGCCTCCGAATCCGGGCGGAGGCGCTGATCAGGCTCCCTGGGAAGGTGCGGACGCTGATCAGCCTCACCCTGCTGATCCTGATTGTTGCGAGCGCCGTGGTGCAGAGCAAAAACGTCTATACCTACACCGTCCGGGATATGGACAGCGACTCCGCCCGGATCGCCGAGATGTTCGGCCGCTCCAACCAGACGGTGCTGCTGGTGCCCGCCTGCCGGGAGGATAAGGATTACGAGCGCTTAAAAGAGACCCTGGACCGGATCAGCCGGGTGGAAAACGGCGGAAAGCCGGTGGTCCGCTCCGTCTACGCGATGCCGGTGACCGGGGAAGCGGCCCTGCGTTATTATGACGCGGAGAGCCTTTCTGAGCTCCTGGGCGTACCCAGAGAGTCCGCCGCGGCGGTGCTCAAGGTCCTGGGCGTCACCCCGCCCATCCGGGGCGATCAGCTGATCGAACGGGCCCTGAACGCGGATTCCCTCGTGTCCCTGCTGATCCCCGCCTCGATCCGGAGCAGACTGACGGAGGCGGAGAGCCTTTTGACCTTGGCGCGGGAAACCTTCGACGGGGAAAACTGGTCCCGCGCGATTCTGGAGATGGATATCAGCTACACGGACCCCGGCGCGCCGGAGGCCCTGCACGAGATCCAGCGCCTGATGGAGGAAGCCTACGGGGATCAATGGGCCATGGCCGGCAATCTGACCGCCACGGACGACATCGCCACCTCCTTTTCCGGGGACGTGCGGAAGGTCAGCTGGATCACCATCTTGGCAGTCTTCCTGATCGTGATGTTCTCCTTCCGCTCCCTGTGGGTGCCGCTGATCCTGGTGTGCGTGATCCAGGGCGCGGTTTGGATCAATATGGCCTTCTCGGGCCTGGCGGACGGCAGCGTATTCTTCATGTGCTACCTGATCTGCATGGCCCTGCAGATGGGGGCGACAATAGACTACGGCATCCTGATGACCAGCCATTACCGGGAATGCAGAAGGAGCCTTCCCCCGCTGGAGGCCGCCGGGGAGGCCCTCCGGCGCAGCGTGCAGACCATTTTTACCAGCGGCCTGGCGCTGATCACGGCGGGCTTCGCCGTCGGGCGGATTTCGACCGTGTTTTATATCTCCGAAATCGGCAAAATGCTGGGCCGGGGCGCCATCGTATCCGTGCTGCTGATCCTTCTGCTGCTTCCCCAGCTGCTCGTGTGGCTGGACCGCTGGGTCGTATCCGGGCGGTTTTCCGCCGAAAATGCCAAGCCAGGGGACGATGGCTGATCCGGTCAGAAAAAAATCCCCGATTTTCTATGAAATAGGGCCTGTTTTTCCAAAAAACGTTGATTTTTCGGCCAAACTGTGCTATTATCATCGCCGTGGGGATTTTTGATCCCCGTATGAGATGTTTTGCCGGGACATAGCTGTTTTACGGCATACAGAAAGGAGCGTAGGAAGCATGAAGAAGGTTATCTGCAAGGTGGAATATGATACCGAAAACGCCGAATTGCTGAAAAAGCGCACTTTCGGCAGCTACGGTGATCCAGCCGGCTATGAAGAATGCCTGTTCAAAACGCCCGATGGAAAGCTGTTCCTGTACGGCGTCGGCGGCCCCGAATCCGTTTACGCGGAAGAGAGCATCAAGCGCATGTCCGCTGCCAAGGCCGACGAGTGGGCGAAGGACTGACAAAGCCAAAAAACACCTAACAAGGGAACTCGTTCTTATGGTTTCATAAGGCGGGTTTTTTATTTGCCCGAAATAGGCGAAAGAACGCTGATTTTCCCAGGTTATTTCCCGGAAAGGGCTTGCGAAAAAATGGCTAATCCTTTATAATGGTCGAAGATCATATGAAAAAAAGCCAACGTTGGCGATTATTCATATGAAAAAAAGCCAAATTTGGTCGAAATTGGCAGATAAGGCGGAAGACAGCGATGGAACGGGCCGCGATGAAAGCGCTGATCCACTGGAAGGAAAAGAAAAAAAGAAAACCCCTGCTGATCACCGGCTGCAGACAATGTGGGAAAACCTGGCTGATGACGGAGTTTGGGAAACGCTGTTTTGAAAGAACGGCGTTATTCAACTTTGAGAAAGAGTCTGCCTTGGCGGACATTTTCAGGTATGACCTGAATCCGGAGCGGATCCTCCGGGAGCTTGGAATGTACCTGGACGGGAAGCCCATCGACACAGAGCGCACGCTGATTATCTTTGACGAGATTCAGCAATGCCCGGAAGCCATCACCTCCATCAAATATTTTGATGAGAGCGGCATGAACCTATATCTGCTATGCGCGGGTTCCCTGCTCGGGGTGGAGCTGAAACGAAAAGCGGTGTCCTTTCCGGTGGGGAAAAACGAACAGCTGAAACTGTATCCGCTGAATTTCTCAGAGTTTACGGAAGCGCTGGGCGGCGGAAAATATCTGTCTTTGCTGAATGAATTTGACCCGTACCGTGAAATTCCTGCGTATATATGGGAGCCGATGATGCAGTACCTGAAGCTGTATTTTATCATTGGCGGAATGCCCGCGGCTGTTCAGACGTATATCGATACGGAAAGCCTGCCGGAGGTGGACCGGGTGCTTGAGCAGATCATCCAGGATGTCCGAAACGATTTTTCCCACCATGCCGAACCAAGGGACATTCTGAAAATCAGCTGGATTTGGGACTCGGTGCCCAAGCAGCTGGCAAAAGAAAACAACAAATTTGTCTTTTCCCAAGTAAAATCCGGCGTTCGGGCCCGGGACCTGGAGGACGCGCTTCAGTGGCTGGTGGACGCGGGACAGGTATACCGTCTGGAAAAAGTGTCCGCGCCGCAGATTCCCCTTTCAGCCTGCGCGGATGCGACGTTTTTTAAAATCTATCTTCACGACATCGGGATTTTAAGGAAAAGCGCCGGCGTCTCTTACCGTACGGTCATGACCGAGCCGGACGGCTATGCCGAATTCAAGGGAGCCATGGCGGAAAATTATGTGATGACGGAGCTCACGGCGCTGGGAATCAGGCCGTATTACTGGCGCAGCGGCAACAGCGCGGAGGTGGATTTTATTTTTGAAGATGATATCAACAGAATTATTCCTGTAGAAGTCAAAGCGGCCGACCATACCCGCGCAAAAAGCTTCGTCACATATTGCAAACAGTACCGCCCGCAGCTGGGGCTCAGAATTACAGGGAAAAATGTGGGGGACAACGACAAGCAGGGCACCCTTGAAATCAATCTGCCGTTATTCCTGCTGTGGCGGCTCCAGACGTATCTGTCCGAAGGACGCTGAATGGTCCCGATTGCGCGGAGAACAGAAACAGGCTATAATAAAAATGAAAATCTACGGTTTAAGGAGGCATGACGATGGCAAATCTGATCGTTTATTTTTCCCACGCGGGGGAGAACTGGGTCAACGGGCAGGTCGTGAGCCTGGAAAAGGGCAATACGCAGCGGGCGGCGGAGATCATCCGGGACGCGGTCGGCGGGGACCTGTTCGAGGTCCGGGCGCTGGAGCCCTATCCAAAGGACTATCAGGCCCTGGTGGCCCGCACGAAGGAAGAGTTTGAAAACGGCCTGCGGCCGGAGCTGGCGGAGTATCCGTCCAGCCTGGAGGAGTACGACCTGATCTATATCGGCTATCCCAACTGGTGGAACACCATGCCCGGCCCGATGTTCACCTTCCTGGCCCATTACGACCTTGCCGGCAAGCGCCTGGCCCCCTTCTGCACCAACGAGGGCGGCAGCATGGGCATGGGCGAAAGGGAGATGGGCCGCCTGTGCAAAGGCGCCGACGTCCTGCCCGGCCTGGCCGTTCACGGCGCGGACGTGGAGACGGAGAAGGAGAAGAGACGGATCGTTGAGTGGGCGGAAAAAGTGCAAATGGGCTAATGAAAAATGCGTAATGCCTAATGCGTAATGCGTAATTTTATATACTGGTGATTCTTTGCGTGGAGCGGACCATTCGCGCCGTCAGGCGCGGAATTACGCATTACGAATTATGAATTAGAGTCTGTTCACACTATTGACAATATCAAAGAACTCTGTATAATAAAGTTATGCAGATCACACAAGAGCAGTATGAGAAGATCGCAAAGTATCTTCCAACGCAACGAGGCAACGTCAGCATGACGAATCTCCAACTGATCAATGCGATCCTGTATGTCACGGAAAACGGCTGCAAGTGGAGGGCATTGCCGGAAAGCTATGGAAATTGGCATACAATCTATGTACGCATGAACAGGTGGAGCAAGAACGGAGTTCTTAGCAGGGTATTTGCCGCCTTGCAGACAGAAGGTATCATTCAAATCAACGTGGAAGTAG
>DGRV01000038.1:0-31310 GCA_002391225.1 Christensenella sp. UBA4379
GCTGCTGGCCGCCGGACAGCTGGTTGGTCATCCGCTGCTCCATGCCGGACAGCTCCACCAGGGACAAGATGTCCGTCACCCTGCGCCGGATCTCGTCCGCGGGGATCTTGCGCAGCTTCAGCCCGTAGGCCACGTTGTCAAAGACGTTGTAATGGGGGAAGAGGGCGTAGCTCTGGAACACCATGGCGGTGTCCCGCTTATTGGGCGTCAGGCTGTTGATGGCCTCGCCGCCCAGGTAAATTTCGCCCTCGTCAGGGGATTCAAAGCCGGCGATCATGCGCAGGGTCGTGGTTTTGCCGCAGCCGGACGGGCCCAGCAGGGTCACAAAGGAGCCAGGCGCGATGTCCAGCGATACGTCGTGGACGGCGTAAAAGTCCTTGCCGGTCTTGGGATCTTTGTAGATTTTGGAAATATGGTCCAGACGGACTCCTTTGGGCTCTTTTTGTTTCAGCTCAGCCATGGTCAATCGGCCTCCTTTACTTTTCTGCTGGTGCCGAAGAAGCGGATCACCAGGTTCATCAGCAGCACGGAACCATAGGTTATCGCGATCAGGATCGAGGCGAAGGCGCAGGCGATGCTGTAAGCGCCCTTCTCCGCGAATTCATTGATCTGCACGGTGATCAGCAGGTAGCTCGGCGTCACCAGCAGGATGATGGCGGAAATTGCCGTGATGGAACGGACGAAGGCGGTCACCAGGCCGGAGAGGAAGGAATCCTTGATCAGCGGCAGGGTGACGGAGGTAAACACCTTCAGGCTGTTCGCCCCCATATCGTACGCGCTTTCCTCGATGGATTTATCAATCTGCCGCAGGGCGGAGATGCCACTGCGGGTGCCCGTGGGCAGAGAACGCACGATAAAGACGATGACCAGGATCAGGCCGGTGCCGTAAATGCCGCTCAAAATGCCGGTATGGAACAGGCCGTTGGCAAAGCCGCGGATGTAGCCGACACCCAGCACCGTGCCGGGCACGGCCATGGCCAGGATGGAGACGGCCTCGATGAAGCCCTTGGCCTTGAAATTGCGCTTGACCACCAGGTAGGAGATGATCATGGACAGCAGGGCCGTGATGGGGGAGGCGATCAGGGAGAGGACAAAGGAATCCCTGAAGGCCTGCAGACCGCGGTAGCGGGTGAACACCTGCTCAAACCATTTGAAGGTGAGCGGGGTGAACTTGTACCCCCAGGTGGGGAACATGGCGCCGATGGGCACGCAGACGTACATGAGGATCACGAAGATCGCGGCCAGAGAGCACAGGACGGTCAGTGGGATGGTGACGGACTTGTCCTCGATCAGCATCCGGGCGCGGCTGGCCTTGCCGGTCAGGGTGGCGGCGGTCTTCTTTTCCAAATAATATTTCTGCACAGCGAACATGCCCAGGGTGATGCATAAAAGCACCACGGCCATGGCGGCGGCCCCCTCCTTGTCCATCGCGCCGGTGATCTGGAGATAAATCGTGGTAGCTAGCGTATCGTAGCTGCCGCCGATGATCATGGGGTTGGCAAAGTCCGCGATGGATTCGATGAAGGTGACCAGGAAGGCGTTGCCCAGGCCCGGCAGCAGCAGGGGGAAGGTGACGGTGGTGAACACCTTCCAGCGGGAAGCGCCCATGTCGCGGGCGGCTTCCTCCATGGACGGGTCGATGTTTTTGAGCAAGCCCTTCATCATCATGTAGCAGACCGGGAAAAAGGTCATCGTCTGCACGATCACGATGCCCCAGTAGCCGTAGATGTTGTTGTCGTAGATGCCGAGCACAAAGCGGGTGATGAGCCCGGCCTTTCCGAACAGCATGATCATGGACAGGGACAGCACGAATGGCGGGGAGACCACTGGCAGCATGGAAACCATTTTGAACAGGCCGCCAACGAACTTCCGCATCCGGACGTAGACCTCCACGTAGGCGAACAGCAGACCGATGGCCGTGGAGAGGATGCCCACCATGAAGCCGACCTTCAGGGTGTTGGTGATGGCCTTCCGGAAGGTGTGCATCTGGAAGATGCGCTGGAAGGCGTCAAAGGAAAAGCCCTTGCTGTTATACAAACTGTCTACCAGCAAAATGGCCAGCGGGTAGAGGATGAACAGGGACAGAAAAGCGATCAGGACGACGATGGTCGTCATCATGATGGGGTCCGCCATCAGCTTTTTGCGGTCCAGCGCCGCGCTCTGGCCTTTGGCCATAGAGAAGCACCCCTTTCGATGAGGTAATAGGTAGGAGGGTTCTGAGGGCTCGGAAAACAGCACGGTGTGCTGTTTTCACCGAAGAACGGGCCGGCACGCCCTGGGAGGAGAGTGAAGAGTGAAGAGTGGAGAGTGGAGAGTGGAGAGCGAGTTAGAAGTGAGAAGTTAGGAGTGAGGAGTTAGGAGTGAAAAGTTAGAAGTGAGAGAAGTGAGGAGTTATTTCTGTAAAAAGCGGGAGATGGACGCGCCATCCCCCGCAGGTGATGAATGATTGTGAAGGATTATTTGGTCTGGAAGCGGTCGTCGGCGGCGTTGCCCAGGGCGTTCATCACGTCCTCGACATACTGCGCGGTGTTCGCGGCCGCGTCGGCGAAGTCATAGCCGTCCCACACCAGGCTGGGATCCAGGCCGAATTCGGCGGCTTCCTTGGGCTGGGTGGCGTTGTCGATCACCAGGAACTGATAGGAGCCCGTGCCGGCAGCCATGTTGACGCAGTCAGGGGACAGGGCGAATTCGACGAACAGGCGGGCGGCGTTCACGTGCTTGGCGCCCTTGAAGATGGCGACCGGTCCGATTTCGCAGGAGGTGCCGTCTTCCGGAATGATCAGCTGGATGTTTTCATAGCCGTTGTCCACGATCTGGGTGATGCCGTCATGCAGGAAACCGATGCCGATGGTGCATTCGCCGATGCCGACGTTCTTGGAGGGGCCGGAGCCGGACTTGGTGTAGACCTGGATGTTCTTGTCCAGGTTGACCAGGTACTTAATGCCCTCGTCATGGCCCTTCATCTGGAGCATGGTGTTGACCACGAGCTTGGCCGTGCCGGCGGTGTTGTAGTTGGACAGCCAGATCAGGTCCTTGTATTCGGGCTTGAGCAGGTCGTCCCAGGTCTTGGGCGCTTCGAGGCCCTTGCGGGCGAGCTCGTCCTTGTTGACCATGAAGCCAAGGATGCCGGTGTAGATGCCGTACCAGTAGCCGTTGGGATCCTTGTAGATGTCCTTGGTCAGGTGAGCGGCGTTGGCGGGCACGTAGCTGTTGTCCAGCAGGCCCTTGGCGGCGGCGGTGTCATAGGGGTTGTTGGTGCCGCCGAACCAGACGTCCGCGGAGGGATTGCCGTTTTCTTCTTCAATCTTGGTAGGCACTTCGCCGGTGGACAGGCGCTGGAACTGGGTCTTGATGCCGAACATTTCCTGGAATTTCTGGCAGGCGGCGGCCAGATAGGGCTCTTCGCAGGAGCCGTAGACGATCAGCTCGCCGTCTCCCTGGGCGGCCTTGACCAGCTCGGGATCAAAATCAGCGGCGTCCGCCAGAGCGGCAACGCTCGTCAGCGCCATCATGGCAACCAGGAGAAGGGCTAACAGTTTTTTCATATCAGAGACCTCCTTGTTATTCGTCCGTTCCGAAAAGTCTGGATTTTCATCTACAGCTTTTTAGGAACGGATCAATCATTTGATGGAACTGGACATATTATAACCCGATCTTCTATGAATGTCAATCGAAAAAACGAGGCTGCTCAACCCGGGCAGCCCCGTCATCATGACGATCAATTACGCATTATGCATTACGAATTGATTTTATATTATTTTTTGGAACCCCTGCGCCAATCATAATTTTTGAGGTTCATGCTCAGGTGGCGCGGGATGCCTTCGACCATGACCGGGCTGTACTGGCCCTGGATCAGCGGACGGACGTAATCGAGAAATTCGTCGGTCACGTAGTTGCCGGCCTTGTTGATCCATTCGCGCGGAACGACCTTTTCGCCGTTGGCGATGCGGTGCACGTCATAGACGCCGGTCGCGCTCTGGTAAGGATCGTCGGACACGCGGTCGATGACGACCATCACGCCGGAGGAACCTTCGTCTGCCGCTTTGACCGTCGCGCCGCCGACGTTGAACGCTTCGTCCACGTCGATCTTGCTGGCCAGATGGGCAGCGGCGCGCTGCAGGGTGGACAGCTCGATCGCGCGGGTCTTGCAGCCCAGCTTGTTCTTGATCACGGAGGCCAGATAGGAAGCCGTGCCGGTCATCTGGATGTGGCCGAAGGCGTCCTTCGGGGCAGAATCGGTGGCGTACTCGCAGACGTACTTGCCTTCCTCGGTCTTGACGCCCTCGGAAACGACGGCGACGACGACGTCCTTCTTTTCCAGCAGCTTTTCGACGCTGGTGGTAAAGTTTTCAATGTTGAAGGGAACTTCGGGCAGGTAGATCAGGTCGGGGCCTTCGCAGTCCTCGCTGCGGGAAAGAGCGGCGGCGCCGGTCAGCCAGCCGGCGTTGCGACCCATGATCTCGACGATGTTGACGTTCTTCTTCTGGTAGGAGAAGCCCATCGCGTCGCAGATGATTTCCTTGGTGGAGGTGGCGATGTACTTGGCGGCGCTGCCAAAGCCCGGGGTATGGTCGGTGATGGCCAGGTCGTTGTCGATGGTCTTGGGGCAGCCGACAAACTTCTGCTTGGCGCCGGTCAGCAGGGAATAGTCAAAGAGCTTGCGGATGGTGTCCATGGAGTCGTTGCCGCCGATGTAGATGAACACTTCGATGTCCAGCTTGTCCAAAAGCTCAAAGATGCGCTCGTAAACGGCCTTGTCCTCGTGGATTTCGGGCAGCTTGTAGCGGCAGGTACCCAGGAAGGCGGAAGGCGTCCGCTTGAGCAGCTCCAGGTCCAGCTCGCTCTTGATGTGATGGGACAGGTCCACATACTGCTCATCCATGAAGCCCTGGATGCCGTAGCGCATGCCGTAGACCTTGTTGAAGCCGCGTTCCATCGCTGTTTTGTACACACCGGCCAGGCTGGAGTTGATGACGGCGGTCGGACCGCCGGACTGGCCTACCAGAACATTACCCTTCATGACACATTGTTCCTTTCTTTTAATAGAGAAGATCTATATCCGGTTCCGCGGACAGGCCCGGGCCTTGCCCGCCCCCCGTCCGCAGAACAGAATTACCAGGTTCTAAACCATTAGCACAAAGTGCTCCCGCGCAAGCCATTCATTAAGCATTACGCATTACGCATTACGCATTACGAATTGAGCCTTGCGTTCTTACCCACGAATAATAATACTATGTCTTTCCGGTCCCACCGAGATCCAGCGGATCACGACGCCGATGGCCTTTTCAATCCGCTTGACGTAGGCCTGGGCCTCCTCGGGCAGGTCCCACCAGTTCCTGACGCGGGAAATATCGCACTTCCAGCCCTTCATGGTCTCAATGACGGGCTCGCAGCGGTCCAGCAGGGAGGGGAAGGGCATCTGGTCTGTTTCCACGCCGTCCAGACGGTAGCGCACGCACAGCGGGATTTCGTCCAGGCTGCTGAGCACGTCCAGCTTGGTCATGGCGATTTCCGTCGCCGCCTGAATCTGACAGCCGTACTTGCTGGCCACCAGGTCGATGGGGCCGACGCGGTGAGGCCGGGAGCCGAATTCCCCGCCGAGCTGACGGAGGCGCTCCGCCTCCTCGCCGAACATCTCGCAGACGAAGGGGCCCTCGCCCACGCAGGAGGAGTAGGCCTTCATGACGCCGATGACCGGCTCGATCCTGACCCCGGGCATGCCGGCGCCGATGGGGGCGTAGTAGGCCAGGGTGTTGGAAGAGGTCGTGTAGGGGTAAATGCCGAAGTCCAGGTCGCGCAGGGCGCCGAGCTGGCCTTCAAACAGGATCCGCTTGTGGTGGTAATGAGCGTCCGCCAGATAGGCCCGCGTGTCCTGGATAAAGGGCTTGAGGGGCTCGCAGTAATCGTGCAGCCAGGCTTCGATGTCTTCCTCGGTGATCGGGTCGGCCCCGTACACGCCGGTCAGGATCATGTTCTTCCATTCCAGCAGGTCTTTTAAGTGGGCCTTTAAAATGTCCGGGTAAAACAGTTCGCCGGCCAGCACGGTCTTTTTCTGATATTTATCGGAATAGAAGGGAGCGATGCCCTTCTTGGTGGAGCCGAATTTCTTTTCCTTGAGGCGCTGCTCTTCCAGCTCGTCCAGCTTGCGGTGCCAGGGCAAAAGCAGGGAAGCGCGGTTGCTGATTTTGACGTTATCCGGGGTAATGCTCACGCCCTGGGCGGTCAGGGTCTGAATCTCGTTTCTTAAATGCTCAGGGTCCAGGGCGACGCCGTTCCCCAGGACGTTGACCACGTTCGGGCGGAAAACGCCGCTCGGCAGCAGGTGCAGCTGAAACTCGCCGTACCGGTTCACAATGGTGTGGCCGGCGTTTCCGCCGCCCTGATACCGGACGACGACGTCAAAATCCTCAGTCAGCAGGTCGACCATACGGCCTTTGCCTTCGTCTCCCCAGTTGATACCAACGATCGCGGTGCAAACATCCATGGTCCAATTCCTCCCTTCGGGCCTATCCGCTCCGGGGGTGCGGCTGAATGCGGACAGACTCCTGCTCATAAATACACTTGGAGTCATTATATCCCCGTTTAAAAAGGTTGTCAATTCGGCGGGCGCTTGAAAAAAGCCCCTTTTCAGTATTTTTTCCGCTTTTCAATCCGCCTTAAATGCGTTATACTGTCTGGAGAAATGAGGAAGCTTTGGGAGGTGAGCGCTATCCGGACCGGGATTTACGGGGGCTCGTTTGACCCGCCCCATGAAGGCCATCTGCTGGTGGCGATGACGGCCCTGGAGGCCGCCGGCCTGGACCGCGTGCTCCTGCTGCCCTGCGGGGACATTCCCTGCGCGGGGCGGATCAAAGCCCCAGCCGCCGACCGGGTCAGGATGCTGGAGCTGATGACGGAGGACTGCCCGGAGCTGACGGTCTGCACGATGGAGGCGGAGAAAAAGGAGCGGACGCCCACCGCCAAAACCATGAAGACCATGAAAAAGCTGTACCCGGAGGACGAGCTGTTCTTCATCCTCGGGGCGGACAAGCTGGAAAAGCTGCCCGAATGGAAGCAAGCGGAAAAGCTGTTTGCGCTTTGCTCCTTCCTGGCGCTTCCGAGGGACGGCCTGCCCGCGGAGGAGCTGGCCAAAGTAGCCCGCCGGGTCGGGGCGTCGGTGACCGTATTGCCGATGCGGCAGGTGCCCTTTTCCTCCGCCGCGATCCAGGAAGAACTGGCGGATTTCAGGGAGCCAACCGGGCTGAGCCGCCGGGTGGCGGCCTATATCGCCGAAAACGGCCTGTATCACGACCCGGAGATGGAAAAGCGGGTCCGGGAGATGATGACGGAAAAGCGCTTCCGCCATACTCTGGGGGTGCGGAAACAGGCGGTGGAGCTGGCGGAGATACATCATATTCCGCTTCAGAAGGCGGCGCTGGCCGCCCTGCTGCACGACTGCGCCAAATGCCTGCCCTTTGAGGAGATGCAGGCTGTCGCCCGCTCCGGCGGGGTCAGCGAAGAGGGATTTTTTTCCTCCCCGGAAATGCTGCACGGGCCGGCCGGGGCTGTGCTGGCCAAACGGGAGTTCGGCGTGACGGACGAAGACGTCCTGAACGCCATCACCTACCATACCATGGGCAGGGCTGAGATGAGCCCGCTGGAGCTGTGCGTCTTTATTGCCGACGCGACGGAGCCAGGACGGCGGGATTATCCCGGCCTCCAGCGGATCCGAAGGCTCTCCCGGGAAAGTCTGCCGGCGGCAGCCCTTCTGTCCCTGGAGCGGACGAGAGACTATGTGCTGGAACAGGGAAAGACATTCAACCCCCTCTCCGAAAAAACCATCGCCTGGCTTCAATCGGCACAGGATGGTTTTGACAGAAAACCAGGCATTTGATATAATCCTGTCTGCGGCTTTCCGCCGCTTTACCAATTCTCACTCCTCACTCCTAACTCCTCACTCCTAACTCTCCACTCTCCACTCTCCACTCTTCTCCCAGGGCCTGCCGGCCCGTTCTTCGGTGAAAACAGCACACTGTGCTGTTTTCCGGGCCCTCAGAACCCTCCTACCTCCTACCTCCTCCCTCCTACCTTTTATTTGTGGGTGACTGACAATGATCCTGACGATGGATATTGGCAATACCAATATTAAAATCGGCGTTTTCGATGGGAAAACCCTCCGCGAATATTGGCGGCTGGCCACCAAGAAAACCTATACCAGCGACGAACTGGGCGTGCTGCTGTGCAGCCTGTTTGAAAACCGGCATCTGGACCGGAGCGTGGTCAGCGGCATCATGCTTTCTTCGGTCGTGCCTTCGATCAATTTTACCGTCGAGCACATGTGCCGGGATTACTTTGGAATCGATCCGGTGTTTGTGGCCCCGGGGATCAAGACGGGCGTGGATATCCGCTATGAGAACCCCAGGGAGCTGGGCAGCGACCGTATCTGCAACGCGGTGGGCACCCTGACGGAGTACGGGGCCCCGGCGATTTTTATTGACTTCGGCACCGCGACCACCTTCGGCGTACTGGACCGGGAAGGGGCGTTCCTGGGCGGCGTCATCTGCCCGGGCATCCGCCTGTCCAGCGACGCCCTGGTCTCCGGCACGGCAAAGCTGCCGCATTTTGAGCTCATTCAGCCTCCGCATGTGATCGGGAAAAACACGGTCGCCAACATGCAGTCGGGCATCATCTACGGCTACGTCGGACAGATCAACTACCTGATCACCCGCATCCGCGAGGAAATGGGGGAGCCGGACGCCCAGGTCGTCGCCACCGGCGGCTTTGCCAGGTTGATCGAGCAGGAATCCGGCATGATCACCCGCTTCGACGGCCTGCTGACCCTCAAGGGGCTGAATACCATCTATCAGAAGAATTTTCCTTCTGCATGAATCAAAACGGCGCTTTGCGCCGGAATTTGAGAAAGGCGGAACCATATGGCCAAGAAAATGCTGGGCGTGCTGTACGGCAGCAGGTCCTGCGAACATGAGGTTTCCATCATCACGGCGCTGCAGCTGATGCGCTCGGTCCCCCGGGACGAATTCGACGTAACGCCCATTTACATCACTCAGGCGGGCGAATGGTATACGGGCGAAAAGCTGCTGGACCTGTCCACCTACAACCAGTTCGACCCTTACCGCTCGGGCCTGAAAAGGGTCTCCCTGGACCTGACGGCGGGCAGCGGAGCCCTGCTTCACTACAGCCAGGGCAAGGGCCTGCTCCGCGGGCTGACGGAAGAGGTCGTCGCCCGGATCGACTGCTTTATCCCCGCCTTCCACGGCATGCACGGGGAGGACGGCTCCGTCCAGGGCCTGCTGGAGCTGGCGGACGTGCCCTATACCTCCACCGGCATCGTCGGCTCGGCGGTCGGGATGGACAAGATCGTCATGAAGCGCTTCTTCCAGGGCATGGGCTACCCGACCCTGCCGGGCATCAGCCTCCTGCGCTCCCAATTTGAGGAAGACCGGAAGGCCGCGCTTTTCAGAACAGAACAGGAGCTTTCCTATCCGGTGGTCGTGAAACCAGCGGACCTTGGCTCCTCCATCGGCGTGAGCTTTGCGGCGGACCGCGCCCAGCTGACAGAAGCGCTGGAGCTGGCCTTTGAGTACGACCGCCGCGTGCTGGTGGAAAAGGGCCTGGATCACCCGGTGGAGATCAACTGCTCCGTCCTGGGCTTTGACGGGAAAACGGAGTGCTCGGCGCTGGAAATGCCCATTTCCTCCGGAGAAGTGCTGGACTTTGCGAATAAGTACCTGGAGGGCTCCTCCTCGTCCAAGGGCATGGCTTCCATGGGCAGGGTGATGAACCCGGACATCGGGGAAGAAACCAGTAGGCGCATCCGGGAACTTTCCCAGGACATTTTTACCGCCCTGGACTGCAAGGGGGTCGTCCGCATCGACTTTATGATCGACCGGGCGACGGACCGGCTTTACATCACCGAAATCAATACCATTCCCGGCTCCATGGCCTTTTATCTGTGGGACAAGGCCGGCGTGCCTTACGCCGAGCTGATCCGGAAAATGGTCCGCTTGGCCGAACAGGCCCACCAGGAGAAGGAACGGAATAACTTTGCCTACCGCTCGGAGATTTTAAAGGCGGTCCGCCTGGGCGGAAGCAAGGGCAAGCTGAAGACGGGCAAGCTCTGATCAAAGATAAATGGAAAGGACGTTTGATCCATGCTTGAGACTTTTGAAACCATCGAGGTCAACTTTTACCTGATCGTCAGCTATGCCAGACTGCTGATGGAGGCCATCGGCCTGGTGATCATCCTGCTGACCGCTTTCCGCTGCGTGATGGGGATGATCGGGCAAAAAAGAAACAACTACCGGATCGTCCTGGCCAAGGGCATCTGCCTGGCGCTGGAGTTCAAGCTCGGCGGCGAGGTGCTCGGCACCGTGCTGGCGAACGACTTTAAAGACCTGGGCATCATCGCCTGCCTGATCGTGCTGCGCGCGGCGCTGACCTTCCTTCTGCACTGGGAAATCAAGAACGAAAAGAAGGAAGAGCTGGAAGATACCGAGTACAGGCTGGTCAGCAAGGAAGATTTTGAAAAGCTGGAAAAACTGAAATCAGCCGGCGAGTAATCCCGCCGGGCGTTTTCATCAAAGGAGTACAGGATATGAAATTAGGGGTTGTAGGGCTTCCCAACGTCGGGAAGAGCACGCTGTTTAACGCCATCACCAGCGCGGGAGCGCAGGCGGCCAACTATCCTTTCTGCACCATCGAGCCCAATACGGGCGTGGTCGCCGTGCCGGACGAGCGTTTGCAGGTGCTGGCGAACATGTATCATCCCAAGAAGGTGACCCCGGCGTCCGTCGAGTTCGTGGACATCGCCGGCCTGGTCAAGGGGGCCAGCAAGGGAGAGGGGCTGGGCAACAAGTTCCTTTCCCATATCCGGGAGTGCGACGCCATCGTCCACGTCGTCCGCTGCTTTGACGACGAGAACATCATCCACGTGGACGGCTCCGTCGACCCGGCCCGGGACATGGAGACCATCAACCTGGAGCTGATCTTCGCCGATATGGAAACCGTGAAAAAGCGCGGGGACAAGGCGGAAAAGCTGGTCAAAACCGGGGACAAAAAGTACGCCGAGGAAGCCGCCCTGGCCAAAAAGCTCTATGAGCACCTGGAGAGCGGCAAGCCGGCCCGCACCTATCCCTTCACCAAAGAGGAAAAGGAAGCTGTCCGGGACTATTTCCTTCTGACGGGCAAGCCGGTCATCTACGCGGCCAACATCGCCGAGGACCAGCTGGGCCAGGACCCGGACAGCATCCCTTACGTCCGCGCGGTGCGCGACGCCGCCCGGAAAGAAGGGGCGGAGGTCCTGGTGATTTCCGCCCAGATCGAAGAGGAAATCGCCCAGATGGAGGAAGAGGAAAAGAAGGAATTCCTCCAGGAGCTGGGGATTCCCGCCAGCGGTCTGGACCGGATGGTGCAGGCCTGCTATCGCCTGCTGGGCCTGATTTCCTTCCTGACGGCGGGCGAGGACGAATGCCGCGCCTGGACCATCGTCAACGGCACCAAGGCGCCCCAGGCCGCCGGCAAGATTCACACCGACTTTGAGCGCGGCTTTATCCGCGCGGAGATCGTCCCCTTTGAAACGCTGAAGGAGCTGGGCAGCATGGCTCTGTGCCGTGAAAAGGGCCTGATCCGCAGCGAGGGCAAGGATTACGTGATGCAGGACGGCGACGTGACGCTGTTCCGCTTCAACGTCTGATTTTGGAGGATGTGCCATGGGCCGGCTTGGGTTCTTTTTCAAGCGTCTCGTCCGGATGGACTGGAAAAAAATGTGGGAGACGACGGGGCTGCTCAAGGAGCGCTCCGGCAAAAGCAGGCTGTGGCTGCTGATGGACATGCTCCGCTGCGGCGTCAAGTACAACGCCGGGTATATGGATTACAAAATCGCCGCCATGTACAAGCTCAATGACGAGCAGAAAAAGACGGTGATTACCCGGGGAATCTCCAACAGCATTGTCCGCCGGATGAACGACAAGGCCTACTGGCATTTTTTCGACGACAAGACGGAGTTTAATACCCTGTTCGCCGATCAAATCGGCCGCAAGTGGATCAGAAGCGACGAGCATCTGACCGAAGCGCAGCTTTCGGACTTTTTGTCCGATTTGCCCAGCGTCCTGTTTAAGCCCCTGGAGGGCTCTTCCGGCGTCGGCATCGAGAAGTTCAGCCGTGCGGACTGGGAAAAAGACTTTCACGCTTTTTATCTTAAGATCCGCTCCATGGGAAACGCGGTGCTCGAAGAGCTGCTGGTCCAGCATGAGGAAATGGCCCGCATGTGCCCGACCTCGGTCAACACCGTGCGCGTGGCGACGATGCTGGGCGACAAGCAGGAGGGCATCGTGTACGCCTTCCTCCGGATCGGCAACGGCAAGGTCATGGACAACGTGGACCAGGGCGGCATGGCCGCCAGGGTCGACCTGGACAGCGGCACCCTCAAAACTGTGGCGGCCGACAAGGCCGGGAACGTCTATGAAAAGCACCCGATGACCGGGACGGACATCATCGGCTTTACCATTCCTTGCTGGGAGGAGGTCAAGGCGATGTGCCTGGAGGCGATGCACAAGGTGCCGCAGATGCGCTACGTCGCCTGGGATGTCGCGGTGACGCCGGACGGGCCCCGCTTTATCGAGGGCAATTCCTTTCCCAGCCACGCCGTACCTCAGTTCGCGGCCCATTATCCGGACGGAATCGGCATTCTGACCGAGTTCCGTAAATTCATCGACGTCTAAAGCCGGAATTTATTTTCGTTTTCTGAAACAAACGTCCAGGATCATTCGTTTATTTGTTTAGACAGGAGAATTCCGGGAGATACCGGGTTCCTCTTCCCGCAAGCCGGAAGCTTGGAAAGGATGTGTGCTTATGGATCTGGTTAAAACCATCTTGCTGTATCTGACGATGGTGATCAGCGCCGCCACCGGGGTCAGCCCCGAGGTGACGCCCATTCCCGCCAGTCAGGTGGCGACGCCGGCGCCGTATGTGACGGCTACGCCGGACCCGCAGTCCCTGATCACCCCCGCGCCTACCGCCGCGCCGACCCAGGCGAGGTACATCACGCTGATTCTCAACGACGAGGGCAGCAACGTCCGCCGTCTGCAGAGGCGGCTGGTGGAGTTGGGGTATCTGGAGAGCGGGGCGGTGGACGGCAAGTACGGCCCCAAGACCAAGCGGGCTGTGGAGCAGTTCCAGAAGAAGAACGGCCTTCGGGCCGACGGCATCGCCGGCACCCAGACCCAGCAGATGATGTTCGAAAGCCCGAACGTCATTTATTATAACAGCGCCACGGCGACCCCGGTGCCCACGGCGACGCCCATTCCTTACGTCTCCGTGCCGGTGTATTACGTGGACGCCTCCACCAATACGGTGCTCAATTCCTCCACGGCCAACTGCTTTGCCAGCACCTATATTTACGCCGACGGCACCAAGGTGCCCTCCGGCTACGTGCTGGTGAGCAACAGCCCGGTGCAGGTGTCCGTGCGCAGCGGCGTTGCGTCCCCTTCCAGCGTCACCTTCTATTACCAGGGGCCGTCTTCGTCCGTCTCCGTCCCGGTCTATTATGTGGACGAAAAAAACGTGACGGTCGCCCAGGCCAGCGCTCGCTTAAGCAAATCCGGCTATGTGTACGCGGACAGCTCGATGCTGCCCAGCGGCTATGTCTTTTCCTCTGCCACCTCCGCTTACGTGACGGTGTCCGGCGGAAAGGCCTCCGTCAATATGATCGTCTTCCGCGTGGCCCGCTCCGCGACGGCCGTCCCCGCTCCCACCGCCAGGGTCAGGGCCACCGTCACCGTGCAGTATGTGGACAGCCTGACCGGCGTTGTGCTTTACCAGAACGCCGTGTCGATGTATTCCAGCGGCAACGTCTACGCCAGGGATACGGTGGTACCTTCCGGCTATGTGCGGGTATCGGACCGCTCCGTCTTCGTCAACGTTCAGAACGGCGTAGCCAGCCCCTCCACGGTGCAGTTCTACTATTCCAACCCCACCGTGACCGCGACGCCGGCCCCGGCCGTGACCGTGCCCATCTACTATATCGACGCCCAGTCCAGCCGCATCCTGAACAGGAGCTCTGTCCAGCTGCAGAAGACCACCAGGGTGTACCGCAGCGTCTCCCTGATCCCGTCCGGCTATGAAATCACCGGCAGCACTTATGTGGACGTGACGGTCAGCAACGGCGTGGCCAGCCCTGCCAGTGTGGTGTTCCGCGTCCAGATGAAGGCGACGCCGGCCCCGTCCTATGTGCAGGTGCCTGTCCGCTACAATTACGGCAGCACCACCCTTTATTCGACGACCGTGACCTGCCGCACCGGGCAGACCAGCCAGATCTACGCGGACAGCAGCGTGTACGGTTCTGACTACGTGCTGTCCTCCACGACCCGGAACCCCCAGACGGTGACCGTGTCGTCCAGCGGTATCCCGAGCCCTTCCGCCGTCACCTTCTATCTGGCCAAAGCGGCCACGGCCACACCGATCCGGTATGTGGACGTTCCCGTTCGGTTCATGTACGGCAGCAGGACCATCAGCTCCGGCACGGCTTCCTGCCAGGTCGGCAGGACCACGGTAATCCGGGCGGACAGCACGATGTATCCCAGCACCTATGTGATCAGCGGCAGCAATCAGGTGAGCGTGTACGTTTCCTCCTCCGGCAATCCTTCTCCTTCCGCGGTGGTCTTTAACCTCGTCGCCAAGGCGACACCTACGCCGACGGCCGCGCCCATAGTCACGGTGGATGTGCCGGTCCGCTATGTGTACGGCACCACTGTCGTTTCCACCGGCTACGCGGTCTGCCGCACCGGCCAGAACACGACCGTCCGGGCCGATTCTGCCGCCTATGATACCAGACGTTATGTGATTTCGGGCAGCTCCAGCGCGAATGTCTATGTGTCCCAGAAGGGCATCGCCAGCCCCGCGATGGTTACGTTCTATCTGGCTGCCCGGGCGACGGCGACGCCGACGTCCGTACCCAAGTACAACGTCAAGGTACCCGTCCGCTATATCTGCGACGGCAGGATCATCGTGGACGGCCAGTGGGAGTGCCCGACCGGCGAAACCACCGCCATTACCGCCGACCAGCGGCTGTATGGGGACGAGTATGTCCTGAACAGCAGCAACGTGGTCTACGTGAATGTATCTGTGAATGGTGTTGCGAATCCGAGCGAGGTCGTGTTCAGCCTGACCCGCCGGGCGACCGAGGTGCCCCGCTATAATGTGGAAGTGCCCGTCCGCTATGTCTGCGGCAGCCAGGTGGTCGTCGCCGGCACCGAAGAATGCATGACCGGCGAAACCACCGCCATCTACGCTCAGGAGCAGCTGTACGGGGATGATTATGTCCTCTCCGGCAGCAATGTGGTGTATGTGAACGTGTCCCTGAACGGGGTTGCCAACCCCGCCGAGGTCGTCTTCCAGCTGACCCGCCGGGCGACGCCCACCCCCGAACCGACCCAGGTGCCGGTACTGGAGGTGGAAGTGCCTGTCCAGTACGTCTATGGCGGAAACCGGGTGTTTGAATATACCACGGTCTGCTATTCCGGCCAGGACAACGTGGTCTACGCCGACGAGGAAGTCTACAGCGGTTCCTATGTCCTGAGCGGACCGGACCGTCAGACCGTCCGGGTTTCCACCCGCGGCGAAGCGACCCCGAGCGTGGTGATCTTCTACCTGGAAAAGGCCGCCACCCCCGCCCCGACCCAGGCCCCCAGCTTCCGGGTGGAGGTGCCGGTGCGCTATCTGCTGAACGGTCAGGTGCTGTATACGGAGGTCGTCCGCTGCATGAACGACGCCAAGACCGACGTGACGGCCAATACCAAGCTCTTTGACGGCGCGTATGTCCTGGACGGTCCGGATACGGTATCTGTGTATGTGACTGCCGACGGTACGCCCCAGCCTTCGACCGTGGATTTCTATCTGGCGGAGGAAAGCTGGCCCGAACCTGAACCCGAACCTGAACCTGAACCTGAACCTTATTATCCCCCGACTCCCAGCGGCAGCCTGGGAACTACGTTCCCGGCATATGTGTCCGCGAGATTAACTAATCCTCCGCTGCTTGCTTACCTTGGACCGGGTGAAAATTACTATCGAACCGAAAGCGGCGCTTATTTTGGCGGCAAAGCCCGAATCTATGGCAAGGATGGGCAGTGGCTGATGATCGCATACCAGACTGAAGCTGATAACTACAGAATCGGTTTTGTGCGTGATTACAAGTTTGACAAAGGTGTAGATGCGAACAGCATTCCAGAGCTCACCTACGCGTACATTGGCACGACATTGATCACCGACGCGAGCGTGACGGAAGCACCGGAGACACAGAGAAAGGCGAACGAAACCCTGCCGGCCGGTACAAAGGTTACCTTCCTGGCCTGGCTGTCCGAAGGCAGCGAGTGGGTCATGATCGAGTATCAGTCTCCCAAATATGGGCAGACGGTCCGGGCCTTTGTAAAGGGCAATCTGCTTGCCTGCATGCAGTAAACGGATCATGAACGCAGGGGCTGTTGCAGAAGCGAATCTGCAGCAGCTCCTTTTTGAATCAGGTATCTTTATTCTTAATTTTACCATTGAAGGGGGAAAGCCCATGCTTCGGGTGCAGAACCTGCAGATCCCGCTGGACGCGGACGAGAGGGCTTTAAGAAAAGCGGCCGCCAAAGCCATCGGCGTCCGTGAAAAGGAGATTCTCCGGGTTTCCGTTGGTAAGAAAAGCGTAGACGCCAGAAAAAAAGACCGAGTTCACTTTGTCGTCTCCGCTGACGTTACGCTGGAACAGAAAGACGAAGCCGTAATAAAGAGGGTCCGTCCCGGCGTCATCACGGAAGTCCCAAAGTATGAAAAAATCTCCCCACCCAAAGCTGCGCCCCTTTCCGACCCTCCGGTGGTCGTCGGGCTTGGTCCCGGAGGGCTGTTCGCTGCCCTGTACCTGGCCCGCGCGGGGCTTCGTCCCATGGTGATAGAACGCGGAGAACCGGTGGAGGACCGGGAACGGACGGTGAAACTGTTTACGGAGCGCCGCCAGCTGGACGAGGAAAGCAATATCCAGTTCGGGGAAGGCGGAGCCGGGGCGTTTTCCGACGGCAAGCTGACGACGGGCATCAAGGACATCCGCTGCCGGCAGATTTTAGTGGAGCTTGTCGATCACGGAGCGCCGGAGGACATTCTGGTTCTCGCCAATCCCCACGTAGGGACAGATCGGCTGCCCGGCGTCGTTAAAGCCATCCGGGAAGAAATCATGGCCCTGGGCGGCCAGGTCCTGTTCCGCACGAAATGGACCGGTCTAAGAACACAGAACGGAAAGCTTTGCTCTATTACATTTGAAGGACCAGAGGGGAAAAAAGAGATCCCCGCCCCGTGCGTGCTGGCTGCGGTCGGCCACAGCGCGGCAGACACCCAACGGATGCTGATTGAGAGCGGTCTCCGAGCGGAGAGGAAGCCTTTCAGCGTCGGTTTCAGGATCGAGCATCTGCAGAGCGTGATCAACCGGGCTCAATACGGCTCTTTTGCTGGTCATCCGGCGCTTCCGCCGGCGGAATACAAGCTGCATGCCCGGCTTCCGGACGGCCGCGGGGTGTATACCTTCTGCATGTGCCCGGGGGGCATGGTCGCCCCGGCCGCCAGCAGGCTGGGGGCTGTATGCGTCAATGGGATGAGCCCTTATCTTCGGGATGGGGTGAACGCCAACGCCGCCGTGCTGGTGGACGTCCGGCCGGAGGATTTTCCGGGGGAGGACGTGCTGGCCGGCTATGCCTTCCAGGAGCAGCTGGAGCGGGCCGCTTTCCGCCTGGGCGGGGGAGACTACAGCGCACCCTGTCAGCTGGCCGGAGATTTCATTGCTGGCCTTCCATCAACAGGTCCAGACGCTGTTCAGCCTACTTATCTGCCGGGGGTATGCTGGACGGATCTGAACGGGCTGTTCCCTCAGCCCTGGCGGGAGGATCTGAAAACGGGTCTGACGCTGCTCTCCCGCCAGCTTTCGGGCTTTGCGTCTGAAGACGCCGTGCTGACCGCCCCGGAAACCCGCTCCTCCAGCCCGGTGCGCTTTTTCAGAGACGAGCACCTTCAAGCGGGCGTAGGGGGTGTCTATCTGATCGGCGAAGGAGCGGGCTATGCCGGCGGCATCATGTCCGCCGCGGCGGACGGCCTGAGATGCGCGGAATCTGCGCTGGAATGGCTAAAGGAAGGCAGATAAGCAGGAATTTACAATGTTGAAGGATTTCCGGAAAGATTTAACGATAAAGTCATAATTTTGAAATATATGCTTTAACAATCATTCATTGTTCTTCACAATAATGACTTATACTGTAAAAAAAGCTTCGCTTTTGAGTGCTTGACAGCCCCGTTTCCGACCCGGAAACGGGGCTGCTGACTGTTTCTATCGACTCCGTTTCATTGACAAATTTGGCCGATTCCGGTATTATTATAACGTATGCGCGTTTCATTAAGGTTATTTTAAGTGGAGCATTCAGGAAGAATTGCACTCTTCTCACCACGAAAGGAGAAGCAGAATACATGTTGAAACTGAAACAGAAAATCGCCCTGGTTCTTGCTTTGATCCTGGCGCTAGTGGCTATGGTTCCTGTGCAGGCAGAGGATCTGGCGGAACGGATCAGGAAACTTACACAGCAGGAATCCACTCTGACGGAAACGAAACCTGCTTTACAGCAGGAGGATACCAGCCTGGAAGAAGCTGTGCAGAACGAAGCACAACCGGCTGCTTCTGACGAAGAGGACGAGTTGGTATTCGATGACGAAGCGGTAAGCAGCCGGGCTGCTTTTAACCCGGATCTCATGACGGCGGAGGCAGGGACCGAAGTTTACACGGACAGCCGGATGACAGTGCTGCTTGGTGCGATCAGAAGCGACAGCGTCGTTTATGCCATTTCCCTGTCTGGCAGCGCGGTGCGCATTGCACTGGTATCCGGCACAGAAGTTATCGAAGGCTTTGTTTCGGTTAATTCTCTGAGCCCTATGTCTCAAAATAGTAAATACTCATACACAATGGTCGCTAAACGCGGCATTCTGGTTTACGGCCAAAAGCTGGTGAGTATTTCTTTTACCAAAGTTTCCGGAAGCGTCACCGCAGCTCCTCAGAAAACAGCCACCTCTAAGGCGACAGCCACTCCAAAGACAACTGTTACTCCCAAAGTAACCGCCACTCCGACACCTAAAGTGACTGCCGCCCCCACCGTGAAGGTAACGGCGGCACCTGCCACGGCGGTGCCCAGCGGATATCCTGTCATTTTGGAACAGCCCACTTCTGAAAGTGGGGTAAACGGCATGTTTATAGTGTTCTATGTGAACGCGCAGAATGTCAAAACGTACCAGTGGCAGATGAGCAGGGACCAGGGCAGCACCTGGACGAATCTGACCAACAACACTGTTTGGATCGGAAACAAAAAGCAGTCCATGTATTTCATTCCGTCGGAAAAATATGAAAGCTATCTGTTCCGCTGCAAGCTAACTAACAGTATAGGCACCGTATATACAAATGTCGTGACCATGTCCGGCTCAGCGTCTGCAGTACCGACTGCAGCCTCGACGGCGAAACCGACAGCCACGCCTACCGTGAAACCGACCGCCACCCCGACGGCAAAGCCGACAGCTATACCCACGGTGAAACCGACGGCTGCTCCGGTTCAAAATCCAACAGCAACTCCGGGAGCAAGTCAGGTGAAGATTACTGCTCAGCCGAAAGATATCTCCGCCGCAGCGGGAGATAGGGTTACCTTCTCTGTGCAGGCTGAAAATGCCACAGTCTATCAGTGGTATTACTTTGATCCGTCATCGAATCTCTGGAAGCTGCTTTCGGATGGATCTACTTGGTCCGGTGCCCGCAGTGCGGCGCTTTCGTTCACGGCCAGTGCTTCCTATCACCGCGGCCAGTTCCGCTGTCTGGTTTCCGGCCTCAACAGTTCTGTCAACAGCGATGCGGCCGTATTCAGTCTGCTTACTGGAGCTCCGGTGATCGACACAGGGACAGATACAGTGATCACAGCGGCAACTGGTTCATATGTTACCTTAACTGCCAAGGTCATCGGAGCAACCTCCTGCACGTGGCAAATTAACCCCGGTATCGGTATCTGGATGGATTACAGAACAGGCGCTGATGCGTTAGATCTTTCTTCGCCTGCGCTCACGGTCCGTCTGCTGAACAGCACAATCAAATATACCTACCGTCTGAAAGCGACCAACGCTTATGGAACCACCTACAGCCCGGTTTATTCTTTGAACGGACTGCTTACTGGACCGACTAACGTGAACGCGGAAGCAGCAGGACGCAACGCGATCAATGTAAGCTGGACGAAATCTACAGATACGAGAATCGAACGTTATCTGGTATACGTCAATACAGATAATACTGTCGACTATCAATCCTATGTCACCGTCACCGGAAATAGCGCGCGGCTGACCGGCCTGAACGCCGGGACGACCTACCATGTCTGGGTGCAGGCGGAAGGAAGAAATCTTTCCAGCGAGGTGGACGACAGCGTTCACGCTTCCGTCACCACTTATGCGCCGGCTACCAAGCCCGGCGCCCCGACGTCCGTTTCCGCGAATCCGTCCACTACCTCTGCCGCTGTTTCCTGGAAAAAACCGGCGAACAGCGAGTTGGATGGTTATTATGTGTATTATTCCCTGCCTTCTTCCAATGCGGTTCAGAAGGTGACCGTCAGCGGGGAAGATAACCTTTCCACTGCTCTGACTGGTCTTTCCCGGAATACCGCTTATCAGGTCTGGGTCACAGCCTATAACGCGGCCGGCGAAGGAAATGCCAGTGCGCGGGCGAGCTTTACAACACTTAAGACAGCTGCCGCACCGGCACAGCCTACCAATGTCAAGGCTGTTTCCACTGGGTCGAACAGCGTGCAGGTTACGTGGACACGCTCTGCATCCGGCGATGTAGCTGGCTATTACGTCTATTACGGTACTTCTGCCACTTCGGCCTCGAAATATGGCACGACCTATTCCGCTAATATAGCTTCCGCTACCATCACCGGGCTGACGATGGGAAAGGAATATTATTTCTGGGTAACGGCGTTCAACGGTGATGGGGTACAGAGTGCCATGAATCAGGACGTCCGGTCCAGCGCTGTGCCGCAGTCTTCATCTACGAGCTCCAGCAGTAATAAAATTAGTGCTGAATATTTCTCGAAAATGGGAGATAAATACCTTGGAACTTCCTATTCAGTATATGACTGCCAGGCCTTCGTGGAAAAGATGCTGAGTGACGCTGGACTAAAGAACTACAATCTGGCCGGGAGCAACGCATGGTACCGGCAGATGAGCTGGCGCGGAACGCCTGAACAGTGCATTGCTAAATTCGGCTGCATCCCGACAGGAGCTTTCCTCTTTATTGTAAAGCATGACGGCGGCGAACCGAGTCATTATAACGACAGTCTTGGTAATGCAAGCCACATCGGCGTTGTTACTCATCGCAATGGCGGCGCCATTCATTCCTCTTATTCAAGGGGCGGCGTATATACCAGCGTATTTAACGACGCGACCATCCCCAACGGCGGCTGGAATATGATCGGCCTGTGGACCCGGATGGATTACGGAGAAACGGTCAACAGTATTCTTGAAGGTCGTTGATCGAACCAGGACCGGCTGCCGGAAAAAAAAGTTTCCCGGCCAAGCCGGCAGGATCAAGCGGACAGGCTTTCCGTCCGCTTGATTTTTCTGTACCTGGCGTAAAGTGAATGAAAACTGGAATCACTGAAAGGAAGCGTGATTTCGTGGAACAGAAAACAGGCGGAAGCCAAAATACCCAGAGGATCACATCGCCCGCCGAGCTGCATGACGTCATGAGGGTTTCCAGTCCTAGGGTATGGATCATTCTGATCGTGATTACAGCGCTTCTAATCGCCCTGATCGTGGTCGCCGCGGCCAAGACGCTGGAAAATACCATGGACATCAAAGTGACGGTCCAGACGGTCATTGCGCCTGACGGCGCGGGAGAGGCCGCTGAGGGAGCTCAAATCAGGAGACTCCTGGGTTCGGTCGCCCTGGACCGGATGAACCTGGTGAACACCGGCATGACCGTTCGGTTTTCGAACGTGATCGGAAAGATCGGCATGCTGACGAAAAACGAAACGGAGGACGCTGCCGTCATCGAAATCATTCCGGACAGCGAGCCGGTTCTTCTGCCGGACGGGACCTATGACGGAAAGCTGGTGCTGGAAACCACGACGCCCATCCGTTTCCTCCTCAACTGATCTTTCCCCGGCTCAAATTGTTTCATTTCCATGAATATTTTTCAAAATGGGGATGAATGCTTGTATTTTTTTCAAAGTTATGTTAATATACCTATGTTTGACTCAAAAGGAGGTTTTGAGTATGATCGTACTGCAGATTCTGATGGCCATCGTAGCTGTCATTCTGGTTGTTTCCGTCATGCTGCAGGATGGCGACAGTGAGGGGATCACCGCGCTGGGTGCCAGCACCGGCAACAGCGAGACCTTTTTCGGCAAGAACCAGACCAGCTCCCTGCAGGGCAAGATGGCGCTGATCACGAAAATTTCCGCCGGTCTGTTCGTCGTGCTGGCGATTGTGATCATGATCGTCAGCTGACAGCTGATGGTAAAAAGAGGGGCTGACATACTTTACGTCAGTCTCTTTTTTGTTGTTTAAACGAAGAACCCGATTCCGGAGGATATGGGATGATAGTGCTGAACACACAGCATGTTTCCAAAGCGTTCGGCGGAAACGCTGTGCTCAAGGACGTCTCGCTGACCCTGCAGCATCGCGACAGACTGGGGCTGGTGGGCGTCAACGGCTGCGGGAAAACGACCCTGCTACGCGTGCTGTGCGGAGAGCTGTCCCCGGACGGCGGCACCATTTCGATGGCCAAGCAGGTGAAGATCGGCTATCTGGCCCAGCAGAATAAGCCGGTCCCCGGCATGACGGTGTACGGCCTGCTGAATCAGGTCTTTGACCCGGTCCGGGAGATGGAGCAAAAGCTTCGCCAGATGGAACATAAGATGGCGGAAACGACGGACGAAACGGAGCTGAGCCGTCTGGGCGAGAGCTATACCCGCCTGAACAGCGCCTTTGAGGACGCGGGCGGCTATTCCTGGCAGTCTTCGATCCAGGGGGTGCTCAAGGGCCTGGGGTTTCCTGAAGAAATGCAGAACCAGCAGACTTCCGTGCTGTCCGGTGGAGAGCTGACCAGGCTCTATCTGGGCCGGCTTTTGCTGCAGCAGCCGGACATCCTTTTCCTGGACGAGCCGACGAACCACCTGGACCTGGAAGCCCTTCGCTGGCTGGAGGATTATCTGAGCGATTACCGGGGCAGCGTGCTGGTGGTGTCCCACGACCGGTATTTTATGGACCGGGTCTGCACCGGCATCGTGGAGCTCGCCTTCGGGGTGACGGAACAGTACCCCGGCAACTACTCCAGGTATCTGGACCTGAGGGCGGAGCGGTGGCTGACGAGGGAGCGGGCGTATGACGCCCAGCAGAAGGAAATCGCCAGGCAGCTGGAGGTGATCCGGAAGCTCCGGGCCTTCAACCGGGAGAAGTCCATCAAGCGGGCCGAGAGCCGGGTGAAGATGCTGGACAAGATAGAAGTCCTCGACCGGCCGGAGGAGGAAAAGCAGATTTTTTTCCGCTTTACGGCCGCCCGGCGCACCGGGGACGACGTGCTGCGGGTCCGGGACCTGTCCAAGTCCTTTGACGGACGGGAAGTGTTTTCCCATGTGACGTTCGACCTGTTCCGGGGGGACAGGGTTGCCCTGATCGGGAAAAACGGCATCGGAAAGACGACCCTGTTCCGCTGCCTGACGGGCGAACAGGCCCCGGACGGCGGGGCGGTCATCGAAGGGGCCAACCTGGACATCGGCTATTACGACCAGCATCAAAAGGGCCTGCACGAGGAAAAAACCATCCTGGACGAGGTGTGGGACGATTTTCCCCGGATGGATCAGACGGCCGTCCGCGGGGCGCTGGGCCAGTTCCTGTTTTCCGGGGAGGATGTGTTTCAGATGATCGGCTCACTGTCCGGGGGCGAAAAGGGACGGGTCGCGCTGACCAAGCTGATGCTTCATCAGGACAACCTGCTCCTCCTGGACGAGCCCACCAACCACCTGGACATGAACAGCCGCGAGGTGCTGGAGGAAGCGCTGGACGGGTTTGAGGGAACGATTTTCGCGATTTCCCACGACCGCTATTTCATCAACCGCTTCGCCAGCAAGGTCATGGAGCTGACGCCGGAAGGCGTGGTGCTCTACCAGGGAAATTACGACGATTACCTGGCGGAAAAGGAAAAGCTTGCCGCCCCGACGGATGCCTGGACGCAGGCGGGGATGACCCGCACGGAGTTCAGGAAGGAAAAACGCCGGGAGAACGACGACAAGCAGAAAAGGAAAATGCTCCAGGCGGCGGTCCGGGACGCGGAACAGCGCGTATCGGACGCCGAAAGCGCGCTGGCTCAGTTCGAGGCCTTCCTTGCAGGGCCGGACGCCTACAGCCAGCCGGGCAGCGCGGAAACCAACGCCCGGGAATACCAGCGCCTCAAGGATGCGTTGGACGCGGCGTACAGCCAATGGGAACAGGCGGTTCAGGAAGCGGAAGCCGAATAAAAGAAGGGATGCTGCATTGCTGAGTAAACGCAACATCCCTTTGCTTTTATACTGGGCCCTGTATTTCCCCGGCGGGCGGGACGAAAACGGGCGTGTGTTCCGTCAGCGGCAGGAAGCGTGATAGAAAAACGTCTCTTTTGAAAATCAGCGTTTCCGTTGGGATCAGCGGATGAAAAGCGAGGTATTCGGAGGACAGCAGGCCCTGATCCATGCACAGCTGTACCTCGCGCCCTTGGTCGAACAAAAGGGCCAGCGGGGTCAGGGCGCCGGGGGCTACGTGAAGCAGGCGGTCCAGATGCTCGTCCGCGGCGAAGGAAACCCTCGAAATGCCCATCGCTTTGGAAAATACCGCCGTCCGGAAGGAAACGAAGGGAGAACAAAGGTACAGGTAAAACCGGGTCTGCTGCCGGTTGCACAGGAGGATGTTCTTGGGCATCACTGTGTTTTCAGACAGGCGCTGCACCCGGTAGCAGTCCTCCATGGTGTGCACTTCTTCGTGCTCGTGCTTTTCAAAAGGGATCCAGTTTTCCTTGAGCAGCCTCATCAGGGCTCGATAATCGTCAGTACACATCTTTATACCTTTTCGGCGCGTGGCAGTTCTTACAGGGATTCAAGGTGCGGTACTTGGGGTCGTCCAGCTCGGCGTAGGTAAAGTAGGTGCTGAGCGGCAGATATTCGGACGCGATGCGGGAACAGTTGGGATCCAGGTGATAGTACTGTCCGCCAGTGTTGTAATAGAGCAGCAGCCCCGGGTTGGTCGTGGGCTCCGGAGAGGGGGAGGGAGTCATGTTGTCATACAGGGCGCTGCGCTGTTCGAAGACCTGGTTTTCCTCCGTCACCATCCCGATGCTGTTCAGGGAGCTGGGGTCCACGTACCAGGTGTCGTTGGAGCGGACCATCATGACCTGGTAGCGCTTGGAGGAGGTGGACCCGTCCTGGTTGCTGATGTTGGCGATGATCTGAATCGGGCGGGAATTGTCCGTATTGGTGCCGTAGACCCTTTCCACCATGTAGCTGGTGGGGGTGGTGAAGCCCAGGATGTTAAACAGGCTGGAGCCGGGGTTTTCCTGGCTGTCCACCCAAGAGGGGACGCACATGGCCAGCTGGTTTTCCCGGTCGCTGACGGCCCAGTACTGCATGAATTCATCCAGCCTGCTCTGGGCGGCGGAGATGGGAATTTCGGTTTCCTGCGGTTCTTCAGTGGGGGCCTGATCCTGCTGCAGGGCGGCGGCCGCCGCCTGCTGAATATCCGTAAGCGAAGGGGTGTCCAGTACGTTGTCCTGAGAGAAGACCGCGTTGGAATCCACCCGGCTGACGGTGATGGTCGTGACCGGTCCGGGGGTATTGATGATGATCAGCGCGACTACGGCCAGGGCGGAAACGGCGTAAAACAGCGACAGCTTCCCGCGGGCGTTCTGCGTGAACGCCCGGACCAGCCACATAATGACGACCGCCACCAGGCAGACGCCTAGGTAAGCGGCGTAGATCATCGGCCGGTTCAGCACAATGGCGACCACCAGAAACGCCGGGAGCAGCAGCAAGAGGATCAGCTGCAGCAGGCGGTGCTGCTTGGGCTTTTCGTAGGTTTCGTCCTCAATCACCGGCGGCTCGTAGCTTTGAGGGTCGGGCGCTTTATGTTTGTCCATGCGCATCAGCGGCGTGGAGGAATAATGGTTTCTTCTGGAGCTCATCGCGGTCCATCCTTCCTTAGGGGAACTCACTTGTATATTATAGTATAACTTCATAGGTTTTGTAAAGAAATTGTAACATCTTTTGTAACAATTCTGTGATTTTCTCCGGGCTGTTTCGGGGCCTTCCCATTGAAAAAAAAGGCTGATTATGCTATACTGATCCTGTTTCCTGTGATCAGTGGATGGAGATGAACGGGTATGAAAAAAAAGAAATGGAAATCACTGGTCGGCTCGCTGATCGCGGCGGGGGCCGTGTTCGCGCTGTACAGTTCCCTGTTTAAGCTGAACCAAGTTTCTGACTTTCTGATCGGCGGCGGCCTGGCCGTCATTGCCGGGTGGCTGGCTTACCAGATGGGGATGGGGCTGGATACCAGCAAAAAAGCCCCGGTTCAAAAGTCCATCCCCGTGACGGGCATTGAATCTGTCGATCAGCTGGTCCGCCACGGGCAGGAGATGATCGCCCAGATCCGGGACGAGAACAGCCAGATTCCGGACCCTGTCCTGTCCAAGAAAATCGACGAGCTGGAATCTATCTCCAACCAAATCTTTCTGACGGTGACGGACAAGCCCGAAAAAGCGCCGCAGATCCGTCGGTTCATGGATTACTATCTTCCCACCGTGCTCAAGATGCTGACCAACTACCGCAAGCTGGGCGAGCGGGAAGTCACGGGAGAAAACGCGGAGAAGACAAAGAAAAGCGTGGAAGATGCCATGGACATCGTGCTGGAGGCCTTCACAAAGCAGCACGACCAGCTCTACCAGCGGGACATGCTGGACGTGACGACGGACATTTCCGTCCTGGAAACCCTGATGAAGCAGGACGGGCTGATCGAAAACGTCCCCATGAAGCCGGAAGAAAAGCAGGCCGGGCAGAGCCAGGCCGCTGGCGGCCAATAACGTTGGATGCAAATTTCATAAACATACATAAGCATTGATTTGAAGGAGGAACCCGGCCATGAGCGAAGAAAAAAAGAACCTTTCCGAAATTCTGCAGGATGAAGAACTGCATACCGCGCCCGTTCTTTCCCTGGGCAGCCAGACGGCCCAGGCGGTTCAGCTGGAGAAAACGGCCGAAATGCTGGAGCAGGCCGCCAGCACGCCCCTGGCCCAGGACGCCAAGGAGATCGTGGAGTCCCTGGAAAGCGGCCTGACGGAGGCGGAACTCAAGGAGGTCGAGGAGTTCGCCGGCAAGATCGACCTGATGAACCAGGACCATGTCATGATGTACGGCGCTGACGCCCAGAAGAAGATTTCCTCCTTCGCGGATTCCATTCTGGACGGCGTCAAAACCATGGACACCGGCGACGTGGGCGAAACGCTGACCAAGCTGATCACCGAGCTCAAGGGCTTTGAAGGCGCTACCGAAAAGCCCAAGGGACTGCGCGCACTGTTTACCTCCACCAAGCAGCAGATCGCCAACCTCAAGGCCAAGTACGACGACGTGTCCGTCAACGTGGATAAGATCGCCTCCAGCCTGGAACAGCACCAGGTGCAGCTGCTCAAGGACATCGCGATGTTTGACCAGCTGTACGACATCAATACCGCCTATTTCCATGAGCTGACCATGTACATCGTCGCCGGCGAAAAGCGCCTGGCCGACGTCCGCGCCACGGACCTGGTCGCCCTGCGCGAGGCGGCCCAGAAGAGCGGCGACGCCATGGACGCTCAGAAGGCGAACGATCTGGACGCCCAGTGCGACCGCTTTGAAAAGAAGCTGCACGACCTGAAGCTGACCCGGCAGATTTCCCTGCAGATGGCCCCGCAGATCCGCCTGCTGCAGAACAACAACGCCCTGCTGGTGGAAAGGATTCAGTCCACCCTGGTCAACACCCTGCCCCTGTGGAAGAACCAGATGGTCCTGGCCCTGGGCCTGCAGCACTCTCAGCAGGCCATGCAGGCGCAGAAGGCCGTGACCGACATGACCAACGAGCTGCTCAAGAAGAACGCTGAAAAACTCAAGCAGGGCACCCTGGCGACGGCCAAGGAAGCCGAGCGCGGCGTGATCGACATCGAGACGCTGACGCAGACGAACCAGTCCCTGATCGATACCATCGACGAGGTCATCCGCATCCAGCAGGAAGGCAGGCAGAAGCGTGCCGAGGCGGAAAAGACGCTGGCTCAGATGGAAAACGAGCTGAAGCAAAAGCTGCTCAGCATGTAAACCGGTTTGATCTGGGCAGCGCCGAGAAGGCGCTGCCCGATTTTTATGAAAAGGTGGCAGTTTATGACGGATACGCTGACGGTGACCTACCTGTTCCATTCTGGCTTTCTGGTCGCCGTGGAGGATGTGCTGCTGGTGTTCGACTACTGGCGGGGTGAAAACAACACGCTGCCGGCAAAAGCCTGCGTCAGCGAAAAGGACTTTCAGAGGTTCCGCAGGGTTTACGTGTTTGTCAGCCACAGCCACGTGGATCATTTTGACCCGATCATCTACGACTGGGACCGGGCGAAATACCATATCGAGTACATCATCTCGGACGACCTGCCCCAGGGGGTGCCCGGCAGGCGGATGAAGCCGGGGGACGAACTGACGCTGGAAGATATCAGCGTCCGCGCCTTCGATTCAACGGACCTGGGGGTCTCCTTCTTTGTAGAGATCATGGGTAGGACCATCTTCCACGCGGGGGACCTGAACCTGTGGCACTGGCGGGAAGAGAGCACGGTCCGCGAAATCAAGCAGGCGGAGGACGACTTTTACGAGGCGGTGGACCCGATCCGCGGGCTGAACATCGACCTGTGCATGTTCCCGCTGGATCCAAGGCAGGGCGGCCTGTTTGACGCGGGGATCAATCACTTCGTCATGTCCGTCAAGCCCCGCGTGGTGATTCCCATGCACTGGCAGCAGCGGGCGGAGGTGCCCCTCAACTATGCCCGCCGGGGCAGGACGCGCTATACGGAAATTCTGGCGCTGACCAAGCCGCGGGAGCGGGCGGACCTGACCTTCGGCGAGGACGAGCTGCAGATCCACGTCCATACCCCGGTCAGCGGTCTGTTTGAGGAAAAGAAGGAGCCGGAAATTCCCGAGGAGAGGAACGACGATCCATTTACCGATACGGATCTGCCGGTGAACGTGCAATGAGCGGCAACGAGCTTCACGTCGTCTTCATGCGGGAAGCCCTGAAAACGGCGGCGGAGGACGGGCGGGAGGTCCCGGTTGGGGCGGTGATCGTCCGGGACGGGCAGGTGATCGCCCGGGCCCACAACTATCGGGAAACCGAGGAGTGCGACCCCTTCGGACACGCGGAAATGATCGCCATGCGGCAGGCGGCCCGGCTCCTGGGCAGAAGGCGGCTCCATGACTGCACGATGTACGTCACCCTGGAGCCCTGCCCGATGTGTGCCGGCGCCATGCTCCAGGCGGAGCTGAAGGCCTGCTATTTCGCCGCTTTCGACCCCCAGATGGGCTGCTGCGGGAGCGTGTACGACCTGACGCAGGACGAAGCCTTTCCAAGGCATGTAGAGACCGCCGGGGGCCTGATGGAGGAGGAAGCAAGGGGACTACTGCAAGATTTCTTTGCGAAAAAAAGAAACGCTTCCCTTCCTTTGCCGGAAGGAAAGCGCGGTGAGCCTTAAGACGTTATTCGTTGATGCCCCGCACGAGGTTTTCCAGGAATTCGCTGACGCTGCCGCCGATACCGCCGGAAAACAGGCTGCCGATGTTGAAATGGGAATCCTCGACGGCCTTGCCCTCCAGCAGATTCAGAGCCAGCTTCCGGTTTTCCGCGGAGGCCTTGCGGTAGGCCTCCACCAGCTTTTTCTCCGCGGCGCTGACCTTCATGCTGATTCCGGAGGAGGTCGTCTTTTTCGCGGAGGAGGCCGGCTTCTTGGCCGCGGAGGTGGAGGCGGGCTTCTTTCCGCCCTTGGCGTCCAGAAGGGACTTCTGAGTGACGCCGGTGGCCTTGGCGATGGCCTTGAGCTGGGCGTCGGTGGGGACGTACAGGGCGCGCTCGGCCTTGCTGATATCGTTGGCGGTGAGACCGTTTTTCGCGGCCTTCGCCAGCTGCTCCTGGGTCAGCGACGCCGCGGCGCGCGCTTCCTTGAGCCGGGTGGACAGGGTGGACATGAAAGAAGCCTCCTTTTTTATTTTTGATGGGACCAAATCCGGCTCTTTCCTCAGAAGCCGGAAAATCGCTTGAACTCTACGCGCATTGTATCACTTTTTGTTCCGCCGGGCAACAGGAGAGAAACAAATTGAAAAACGTATCGGCTTCCAGAAGCATCCAAAGGGAATACCGCCGGCTGATCTGGGCCCCCTTCTGCAAGGCGGTGGACACCTACCGCCTGATCCGCCCGGGGGACCGGATCGCCGTGTGCTATTCCGGCGGGAAGGACTCGTCTCTCCTGGCCTGCTGCGTGCGGGATTACCAGGCGTACAGCGGGGTGGATTTTACCTATGAAATCCTGATGCTGGACCCGGGCTATGAAAAAAGCGTGAGGGAGACGGCCCTCCGCAACGCGGAAAGCCTCGGATTTTCCCCTACGGTCGTGGAGGCCCCGATTTTTGAGGCGGTGGAGGAAGCGCCCCGGTCCTTCTGCCACATCTGCGCCGCGATGCGCAGGGGGTATCTGTACAAAAACGCCGGGAAGCTGGGCTGCGGGAAGATCGCCCTGGGGCACCACCTGGACGACGTCGCGGAGACGACGCTGATGAGCGTGCTGTACGGCGGCCAGTTCCGGGGGATGATGCCCTACGTGCCCAGCGACAGCCATCCGGGGATGGCGCTGATCCGCCCGCTTTGCCTCGTCCGCGAAAAAGACGTGATCGAATGGTCCAAATCCATGGAGCTTCGCCCGATCACCTGCGCCTGCCGGATGACCAGAAAGGAAGAGGGGGGCGCCCGAAAAAAGACGAAGGCCCTGCTCAAGCTCCTGGAGGAGGAAACGCCGAACGTGGTTTCTAATATCTTTGCCAGCCTGAACCGGGTGTCCCTGGATACGGTGCTCCGCTACCGGATGGATCAGAATGCCCCTTGGGTGGACAGCCTGGCGGAGCGGTTGCATTTTGAGCCCGATTCAGCTATAATGAACGAAGATAAAGGGAGGTGAAAGCGATGCAGGAAACGGCGGC
>DGRV01000038.1:31427-36735 GCA_002391225.1 Christensenella sp. UBA4379
TCCAGGGCGCTGTTTCTGCTGCCGCTTTTTCTGCCCCTTGGGGTTCTGTCCTTCTGGGTCCGCGTGGCGGTGAAGCTGAGCCTCTGCCTGGCGGTGGCCCTGCTGATCTGCGGGCCGGAAAGGAGCCTGAGGGCGTATCTGCTGTCCAATAAGGCGGGAGACTCCGCTTTCCGGAGGCAGGGCTATTTCACTATGGTCCAAAGCGCGTGCGTGCGGATGCTGAGGGTTGCCCCGTTTCTCATCCTGTTTCTGACTGCCTCCGTCCTGACCTATTACAGCATCTACGACGACGAAATGAATTTTAAGGCCATGAGGACCCTCAAAAACATCGGGGACTTCCTGAAAAACGTTTTGAGCATGTCCTCTGACCGCCATGGCTATGACGTCGGCTGCGCGGCTTTGCTGGGCGGTGCCGCCCTGTTTCTGATTCTGACCGCCATCTGGTGGCACCGGGACGTCCCGATGGACTATGGCTGGAAAACGAGGGATTATTACGCGCGGCATGCTTCCAAATGGAGGAAGACCACGATTTTCAACCTCCTGGCCGGGGTTCCTGCGTACCTGCTGTGGGCGGCGGCGCTGTTTTTCACGTACCGGTCGCTGAAATCGGAGGGGCGGGGCGGCCTGTTTAACACGCTGCTGGAATCGCGCCAGCCCATGAGCGCCATGCTTCGGAACCGCGAGCTCTTCGTCTATCTGGTGCTGATCCTTTTGCTGGTCTACCTGCCCTGCTGGTGCTTGCGCAAATGGCGGCTGACCAGGGCCTGCGCCGGAGGGATGGACGATGCGGCTTGACGCCCTTTTGTCCCGGGTGGGGCTTGGCAGCCGCTCGGAAATACAGAAGCTGATCCGCTCCGGCCTGGTGCAGGTGGACGGGGTGAAGGTCCTGTCCCCGGCGGCCCCTTACGGAGGGGGAAGGGTTCTGGTGCGCGGCAGCGAGATCGACGTGCGGCTGGAAAGGCACATCATGCTCCATAAGCCCACCGGGGTGGTGACCGCGGCGGACGATCCTGCCAAGCCGACGGTGTTTTCCCTGCTGCCCAAGGCGCTTTTGTCCCTCCAGTGCATGCCGGTGGGCAGGCTGGATAAGGATACCTCCGGCCTTCTGCTGTTTACGACGGATGGGGAGCTTGCCCATCGCCTGATCAGCCCGAAGCGGGAAGTGCTCAAGGTGTACGAGGCCGTGGTGGACAGCAACCTTCAAGAAGCGGACATCGCCTTGTTCCGGGAGGGAATCCGGCTGTCCGACTTTACCGCCAAACCGGCGGAGCTCAAAATCCTGGACGCTCGGCGGGCCCAGATCACCGTGAGCGAAGGAAAATATCACCAGGTCCGGCGGATGCTGGCGGCGGCCGGTCATCAGACGGTCGCGCTGGAAAGAAAGTCCTTCGGGCCTTTGTCCCTGGACCCGATTCTTTCGGCCGGAGCGTTCAGAGAATTGAGGGAGGAGGAGCTTGCCGCCCTGTACCGGGCGGCAGGCATGCGCTGATGGAGGAACAATACTTTACCGCGGATCCTTCCTGCAAGAGCAGACCGGTCTCCTATGATTATGAGTTCCGGGGGAGGACGTTCACCTTCAAAACCGACGCCGGCGTCTTTTCCAAAGGGAAAACGGACTTTGGCACGGACCTGCTGTTAAACAGCCTGCCGCCCCTTTCCGGCCGGACGCTGGACCTGGGCTGCGGCTTCGGCGTGATGGGTATCTGCCTGGCGGCCACCGAGCGGGTGGACATGGTGATGTCCGACGTGAACCGCCGAGCCCTGGACCTGGCGCGGGAAAACGCGGAGAAAAACCATGTCCAGGCGGAGATCCTCGAAAGCGACGGACTGAGCGCCTTAAGCGGTTCCTTTTGCCAGATCATCACCAACCCGCCCATCCGCACCGGCAAGCAGGTGATCTATTCCCTCTTCGCCCAGTGCCGGGATCATTTGACCCCGGAGGGAAAGCTGTACCTGGTCATCAGGAAGCAGCAGGGGGCGGACAGCGCGAAGGTCTATCTGGCCACGCTGTTTGAAAATGTGGAAACCATCGCAAGGAAAAAAGGCTTTTATATCTTTTGCTGCTCCGGCCCTTTGCCGGCAGGAGCGTGACGGGAGGGACAGGATATGCGCTATGACCGCTCTTTTTTTGACAAGGGGCTGGAACGCCACGGAACCGCCTGCGTCAAATGGGACAGCCGGGACATGATGCCCGAAGGGGCCGTGCCCCTCTGGGTAGCGGATATGGATTTTGCCTGCGCGGACGAGATCGTGGAGGCCCTTCAAAAGCGGGCCGCCCATCCCTGCTATGGCTATACGATGGTGACGGAGGAGGATACGGACGCCCTGCGCGGCTTCCTGCGCCGCCGCCACGGGCTGGAGGTACGAAGAGAAGAGATCGGGATGCTTCCCTGCGTGGTGACGGGGCTTAAGGCCGTGGTGAACGCCTATACCCGTCCCGGCGACCCGGTGGCGATCCTGACGCCGGTGTACGGGCCGTTTACCTTTTCTATCGAGTCCAACGGCCGGAAAGCCGTCCGGGTGGAACTGATCCGGGATGAAAGCCTCCGCTATCACATCGACTTTGAAAGCCTGGAAAAGGCCTTCCAGAGCGGCGTCCGCCTGTTCCTTCTGTGCAGCCCGCACAACCCGGTCTCCCGGGTCTGGGGGAAGGAGGAGCTGGATCATCTTCTGTCCCTCTGCCAGAAATATCATGTGTTGGTGGCCTCAGACGAGATCCACGCCGAGTTCGCCTTTGCGCCGAATACCTTTGTCTCCGTACTGTCCATGACGGGGCCAGAGGACCTGGCTTTGTCCTTCATGAGCGCCAGCAAGACGTTCAACATCGCCGGGCTGGAGCAGGCCGCCATGATCTCCCGAAACCCGGACGTCCTCCGCACCCTGAACAGGTATCTGGAATCCGCCGGGGTCGTTTCCGGCAACATCTTCGCTTTGGAAGGGACCCGGGCCGCCTACACCTACGGGGACGCCTGGCTGGACGGGCTGATGGACTATCTCCGGCAGAACGCCGCCCTGCTGGAAGACGCCGTCCGCGAGCATCTGCCCAAGGCCCTGCTCACCCCGGTGGAGGGCACCTACCTGGCCTGGGTGGACCTGCGGGCGTACTCGGAAAGCTGCGATCTGCTCGAGCGGAAGTTCCGGGAGCACGGCGTCGTGCTGACCGGAGGTTCCTTCTTTGGACCGGAGGGCGAAGGCTTTATGCGCGTGAATTTCGGCTGCCCGGCGGCGCAGATGCTGGAGGGCCTGCGCCGGATGGGCGAAGCTGTGAAAGACATCGAAATGACGAAATGATTTTGTAAAGGAGAAATGCACCGTGATGGACCGTGAAAAAATTGAACAGGTCTGCCTGTCCCTGGAAGAACCGATGCTGGAAACCCTGAAAACGCTGGTGCGGATTCCCTCGGTGAAGGAAGCGCCCAAGGACGGCGCGCCGTTCGGCCTTCCCGCCCGGCAGGCCCTGGACAAGGCGCTGGAAATCTGCGACTCCCTGGGCTTTGAGTGCTATAACGCGGACGGCTACGCCGGTCATGCGGACCTGGGCGAAGGCAGCGTGGAGGACGCTCTGGCCATCCTGGCCCACCTGGACGTGGTGCCCATCGGCGACGGCTGGACCCTGCCGCCCTTTGAGCCCACCGTACGGGACGGCCTCATGTACGGCCGGGGCACGTCGGACGACAAGGGCCCCGCGGTGGCGGCGATGTACGCCATGAAGGCCGTTCAGGAGCTGAAAGTACCGCTCAAGCGGAAGGTCCGTCTGATCCTCGGCACGGATGAGGAGAGCGGCTGGGAGGACATCGCCCACTATAAGGAAGTCTGCCCGATGCCGCGGCAGGGCTTTTCACCGGACGCCGATTATCCCGTCATCAACATCGAAAAGGGCCTGATGGTGCTGGAGCTGTGCGGAAAGCTGGCGGAGGAAGGCCTGCAGGTCAAGGAGTTCTCCGTCGGGGAGCGGCACAACGTCGTGCCCGGCATCGCGGAGGCCCTGGTGGCGGGGGGACAGGAGCTGGCGGACCAGATCAACGGGATGGACTTCCCCTTCCCGGTGGAGGCGGTCTGCACGGAAAAGGGCGTTAAAATCCGTACGGAGGGCATTCCCGGCCACGCGGCGATGCCGGAGCTGGGCCGAAACGCCATCGGTCAGATGCTCCTGGTGCTGAAGCAGTGCGGGGTCCGGGGCGCTCTGGCCACCCTGGCGGACGCCGTCGGCATGGAATATGACGGCAGCCATCTGGGCATCCGGGTGTCGGACGAGGTGTCCGGCAAGCTGACGCTGAACCTCGGCATCATCCGGGTGGAAAACGGCCAGGTGCGTGCGACGCTGGACCTCCGCTGCCCGATCTTGGCGGATCAGCAGGCCCTGACCCGCCGAGCCCAGGACATCGTCTCCGATATGACGGTCACCGTGGTCAACTGCAAAGACCCTCACGCCGTTTCTGAAAAGAGTGAGCTGGTGACAAAGCTGCTGAGCGCCTATGAGGAGGTCACCGGCCTCCCCGGCAAGGCCATGGCCATCGGCGGCGGCACCTACGCCAAATGCCTGGAGGAAGGCGTCGCCTTCGGCGCTCTCTTCCCCGGCGAAAAGGAAATGGCTCACCAGGCCGACGAATACATTTCGATCGAGGATTTAAAGAAGAATCTCCGCATTTTCACCTATGCCATTCTGAAACTGGCTGCCAGGGAGGGATAACGCTGTGAAGCCTGTATTGATGTTTCCTGCCTTCCGGCACGGCGGGCAGACGCCCTGGGGCGGCAGCGCCCTGAAGGAAGTTTTTGGAAAGCCCATTCCGGACGATCATACAGGGGAAGCGCTGGAGCTCAGCGCGATTCCCGGCCTGAACAGCCGGGACAGCGAAGGAAGGCCCCTGGAGGAGCTGATCAAACAGTACGGCCAGGAGCTGGTCGGCACCAAGGTGGGAAGCCCCTTCCCGCTGCTCCTGAAGCTGTTGGACGCGCGGGACCGTCTCAGCGTCCAGGTCCATCCGGACGATACCTATGCCGCCGAACAAGAGGGCAAGCTCGGCAAGACCGAAGCCTGGGTGATCCTAAAGGCGGAGCCGGGCGCAAAGCTCGTGTACGGCATCGAGCCAGGCACGACCCTGGAGGAGCTGAAAACCGCCTCCGAGCAGGGGAAGGCGGTGGAAAAGCTGCTGCACGAGGTGCCTGTTCAGCCCGGGGAGGTCTACAACATCCCCGCCGGCACGGTCCACGCCATCGGGGCGGGCATCGTCCTGTATGAAATTCAGCAGTCCAGCGACGTCACCTACCGCTTCTATGACTGGGACAGGACGGACGCCCAGGGGAACCG
>DGRV01000027.1 GCA_002391225.1 Christensenella sp. UBA4379
CGCGGCGAAACAGGGCCTTGTCCCCGCTGTCAAAGCCAAAGGCGCGGTAAAGCGCGGCGCTCTCACTGACAATCTGAAAGGAGTGGGGATACTTCTTGAGGGCCTTTTCCGCCTCCGCAAGCCCGTCCCAATCCTTGCTGCGGCGGTATTCCTGCAAGCGTTTCACCGTCGTCTCCAGACGGTTGTCCTTGACTTCATAGCCCAGCAGCACGTCCACAGAGGTATCGAAAAAATCTGCCATCTGGATGATTAGCTCCAGCTCCGGGGTGGACAGCTTCGCCTCCCACTTATATACCGCGCCTGCCGTCACCCCCAAGGCCTCGGAAAGCTGCTCCTGGGTCAGAGACCGCTCCTTGCGGAATGCGCGGATGTTTTCCGCCAGCATCATCTTCATCTGCCCGCCTCCTTTGCGTTCTATAAATGATTATAAGCCACCAATGCAAGAAAGGAAACAGACTATTCGTATTAAAAAGATATAATATTTCCTACTGTCAGTAAGAACTTTGCTTCTGCTTAAATGAGTCTCCAAACGACAATAGCCGCTGGTATGATCTGTATGATCATACCAGCGGCTGTTTTGTTACAGGGTATTGATGACTTCTTCCATGACGATCTCTTCGGCTCGGCTGCGAATATTGTTCATCCTGCCTACCCATTCCATGGGCTGTTCTGCCTTGAGCTGTTCCGTGACGCCTTCTTGCTTAACCATCTGTGTTATCAAGCTTTCAAGCATCGCTGTCGCTCTTCCGTCTGCATAGGCAAGATGTCTGCCCATAGTTCCGTTTAGAATGAGTCGCTGATAAAGGCTCGGATGCTGCTCCTTCAGGTATTCCCTGTGCATCCGTCCCCATTTTCCAATGGAGCGCTGATCAGTTTCCTCAATCGCCAGGTTCGGATAGTACATCCCGTCTTTGCCCAGGGTATAGGTGCCGCCAAGCTCTTCAAACAGAGATTTCATTGTGTTTTCCTCCATAATTCAGTATTGACCAATCCGGCACGCAGATGCCTTTTCTGAATTTCTGGCTAATACTGTTTTATGGAAGACCCCAGTTTCCAGCTTCTTTTTTGCGTGAGAACGTGAAACTTCCTACTGCGTGAGGTTCTTCACCCATTTGAACTTGTTGAAGCGCAGCATGACCCAGGGGATTTTTCCCACCTCGTCCAGGCAGGTGCAGGCGTAGACCAGCAGCACCGGCCAGTGAAAGACGAAAGAGCCCAGCAGGGCCAGGGGAATGGCGATGCCCCACATGCAGACAGCCAGGGAGTACATGTCAAACAGCGTGTCCCCGCCTCCGTCCAGGACGCCGTTGATGGTCACGGTATTGACGCAGCGGCCGATCATATACACCGACATGATCACCATCATGCCGGACAGGAGACTTTGCGCTTCTCCGGTCAGGATCACGAAGCGCAGGAGCAGCGGGGTCACGGCCAGCACCACAGCGGTGGAGGCAAAGCCGATGACCCAGGAGATGTTCTTGAGCTTGATTCCGTAGGCCTTTCCCAGCTCCAGATGGCCCGCCCCGAGCTCATTGCCCACCATGATCCCCGCGGCGGTGCCGACGCCGTTGCACGCGCAGCAGACCAGGTCCCTTACCACGGCGGAAACGGAATTGGCCGCCGCCGCGTCCACGCCCATGTGGCCCATGATGGCGGTATAGGAGGTAAAGCCCACGCCCCAGAACAGGGAACCGCCCATCAGCGGCAGGCATTGCTTGGCGAAATCACGGGTCAGCTGTCTGGGGACGGCGAAAAAACTGCGGAAGTCCGGGCGGATATACATCTTTTTTTCAGAAATCCACAGGCACAGCAAAAGCTCGATGGCGCGGGACAGGGTAGTGGCCAGTGCTGCGCCTCTGGCCTCCATCCTGGGAGCGCCCAGCAGGCCGAAGATGAAAACGGCGTTGAACAGGATGTTCAGGACCACCGCGGCCGAGGAAATCCAGGCGCTGGGCAGAACGTGATCCGATACCTTCATGACCGCCAGATAGCACTGTGAGATGCCCGTCAGCAGGTACGACCAGCCCGCGATCCGCAGATAGGCGCTGCCGATGAGGATCAGCTGATCGTCGGAGGCGAAGATGCGCATGAGCTGCTCCGGAATCAGCTCGCAGGCAGCGAAAAAGAGGGCCGAGGTCAGCCCCGCAAAACGCAGCATCAGGCTGAAGAGCTGCTGCAGGGTCCTTTTGTCGCCCTTTCCCCAGTATTGAGCGCCGAGAATGGCCCCGGCGGCGGTGATGGCCCCGAGGAACATATTTTGGACAAACTGGATCTGGGTCGCCAGGGATACGGCCGTCATTTCTTCCTGGGCTACGCGGCCCAGCATCAATGCGTCGCCCGCGGCCACCAGGGCCAGCATCAGGCTTTGCAGGATGATCGGCAGGGAAAGCTGCCGGAGCTTTCTGTAAAACTGCCTGTTGTCAATGTTGATTGTCTGCATGTCTTCTTCGATCCTGTCGATTTGATCGCTCCGAGACAGTGGATGCTGACGGCGCGGTGGTGGTCGGTTGCTGATATCTGGTTGTCAGCGCTAAGCTATTGATAAAGTTCGGTTTCTGTCATTATAATAGCCTCTCCGGCTGGATTTTATATTTCCACAACCCATACCCTGTTTCCGTGTTCTGTGATGATGCTGATCAGATCCTTTGTCTTCATCCATACGGTCGCGGTATTATCGTTGGGATGGATGGAAATCAGTTCAGCAAAAGCGGCGTCAAGATATAGCTCTACTTTTCTTTCCCGATCGTTCAGTAAGCCCAGCGGTGTCACCGCGCCAGGGATCAGCCCCATGATTTCCATGAGATCTTCGGCAGACGCAAAAGAAAGATTTCGCAGTCCGTGCTGTTTTCGGAACTGCTTCAGATCTACCCTTTTATTCCCCTGCACGGTGATCATATAGTAGTGAAGCTTCTTATCATCCCTGACAAAGAGGTTTTTGGCATCGGCTTCCGGATGCGGGAGCTTCAGCTTTTCGACTTCCTCCATATTGAACACTGCAGGATGTTCGATCACTTCATAATCGACGCCGTGCGCTGTCAGGTATTCGTATGTCTCCTGTTTGGTCATATGCTATTGCTCATCGCTCCTTTGTCATTCCGTCTTGTCGCGCTGAATCAATACCACCGTCTCCACATGCCCCGTCCAGCAGAACATATCCACAGGCTGCACTTGGGAAACCTGATACCCGAGCTCCGTGAACAGGCGGAGGTCCCGGGCCAGGGTGGCCGGGTCGCAGCTCACGTAGACGACGCGGGAGGGAGCGGCATAGGCGATCGCGCGGATGACCTCCGGCTCGGCCCCTTTGCGGGGCGGGTCGAGGACGACGAAATCGGGGCGAAGGCCGTTATCCACCAGGGAGGGGAGGAGCTTTTCGGCGGCCGCGGCATGAAATTCCGCGTTGGAAATTCCATTCCGGACGGCGTTTTCCCGGGCGTCCCGGATGGCCTCGGGGACGATCTCGATGCCGATGACCTTTTTGACGTGCTGGGCGAGCAGCAGGGAAATGGTGCCGGCGCCGCAGTACAGGTCCACCGCCAGCTCATGCGGCTTGGGGGCCGCAAAGCGCAGGGCGGTCTGATACAGCTTTTCCGTCTGGACCGGGTTCACCTGGAAAAAAGAGAGGGGAGAAAGGGAAAAGGAGAGGCCGCAGAGAGTATCCGACAGACGGGAAACGCCGAAAAGCACCCGGTAATCACGGCCGAGAATCACGTTGTCCCCGCGGGGGTTTACCGTCGCGCAGAGGGAGACGATGCGGGGCAGGGCTTCCCGGAGCATGGCCCACAGGGCATCCTGCTGCGGGATCTCTTCTTTGGAAACGGCCAGCGTTACCATGACCTCCCCGCTGCGGGCGGTCCGGGTGACGACATGGCGGATCAGCCCCCGGCGGGCGGTTTCGTCATAGGGCTCGATCCCAAAGCGCTTCATCCACGCACAGACCGTGTTGGCGGCGACGCTTCCCTCCGGCATGGCGATCAGGCAGCGGTCCACCGGCGTCAGGCGGTGACTGCGGGGGGCATAAAAGCCCGCCCGGGGCGTTCCGTCGACCAGGGCGACCGGCAGGGCGGTTTTGTTGCGGTATTCAAAGGGATGCTCCATGGGAAGAGGGAGAGGCACCTGGACCCGGATCCCGCCCACGCGCTGCAGGACCTGCCGGACCGCTTCCTGCTTGATGCGCAGGCTTTCTTCATAGCGCATATGCAGAGCGCTGCAGCCCCCGCAGATTTTGTAATACGGGCAGGGGGGTTCGACCCGCTCCGGACTTTCCTTCAGGATAGAAAGGATCCGGGCGAAGGCGAAGCGCTTTTCACAGCGCGTGGCGGCGGCCTGAATCTCCTCCCCCGGAAGGGCGCCGGGGACGAACACGGTCTGCCCGTCCACATGGGCGATGCCCTGCATGTTCCCGTCCACGCTTTCGATCTGAACGGTGAATGTCTGATTTTTCTGCAGCATGGGTGCTTCCTTCCAAAAACGCCTTGCTTTTCAGCAAGACGTTTGATTTGATCAGAGAACGATTTTTCTGGCTTCCAGGTAGTAGCGCTTTTCCGGCGCTTCCCCCATGGAAAAGGCCTTCCGGGGCAGGGGGCCGTTCAGACGGACGGCCGGGAAGAGGCTCTCTTTTTTGATGGGGCTGAGCAGGATGCCGACGGCCTGCTGCTCTTTGACCAGCTCCCGGACGGCCTCTTCTCCGTGGATGTAATCCAGGCGGATGTCTTTCTGCCGGTCCAATAGGAGCTGGACGGTGCCCACGGCCAGCTCGTGCAGCGGGTGGGTGATGCGGAGGGGCAGGTCGCCCTTTTCGTGCACCAGGATCAGGTCCGGATGGTCCAGGTCCAGCACCGGCCCGCAGGGGGCCAGCCATTCGCGCACCCGGGAAGCGGGGACGTCGAAGATCGCCCGGTGAATGGGCTCAAAGACCAGGGCGTCGTCGTGCAGGTTGTTGAGCTCCGCCATGGCAAAACGGGCCGGATGATGCTCTTTTTCCTCGTCGGACAGCGTATCGCGGATCTCCAGCCAGTGGGCGCGGGCGGTGGCCAGGGAGTGGTTGCCGTCGCCCACCGCGAACTGGAGCCCGCCGGATGTTTCGGCCAGCGCCTGGGCGGCGGTCAGGAAAGCGTTCACCAGCGCTGGGTCTTCCACGGCCCAGCCAGTAATGTGCCCGCCGCCTTCCATCAGGTCCGTGTCGTAGAGCATGGGCAGGGTAGAGGCCTGGGCCGCCAGCGGCTCGATCAGGGTTTTGCCCGGGTCGTCCGCGAGCAGCAGGATGTGGGACAGCTCCAGCGGTGCTTCCCGGCGGACGGCCAGGCGGGGCGGAATCCGCGCCGCGATGGTCCCTTCCGTCGGACGGACGGCGGACGCGCTGTCCGCCGCGTAATCATACTGCTCCAGGTCCACGCAGACCAGGAGGCCCCATTTGCTGCCCGTCCGGATCGTGCGGCGGATCAGCACCAGGCCGTTCACCTGACGGGAAAAGATTCCCTCCCGCAGGTAGCGCCGCATGTTCTCATGAATCTTCGGCACCCGGGAGGCGCTGTCCGCAAGATAACATTCAGGCAGGATCAGGGACAGGGTCGAAGGACTGCCGCCGACCAGTTGAGCGGCCTTCTCCCAGTACTCCGGCTGGGAGGTATACTGGTCGCAGGCGACCACGGGCCAGCGGGTCATGTCAGTTTCATTTCCGGGCAGGAGGAAGCGGCCGGGGCGCAGACAGAAGGAAGTGGACAGGGACATGGATACCTCCCGATGGGTCAGTTCATCTTTTTGTGCTTTGGTTCCAGTTTTTTCTTGGTGCCGTCCGGCAGGACGATGTAGGTGTTGTCCAGCTGGGCGCGCAGGGCTTCCCGGTATTCGGTGATGTATTCCTGGCGGAGGGTCTGCTGCTCGGAGCGTTCCTCCTCCGTCAGGCCTTCTTCCCGGCTTTTCCGGGCCAGCTCGTTGATCCGGGCGATTTTTTCTTTGTCCATGGTCTTTACTCGTTTCCGGCCAGCAGGAAGCCGACGACGGTCGGCGCTGCCAGCGCCAGGGCATAAATGCCGTAGAGGAGATAACGGTTGGTCTCCGTCCGGTCGATCTGGAACTCCAAGAAGATGAGCAGGCCCACCACGACGGGAATCAGGATAAAGCCGGCCAGGGCCAGGCCCTTGTTGGTCTTTAGGGCCCGCTTGGCCAGGATCAGCACGGGGATGCCCAGCACCGCCATGCTCAGCACGTGCTGTACGCCCACGAAGGAGAACATCAGGTGGGAATCGTAGCGCAGGCTTTCCATCAGCACCTGGGTGGCCCCAAAGAGCATGCAGGCCTTGAGGAACACATAGCCCGGCCGCACGTCCACCGCCTCGATCCGCAGGATGACCACGAAGAGGATCAGGGCGATCACCGCCTCCAGGATCCAGGTGCGCAGGTACAGGTCCATGTCCTGCTGCACCAGGAAGGTCCCCTGCAGGGTGCCGTAGATCAGGGACCGGCTGATGCCGAAGTCCCGGATGAAGCCTTCTCCGAGCCTTTCAAAGAAAATAAAGAGGAACAGGGAGGGGCAGAGGGCGTCCAGGGTTTCGGACGGGCGCTGTTTGAGCAGCAGGGCGCAGAACGCCGCCGTCAGGGTCATGCCGATGAGGACGCCGAAGAGGGCGTAGCCGCCGTCGTTCAGCCGGAAAAAATGCCGAAGGTCGGTAATCGAGGTGTAGGAAGCGTCCAGCAGGCAGAACATGAGCCGGCTGAGCAGGAGGCTGACCGGAATCCCTAAGAAATAGGTGAGGGGGCCCGTGCCTTGGTTCAGCCCGTTGCGGCGGGCGTTAAAGCAGAAAAACCAGAAGGAAAGCCCGGCGCCCAGGGCGACCATCAGGCCGAAGAGCCACACGGACATCGTAGCGGCGTCCGTGTCAAAGTGAAACATGCTGGCGATCATGGGTTACTGTCCTTTCCATTCAGCGGGATCTACCGCGGTCGCGAAATAGATGATGTCGCTCTGATCGCGCTCGTTGCCGGTGCGGGAGCCGTAGAAGGCGTTGTTGAAGATCATCTCGGCGCTGTTGCCGCCGTCCAGGTTAAAGGCCTGCACGCAGCCCAGCTCACCCATGAAGTCCGCCATCTCCTGCTGGGTGACGCCCTCGGAGTTCTTGTTGCGGCCCTCGGCCATGACCAGGATGTAGGAAAGGGTTCCCGTCTGCCCGATGGCCATCCGGGGCTCCTTGCCGCCGGGGTTATAGCCGTAGGATTTGTCGATGCTCTGCACTTTACCGTCGATTACCAGGGCGGGGCCGAAGGTGAAGGCGTTGACGATCTGCAGGCCGGACTTTTCAAAGGCGGCCAGCTTTTCCTTATCGGACTTGACGAACAGGTGGAAGTCCCCGTTTTCGTCGATGATCAGGATGTCCTTCTTGCGGTTGGTCTTGGCGCGGATCTGCTGACCCATGCGGTATTCGTAGGTGGTTTTCTGCGGGTCGTTGGCAAAATTGTCCCCGTTGATGGCGACGATGGCGTTGTTCTTGGCGGCCATCGAGCTGATGCGGGCGTATTTGCGGGACTTGAGAGAGCCGGCGGAAGCCGTTCTCAGCTGGGTGGGGCTCTTGACCGTCACGCGGGCGATGCAGTACAGGACGCCATCGTCCTCAACCGTCTCCATCTGCACGGTGATGCTGTCGTCTACATAGCCGTTTTCCGTATAGCAGGCGGGGTTGGGCTCAAAGCCCGGGGTCAGGTCGACCGGCAGGCTGTAAGCGGGCCCTTCCTCTTCGGCCTTGGCCGTGCCGAACAGCCAGTCCAGCAGGCTTCCCGCTTCGTCGGCCTCCGCCGGCGCTTCTTCCAAAATCCGGTCCACCGCGCTCTCTAAGAGCTTGGGAGAGGGGACGAGGAAGGGCAGGGTCAGGATCATCAGGGCGCAGAATACGGTCAGAACGGTTTGTACGGTCTTGTTCATCGAAACTTTTCCTCCTGTGATGGGTTCACTTGGCCGAACGGTTCGAGAAAACCCAGTTTTTCTGAATCTGGTAGTTGATGAAATACAGTACGGTATCGACGACGATCTTGATCAGTGTGATCGCGAAGGACTTGCTGCTCAAGTGGAACAGGGCGGCCAGGCCGCTGACCAGGCCGGAAGAGGCCAGCATGATCAAAATGGCGACCAGCAGGTAGCGAAGCCCCGAGCCCTTGCAGTCCTTCATCTGGAAGACCAGCGAGCGGTTCAGGAAATAATTGAGGCTGGCGGAAAACACGCGGGCGACCCAGGTGGCCACAATGGTCACCGCCATCAGCTTCATGCCGAAGACGTACCAGACGGTGTTCTCCCCAATCAGCTGGGGCAGGGGCCAGTGCCGCAGCAGGGTGAACAGCAGCAGGTCCACCACCGTGCACAAAAGGCTTGCGCCCATGAAGCGGAAGAAATTGCCCAGGATCAGCTTGTAGATCCGCCAGGAGTCACGGATGGGATGGAAGTGCGTGCCCTGGTTTTCGTTTTCGTAGATGGTCTCGATGGGCACGATGGTCATCGGCAGCTTATGAATCGCGCAGTAGATCAGCTGGTTCATTTCGTACTCAAAACGGTCGCCGCTGATGGTCAGCTGGTCTTCCAAAAAGGCGCGGCTCAGGCCCCGAAGGCCGGTCTGAGTGTCCGGCAGCCAGCGGCCGTAGAACAGGGCGAAAACGCCCGAGGTGGTGCGGTTGCCGAAGCGGGATTTGGGCGGCACCTGCTTGGATTTCCGGGAAAAATCGCGGGACCCGAGGAGCAGGTTTTTTTCATCCGCCTTCAGCAATTCCGCCAGGCGCAGGGTGTCCGGCACGGTGTGCTGGCCGTCCGAATCGGCGGTGATGACGCCCTGCAGGTCCGTGTGCTCCAGCACGTAGCGGAAGCCGGTTTTGAGAGCGGCGCCCTTGCCCCGGTTGACCTCATGGTGAAGGACGTGGCAGCCTTCCCAGGAGGAGATCTCGTCAAAGATCCCCTGGTATTTTTCGGACGAGCCGTCGTCCACCACCAGGATCAGGCCGAACCCGGCTTCATGCAGCTTTTTTACGTAGACTGTCAGCTTCTCATCCGGCTCCAGGGAGGGGATCAGCACACAGCATGCTTGTTTGTCCATTGAAATAAAAACCTTTCTATTTCAGTACAGGGTGTGGATGTAATCGGTCCAGAGCGGGGTCACATCCATGGAGAAAAAGCGGTTAAGGCGGCCGAGAAACTGGCTTTCGGTCAGACGCTGGTAAAAGCAGTTCTTCGCAAGATCCCGGAGAAATTCGTTGAGCCTGCCCCCGCACATCGTATCGGCCGCGATCAGGAAGGCGCAGCCCCGGCCCCGGGTGAGGGAATCCAGGGTACTTTCGTCCGGAAAGTAGGAAAGCGGGCTCCCCGGGGTCAGAGACAGATGGAGGTTTTCCCGCATGGCCTCGTCCACGAACGTCCTCCGCCTTTCTTCCAGGGCGTCCTGACCACGGACGCGGGAAAGGGCCTGCTGGCCCGCCCATTCGGACAGGGCGGCGGAGAGCCAGTGCTCCCGGAACCCGTCGGTGGAAAAGCCGGCACCGAACCACTGCCAGGCGGCGGCCCAGGCGATGTCCGGCATGTTTTGCCGGAAGCGGACGAATTGGTTTTCGTTCAGCACGATCAGCCCGGGGAAGACCCCGGCGTCCTCATAGTAGGGCAGCAGGCAGACAGTGACTTTCTCCAGGGGGGAGGGGCCGTACAGGCCGGCAAGCTTTTCAAGATACGGGGCAAACCACCCGGCGGCTTCTTGGACCTGGCCGCCGTCCGCCCCATAGACGGTCAGGGAGGTGCCTCCGGCCTGCCTGTGTTCATGGCGGACCGGTTCTTTAAAGACCGCGAGGCAAAGGTCGTCCGCGGCGGGCAGGACGCCGGAATGGAGGAGCCCCTTTTGCTGTACGGCGCAGCCGGCGGCCAGGGTCCAGCCCCGGGGCAGTTCCACCTCAAAAGAAAAGCGGCTCATGGGAGCGTTCCACCCGTCCCCGACGGAGCAGATTTCATCGTTCAGCCAGCGGCCGTCCTGCCAGACGCCCAGGGCGGGAAACACGTGAAACAGGCGGATGGCCCGGCTGTCCTGCCCAAAGCGGTGCAGGCAAAAAGGAAGGTACAGCCGGTAGCGCAGCTGGAGGGTGATGCTGCCGCCGCCGGAAACGGCGACGGGCAGCAGGCAGGCGGTGCGCTCGTCTGACAGGAATTCAGGGCTCAGCGAAACGCCGTCTACGCCCGCCCAGTCCAGTGTCAGGAAGCCCTCGGAAAACCCGTCCGGGTAGCTTGCTTCCGCCCATTTCGCGCTGGCGGCGGGGGAAAGCTCCTCGGACTTGTAGGCGTTGACGGGCAGCTGCAAAAGGATTTGAGGCCAGTCTTCGCCGGTGTCGTTCCGGACTTCCATGGTCTGAGTGACGGCCAGCAGCCCTTCCTCTTCCACATAGCGGGCGGTAATCTGGGTATGGGGGAGCGTTTCCGGCGTCTTCCGGACGGGCAGGGGCTCCCTTTCCAGTACCCGGAAGAGGGATGCACAGAGGCCGCCGATGCTGATCAGGATCAGCAGTACCCGTAAATATCTGCGGGATGAAAGCAGCTTTTTCCACATGGTGGCCCAGTCAGTTGTCTGTACGGTAGAGTTTGGCGATGGTCTTAAAGAAGGTGTCGCTCTTTCCGTGCCGGATGTTCCGGTGGGTGTAAAAGCGGTCGATCACGGTTTCGTAGCGGCGGTAGGCGCGGGAAATGCTGTCCTCCCAGGACAGGTACAATTCGTCCATTGCCCGCTGGCCCAGCAGCCAGGGGGCGTCCTTGCTCGAAAGCAGGCGGGCAGTTTCAGCGGCCAGGGCTTCCGGGGTATTGTCGATGATCAGGCCGTTGCGCAGGTGGGTGATGCCCTCGGCCGCGCAGCTGTCCCGGAGCGTCAGGCTGGCGGTGCCGCAGGCGGCCGCCTCCCGGACCACCAGGCCGTTGGTATCGTAAGTGGAGGGGAACAGGAACAGATCGCCCCGGCTGTAAAAGGCGCGGAGCTTTTCCCGGTCCGATACGGCGGGGACGAACTGGCAGCAGTCGGTCAGCCCGCAGGAAGCCGCGTAGTGGCGGATGGCCGCCTCGTCCATCCCGCTGCCGACAAAGAGCATCTGGAACGGAACCTCCTGGGCTTTGAGCAGCTTGAGGCCGTCTAAGATCGTGCGGATGCCCTTGTACCAGACCAGCCTGCCGACGAATAGGAGGACGGGGACGTCCCGCCTTAAATGGTATTCCTGGTCGATCTGGCGCAGGGCTTCCCGGGACACGACGCCGCGGGGCAGGTCCACCCCGTTTTCCATCACGATGTAGTCGCCCTGATACCCCAGGGCCCGCAGGCTCTGGGCCGCCCCGTGGCTGACGGTCCACACCTCGTCGCAGGCCTCGATGTTGGCGAGAATCGCGGAAATGGCCTGGTCCTGGATCGCTTTGGACTTGATGTCCTGGCGGATGTCCACGTCGAATTTGGAATGATAGGTCAGGATGATGGGCTGCTGGATCAGCTCCCGCAGGGTGCGCGCCAGGATGACGGACATGATAGGGCAGTGGCAGTGAAGGACGTCGAAGGGCTTTTGGGCCAGCAGCCGGATGGTCTTTTTGTCCAGCGGAAAACCCGCCCGGTAGCCAAAGAGCTTGGTCAGGTCAAAGCTCGGATAGCGGATGACCGGATAGTCATAATTGTCCTCCGCACCCGGATAGGAGGGGGTGCAGACGGTCACGCTGCCGAATTTTCTGTTGATGGTTTCCGCGTAGTTGAGCACGCAGTTCGTGACCCCGTCGATGACCGGGGCGAATGAATCGTTCATCAGACAGACGTTTAACTGTTTCATAGTTCCTTTCCGCCGGCAGGACGGATGGCCCAGATCTCTTCCGCGTACTGCCGGATGGTCCTGTCGGAAGAGAAGATGCCGGAGCCGGCGATGTTATACAGGGCTTTTTTCGCAAATTGGATCCGGTCCGTATATTCCCGGTTGACCAGGAGCTTGGCGTTCAGATAGCTGTCAAAGTCCAGGGCGAGGAAATAATGGTCCGGCTTGTGCCAGCTGGCCCCGATGGTCAGGGCGTCGTAGAGCTCCCGGAGGGAACCGTCCACGTCCGGGATCAGGCCGTTTTTCAGCCAGGAAAGGGCGGAGGAAAGACGGGGACTGGCCTTGATAAATTCGTTCGGGTCATACGTTTTGCGGATGGCGTTGATCTTGTCCACCGTCGCGCCGAAGATGTAATTGTTTTGAAGGCCTGCCTGCTCGACGATTTCGATGTTCGCGCCGTCCATGGTGCCCAGGGTGACGGCCCCGTTCATCATCAGCTTCATGTTGCCGGTGCCGCTGGCTTCGGTGCCGGCGGGGGAAATCTGTTCGCTGACGTCCGCGGCGGGGATGATCTTTTCAGCGTAGGAGCAGTCGTAATTGTGGACGAAGAGGACCCGGAGCCGGTCGTTGGTTTCCTCGTCCTCGTTGATGATCTCCGCGGCCTTGTTGATCAGCCGGATCACCGCCTTGGCGCGCACGTATCCCGGCGCGGCCTTGGCCCCAAAGAGGAAGGCGGTGGGGGTGAAATCCTGGATGGAGCCGTCCTTCAGCCCCTCGTAGATCGCGATAATCGAGAGGATGTTGAGCAGCTGGCGCTTGTATTCGTGCAGGCGCTTGATCTGTACGTCAAAGATGAAGTCGGGCGGCAGCAGGACCCCTTCGCGCTTTTGAAGCAGGGTGGAAAGCTGCGCTTTTTTGACCTGCTTGATGTCGAGGAATTCCCGGGCCGTGTCGTCATTGATCCTGTCTTTCAGGAGGCTCAGGGCCATCGGGTCTTTGATCACGTCGCTGCCGGTCAGGCGATTCAGCCAATTTGTCAGCTCCGGGTTGCACAGCCCCAGCCACCGGCGCTGGGTGATGCCGTTGGTCTTGTTCTGGATCCGGTCCGGATACAGGCTGTGCCAGGCGTGGAACAGGTCGTTCTTCAGGATCTCGGTATGAATGGCGGCCACGCCGTTGACGGCAAAGGAGCAGTAGACGGCCAGGTTCGCCATGTGGGCCCGCTTGCCGTCCGTCAGAACGCACTCAGGGGCCTTCTCAAAAAAGGCTTCGCCCAGCTCCCGGCGGGCGAAAGCGTCGATCTGCCGGATGATGGCGGCGATTTCGGGAGACAGGGAGCGCAGCAGGGACAGGTCCCACTTTTCGAGGGCCTCCTGCATCACGGTATGGTTGGTGTAGGCGAAGGTCTTCCTGGCGGTGGCGAGGGCGTCCTCAAAGGCCACGCCCCGATTTTCCAGCAGGCGGATCAGTTCCGGAATGGCGAGGGTCGGGTGGGTGTCGTTCAGCTGAACGGCGTACTCGGCGGCAAAGGCCGAATAATCCTGCCCATGGCGCTCCTCATAATCCCTGAGCATGTCCTGCAGGGAAGCGCTGGAAAGGACGTACTGCTGCTTTAAGCGCAGGAGCTTTCCGGCGCGGGTGGTATCGTTGGGGTAGAGGAATTTGACGATGTCCTCGGCGGCGTTTTTCCCGGCCGAGGCGGCCTTGTATTTCTGGTCGTTGAAGGCGGCGAAATCGATTTCGGACAGGCTTTCCGTCTGCCACAGCCGCAGGGTGCCGATATAGCCGTTTTTGTTGCCGATCACCGGCATGTCATAGGGCACGGCACGGACGGGCAGGCCGCGGATGGGGACGATAACCGCCCGGTCCTCCCGGCGGATGGACCAGGGATCGCCGTAGCGGGACCAGTCGTCCGGGGCTTCCTTCTGGTAACCGTCCTCAAAATACTGGTAAAACAGGCCGTAGCGGTAGCGAAGGCCATAGCCCGTCAGGGGCAGGCGCAGGGAAGCGGCGCTGTCTAAAAAGCAGGCGGCCAGACGGCCGAGCCCGCCGTTGCCGAACGCGTCGTCCTCGATTTCTTCCATGGCGGTCAGGGGGGCGCCGGCTTCGGCAAAGAGCTTCTCCGTCTCGTCCAGCACACCCAGGCAGAGCAGGTTGTTGCTCACCAGCCGGCCCACCAGGTATTCGGCGGACAGGTAGCTGGCCTGCCGGCCCTGCTGCCGCTCTTCTTCGGTCTTTTTCCAGTCCGGCGCGATCAGCGCCATCACCGCGCCGCCCAGGGCGTTGTGCAGCTCGTGGGCGTTTGCTTCGTTCAGTTCCTTATGATAAAGGGCTAGGACATTCTGCCTGGTCAGCTTCAGGATGTCGGCCGCAGTGAATGTGTTCAAGCTGTTGTCCTCCGATATTCCTTGTTGAGCATGTTCATCCGGTGCAGCAGGGCGTCGCTCAGGTCTCCGGGCTGCATGCGGTAGCGCCAGTTGTTCCCGCCGACGGAGCCGGGCAGGTTCATCCGCGCTTCGTTGTCCAGGGCCAGATAGTCCTGGACGGGGATCACCGCGCGTTCCGCCCTGCACCCGAGCACCGCGCGGACGATGCCGTCGCAGATGTCGTCCCCGGGCTTCAGCTTCAGGATGGAAAGGGCGGTTTCCCTGGACTTCTTGTCCTGCAGCTTCCACCAGCCGAGCACGGTGTCGTTGTCGTGGGTGCCCGTGTAGGCGACGCAGTGCTCCGGGATGTTTTCGGGGCGGTTTCCGTTGTTTGGGTCGCCGTCCAGGCCGAACAGGACCAGCTTCATCCCCGGATACCCGCAGTGAGCGATCATCTTTTTGACCCGGTCGTTGATCAGCCCCAGGTCCTCGGCGATGATGTTCATGTCCGGGATTTTCTTCTGCACCCTGTCAAAAAACAGGCTGCCGCTGTTTTTCACCCATTTGCCGTTCCGCGCGTTGCTGGCCCCGGCAGGGATGGAGTAATAATTGGCAAAGCCGATGAAGTGATCGATCCGGATGATGTCGAAGCGCTCTTCCATGCTCTTGAGCCGGTCGATCCACCAGCTGTAGCCGTGCAGCCACAGGCGCAGCCAGGAATAGAGCGGGTTGCCCCACAGCTGGCCGTCCTCGGAAAAGCAGTCCGGCGGAACGCCCGCGACGCGCTTGGGGCTCAGATTTTTGTCCACCTGGAAAAAGTTGGGGTGCTGCCAGACGTCGGCGCTGCCTGGAGCGGCGTAAATCGGGATGTCGCCGAACAGCTGGACGTGTTTTTGCCCAGCGTACTCCTTGAGCCGCTTCCACTGCAGGTCGAACACGTACTGTACATAAAGATAGTAGTTGATTTCCTCCTGCAGGGAGAGAAGCAATTTCTCTGTCTCCGCGTCCGGGGAAACCATGTGGCGCTTAGCCCCGATGGGCCAGCGGTCAAACCAGCCGTAGTGGCCGGTCAGCGCCATATACTGGGCGTAGGGGAGGGCCCAGGGATGGTCCTCTGAAAACCGCTCCGCCTCGTTCTTGACCGAAGACCAGCTTTCCTTAAAGGACTGGCGGAGGGCCCGCTCCTTCTGCTCCTGGGCGGCGGAAAAGTCCACCCGTTTTTCGGGCGGGACCGCCGGCTCGTCCAAGGTGGAAAGAAGCCCCATGTCTTTGAGGTCGGCAATGTCGATCAGGAGCGGGTTTCCCGCGAAGGTGGAAGGGCTCTGGTAGGGAGAGTTGCCGTAGCCCACCGGGCCGATCGGCAGCATCTGCCAGATGGCCGTCCCGCTGGCGCTCAAAAAATCGATCAGCTCCCGGGAAGGCCGGCCGATGGTGCCGATGCGCTCCGGCCCGGCCAGGGAGGTAATATGTACGAGCAAACCGCTTTCACGCATCGGTTTTGCCTCCTGCTGTAATCAGCTCTTTATTGCCGGAATCCATTCCGGGAATCAGCCGATGATCTCGCCGTCCTTGTTGAAAACGGGCAGCTTTTCCAGATAGATCAGGTCGTCCCGGTCCTGGGCCTCGCCCTCGGCCAGGATGGCCATCCTGCCCGCGATGACGCCGCCGGCCTCCGTTACCAGGGTTTCCAGGGCGCGCAGGCTTTCGCCGGTGCTGATCACGTCGTCCACGATCAGGACCTTGCGGCCCTTCATAAAATCGGCGTCCTCCTGATCCATGCACAGGATCTGCTCCTGGGCAGTGGTGATGGATTTCACCTTGGTCTGGAACACGTTTTTCATATAGAGCTTCGGCGCCTTGCGGGCGAGCAGATAGCGGTTTTCCCCGTTCTGGCGGGCCATTTCATACACCAGGGGAATGCCCTTGGATTCCGCCGTGATCATGATGTCGTGCTCCGGGGCCCGTTTGAGCAGCTCCCGCGAGCAGGCCTGCGTCAGCTCCACATCGCCGAAAATTACAAAGGCGCCGATATACAGATCGTCCGTTACCCTGCAGATCGGGAGGTCTCTTTCCAGACCGGCCACTTTCATCCGATACGTTAAAGACATGGTCATACACCCAGCTTTCTGATGATTTCAAGGGCTTACTCGCCCAATACTATTCTATCCATTCTCAGGAAAAAAGTCAATGAGGTTCGGCTGACGGAATACGGCTCACGCATTTCTGCGTGAGCCTGTTGGCGGGGGAATTCTTCCCC
>DGRV01000002.1 GCA_002391225.1 Christensenella sp. UBA4379
CTTCAGCTGGTCCAGTGTTTTCGGCCCTTCTTTCAGGCCGTTGATGGTGATTGACAGCATAGTCCTTCCTCCTTCAAATTTGGTTATATCGCCTCAGAAATCACACGATTTCCGTTCGGCTCAGTTGTTCTATCCACTCGCACATTTCGTCGATGTGGTTCACGATCAGCCCGCACTCCTTCAGGTCGATCCGGTCGTCCTGGGAAGGCTGCACGCCCGGCGGCGGCAGGATCTGGTCGGCCTTCTCCACCTTCATCCTGTCCCCGCGGGAGATCAGGTCCATCTCATCCATCGTCAGGACCCCGCGCCCCCGGGCCACAAACTCATAATCCAGCGTCAGCGACGCGATCAGTCTTTTGAACATGTTTCGCTCCTTCCGGCCTAATGCCTAATCCCTAATGCCTAATCCCTACCTACGACATCCATCAGCCGTCTGTACTCGTCCAGTCTCAGCGTCCCCGGGTCCTTCATTCGCTCATACATCGTCGTCTGACGGATCCCCGCCAGTGCGCCCACCTGGGCCAGTGTTTTCCCGGAGATCATCATGTAAGCGCCAATCCGCCCCTTGATTTCCTCGTTTTCCTTCCGGTACCGTTCAGCCCTCCGCTGGGCCTCGGTCAGCATGACCCTCGGCATTTATCGTCGCCCCCTTCGGTCTATTGCCTATTCCCTATTCCCCGGGTTCCCCGTCCAGTAGGTGCAGCCGTCCTCCGGATCTCCGATCTCGTCCCGCTTCACCGTCGTCCAGCCGCTGAAAACAGTATCTTCCTCGAAGCCGTACTGCTGGATCCACGCCTGGCGTGTTTCCTCGTTCACTTCCATCCAGCAGGGAAGGGCACCGTCCGCGTCCGCCAGGTCGCTGTCAAAGTCCTCCGGTCTCAGCTGACGCGGCTTCTCCGGCATCTCTGTGATGATTCTTTCTTCCTTGTAAATCACACGAGCAATTTTAAAGCAGGACGGCAATACGATGCTCTGTGGCTCTGCGCCGGCTTCCAACTGCCTGTTAATGTCCTCTTGGGCGCGCTTAATCGTATCCGGTTTTAAGAAAAAGCCGTCCGGAGCTATGATTGCAATAGGCCCGCTTCTGATCAAAGTGGTTTTCATTCCCATATTTACCCCTTTCAAATACGAAATCGGTTGCGCTTTTTAGGCTCCTTTTTCATCCTCGACGATCAGATCGTCGATGGTGCATTTCAAAACATTGCAGATCGGGAACAAAGTCATGACGCCTGGGTTCTTCCTGATGCCGGTTTCAATAGCGGCAATGGTCTGCTGAGGGATACCTGCCCGGTTAGCAAGCTCCTGCTGCGTCATTTTTCTCTTTTCCCGCATGGCGCGTAGATTGACCATGTAATCACCTCGACACAACTATTGTAGTGGTATCTTAACACAATGGTTTTATATTGTCAACAACAAAAGTGGTATAATAAACAAAAAACTGAGGTGGAAAAAATGGGCACATTTGCGAAAAACATGAAAGCGGAACGTCTGGCCCGGAATCTGAGCCAGGAAAACCTGGCCAGACTGAGCGGCGTATCTCAGCAGGCTATCTCCATGATCGAAGCGGAAAAGAGATCACCGACCGAAGAAACGATGGCCATGATCGCGGAAGGCCTCGGCTGTACTGTCGGGTATCTGATCACAGAACACAGGCAAATAAAAAGTCAGCCGGAAGAAATGAACGCTTCCGAACTGACTTTGCTGCGGGACTATCGCTCGCTGTCCTCTCAGGGCCGAGAATACATTCGCCAGCAGATGGCTATGGCTCTGAAAGTATATCCGGGGGAATCTGTATCTCTTCCCGATATGGAAATCGGGTGAATAAGATATAATGAGAAAACCTATCATAGCTGTACTTTTTTCCCTTTTGTTCCTGTCCTGTCTGGCGTCAGCTGAGGATCCCGGCAACGCCGCCATGATCCTCTTCAATGTAACGCCGGCGGCCTTCGATGACGGCCGGGTCTATATTTCCCCGCTCGATCAGTACGGCCGAGCGGGCACGGCCTTCGCGATCCTGTCCAGGGCGTCCATCGACGCGGAGCGCCGGCAGGATATCTCAATGTTCTATCCTGCCGGCTGGCAGACCGGCGGGATTTATCACCGCTGCCATCTGGTAGGCGCGCAACTGACGTCTGGTACGGCCTGCCAGGAAAACCTGGTCACCGGCACGGAGTATCTGAACCTGGAAGAAATGCTGCCGGTTGAAAACCGGGCCAGAACCTACGTCAGCCGGACCGGCGAACACCTGCTCTATAAAGTCACGCCGATCTACCAGGGGTCCGAACTGCTCCCGCGCGCCGTGGAAATCACGCTGTATTCGATCGAAACCAACGGCCTGCGGATGACAGCATACTGCTACAACATCCAGCCCGGCTACATCATTGACTACGGCACCGGCTTTTACCGCGCGGAAGGCGAGCCGGATCCGGATGACGGCCTGCTCATGATCGCGGAAGGAGACCTGCAGGATCCGGCTTCCCGCTCCGCCCAGCCGGATTACATCCTGAACGTCAAGTCCAGGAAGTTTCACTTCCCCTGGTGCCAGGGCGCGACCGACATGTCCGAGAAAAACAAGCAGGAGTATTACGGAGACCGTCAGACGCTGATAGACCAGGGCTATAAGCCATGCGGTACTTGCAATCCATAACTATAAGGGAAGATGAATAATTGAAACTGCTGTAAATGGCCTAATCCCTGTTCGACTGAAAGGAGAACCCCATGCCAACTGCTCACCTGCTCCCCTCCGGATCCTGGCGCTGCCTCGTCTATGCCGGGAAGGATGAAAACGGAAAACGGAAGTATGAATCCTTTACCTCGCCCGATAAGAAGGACGCGGAATATCAGGCCTCTCAGTGGCAGATCCGCCGCAATATCCGCCCGGAGGACCGCTCCGTCCGGGAGACCATCGAAGCCTACATCGATCACAATGCCGCGGTCCTCTCCCCGTCTACGGTCCTCAAATACCGCTCCCTGCTCCGGGTGCATTACGGCCCCATTGCGGACGTCTCCGTCCGCCGCCTGACCTCAGAACAGGTGCAGGCATATATCAGCAAGCTGGCCCGCACCCGCAGCGCGAAAACGGTCCACTGTGTCTACAGCCTGCTGACCGCCGCCCTCGCCCAGGCCGCGCCGGATCTGGCCCTCCACGTCCGTCTCCCGCGCCTGGTACCCAAAGAAATAGAGATCCCCTCCACGGAGGAAGTCGCCCTGATGATCGATTCCGCCCCGGACGATTTCAAGCCCGTCCTGATCATCGCCAGCACCATGGGCCTGCGCCGCGGAGAGATCTCCGCCCTCACCTGGTCGGACGTCCGTGGAAACCTGCTCTACATCACCAAGGCCTTCACCCTGGAATCAAAGAGCAGCAACTTCGTCCTCCACGCCCCGAAGACGAACGCCGGCATCCGCACCGTCTCCATCCCGCCGGCAGCCAGGCCATGCCTCACCCGGCCGGAGGGCGTCTCTCCGGACGCCCTGATCATTCCCTTTCATCCCAACGTCATCACCAAGCGCTTCGACCGCCTGATGCACCGTCTCCACATGCCCTACCATTTCCACAGCCTGCGCCACTATTACGACAGCGTCCTGCTCTCCCTGGGTGTCCCCGACAAATACATCATGGCCAGGATGGGGCACGCTACGACGTCAATGACCAAGCAGGTCTATCAGCATGTCATGCAGGCCAAGGACCAGGAAATCACCGAATCCATCGACAATTTTTTCAAGTGATGCAACACGCCATGCAACACGAAATTTTCACAACCACGTCTACGACGGCGTTTTATCCACTTTTTCCCAGAGTTCAAGTCTCGTTGGCCGCACCAACAAAATCCCCTGATTCCACAAAGGAACAGGGCTTTTTCTATGCTCAGAAATAACCAGAGAATGCAATTCGGTTGGAATAGAGTGACAATTCAAATTATACCATCAGTATATAAATTTGTGTCCGTTTTATACAGCTCATAAGTTCCTTTTTTCCTTTCGTCCGGTTATAATACTCCTGGACACGATGAAAGGAGAAAGGCGTATGGAAACCAAGCTGGCGGAAAATATTCGGCTGATGCGCAAAAAGAAATCCATGACCCAGGAACAGCTGGCGGAGGCGCTGGGCGTCACGGTCGGGGCGGTGCATAAATGGGAAACGAAGCTCTCCACCCCGGAGCTGAGCCTGATCCTGGAAATGGCGGATTTTTTTGAGACCTCTGTGGACGCCCTGGTCGGTTATGAAATCCGGGACAACCGGAAGGAGGCCATGCTGGAGCGGCTGGCCCAGTACATCCGGACCCTGAACCCGCTGGTCCGGGAGGAAGCGGAAAAGCTCCTCGCCCGGTACCCGAATTCCTTCCAGGCGGTCTCTGTCTGCGCGGCCGGGTATCTCGTGTACGGCGCAAGCACCAGAAACCCGGACGACCTGAGCCGCGCGGTGCAGCTGCTGGAAAAATCCCGGACCCTGCTCTCTCAGAACGACGACCCGCGCGTCAGCGACGCCACCATCTGCGGGGACCTGGCGATGGCCCTGTTTCTCCAGGGCCAGCCGGAAAAAAGCCTGGAGCTTCTCAGGCGGAACAACACGGGCGGCGTTTTCAGCAGCTCCATCGGCATCCTGCTCGCCGTTTTCCTGCGCCGCCCGGAGGAAGCCGCGGAGTACCTCACCGAGGCCCTGCTGAACTGCCTGGGCGACATGCTCAACGCCGTCATGGGCTATGTGTTCCTTTTCCGTTCCCGGAAGGACTGGGCCTCCGCCCTGGACATCACCCGGCTGGGCATGAACCTCCTGGCCGGGCTCCAATCGGAGACCAAGTCCGGCGCGCTGGAAAAAACCACGGCGGAACTGCTGGCCCTGCTCGCCTGGTCGGAAATGAAAAACGGCCTTCTGGACGATGCCCGCCGCTCTCTTCAAAAGGCCCTGGAGGAAGCCCGGAGCTTCGATTCGGCCCCGGATTACAGCCTGAAGGCCATCCGCTTCGCCGACCGGAAAGAACAGCAGATGATCTACGACGTCCTGGGCGCGTCCGCCGAGGAAAGCGTGGAGCGCCTGATCGGCCTGCTGGACGACCCCTGGCTTTCCGCAAAATGGGAGGAGGAAAAGCAGCATGCATGACCATGGCATCGGGAACGTATTCCGCAGCCGGAACTTCCGCCTGGTCTTCCTGGGGGCCCTGGTGTCTGAGCTGGGCGCCCTGCTCTACAGCTTCGCCGTGAGCTTTTACATCCTGGAGATCAGCGGGAACAGCGCCTTTCTGCAGGGGCTTTACCTCGCCCTGTGCGGGGCCGCCACTTTGCTCCTCACCCCGGTCGGCGGGGTGCTGGGGGACCGCTTCAGCAAATCCAGAATCATGTACGTGTGCGATTATATCAAGGGCGGGCTGATCCTCCTGGCCGCCTTCCTGCTGACGGTGTTTCGGTCGGAGCAGACGCAGCTCGTCGTCCTGTTTGCCCTTGGCATTCTGGGCAGCGCCGTCAGCGGGATCTTTACCCCCGCGGCGGACTCCCTCTTCCCCCACATCGTCCGGGAAGAACAGCTCCAGCAGGCCAACGCCTACTTCTCCATCAAAAGCTCGCTGGAGAGCATCCTCGGGGTCATCCTGGCCGGGGTCCTCTACGCCGCTCTCCCGATTCACACGCTGTTTTTCCTGGTCGGCCTTTGCTTTGTGGCTTCCGGCGTTTCCGAAATGCTGATCCGCTATGATCACCGTCCGTCACCGGAAAAGCTGACCCTGGGCCTCGCGGTCCGGGATATGCGGGAGGGCCTCCGCTATCTCAAAGCCAGGAAGGCCGTCCTCACCCTGCTTGGCGTCATCCTGTTCATCAACTTTTTCTTTGCCCCCGTCACTGGGAACTTCCTGCCCTACTTTGTCCGGACGGATCTGACAAGCGCCCCTGCTTACCTGATGGACCATGCGCTCACGCCGGAGCTCTGGTCGTCCGTGTTCAGCGCCTGCTTTGGAGTAAGCTCCCTGGTCAGCGCGGCCATCCTGAGCGCCCGGAAGCCGAAGGAGAAATTCGGCTTTGAGACCGGCCTCAAGCTCTGCGCCGTCGCCGCACTGATGATCGTCCTGGCGCTGGGCTACTGGCTGCTGGTGGACCGCGGGGCTTCCCTCAACGGATTTCTGATCCTGTTCAGCCTGGGCTGTCTGTCGATGGGCTTCCTGATCTCCTGGATCAATATCCCGGTCAGCACCGCCATGATGCGCATCGTGGACCGGGATAAGCTCAGCAAGGTCAGCAGCATCCTCGGCATCGGCTCCCAGGGCATGATCCCCATCGCCTCGATGCTGGCGGGCCTCGTCCTCCAGGCCCTGGGCTCTGCCGCCCTGCTGTTCATCTGCGCCGCCGGCTTCACCGTCACCGCGCTCCTGTGTCTTTCCAGCAGACCGCTTCGGGAATTATAAAACACGGGCTGCCGCAGAAAACCACTGCGGCAGCTCCTCTTTATGTATTTGGATCAGTCCAGCGAGGCGTACATGGACGCCATCAGCTTGGGGATAAAACGGTAGTGGTCGCCGGGCAGGTTGCCAGTCAGGTAGACGCAGGTCAGGCGCTCCTTGGGGTCCACGCAGAACCAGTTGCCAAAGGCCCCGTCCCAGCCCCATTCCCCGGCGGAGCCGTTGATGTCCGCCAGCTCCGGGTTGGTCAGCACGCGCACGCCCAGGCCGTAGCTGTAGCCGCGCTGGGTGTCCCAGCTGTCGGTGGCCCGCTGCGCTTCGGTCAGGTGGTCCGTGGAAATCAGGTCGATGGTTTTGCGGCCCAGGATCCGAACCCCGTCCAGCGTTCCGCCGTGGAGCAGCATCTGGGCAAAGCGGGAATAATCCCCCACCGTGGAGAACAGTCCCCCGCCGCCGCTCTCAAACAGCGGTTTTTGGGAAGGATAGACCCGTTCGTCCGGCTTCATCCCGTTCCGGATCTGGTAGAGCGTGGCGACCCTGTCCTTCTTTTCATTGGGCACAAAGAAGCCGGTGTCCTTCATCCCCAGCGGGTCAAAGATATGCTCCTTCAAATACTCTCCCAAAGTCTTCCCGGACAGGGCTTCGATGACCCCGCCCAGGATGTCGATGGAAAAGCCGTACATCCACCTTTCCCCCGGTTCAAAGGCCAGGGGAAGCTGGCCGACCAGGTTGCAGATTTCCTTCGTCCCGGGGAGCTTCTCTCCGGCCAGGAACTGATCTTTGTACTTTTTTTCCTGCTCCTTTTCGTATTCCAGGCGGATTTTCGCCGCGGCCGTATCGCTGCCCGGGTAGGGCACTCCGCTGGTCATGGTGAACAGTTGGCGCAGGGTCACTTCCCCCTGGGCCTCCACGATCTCGTAGGTGCCGTCCGGCTTTTCTTTCGCGATCTTCGGGTGTTTGAAACCGGGCAGGTATTCGCTGACCGGGTCCCAGAGCTTGAAGAGACCCTGCTCGTAGAGCTGCATCAGCGCGGCCACCGTGACCACCTTGGACATGGAAGCGATCGGGAAGATGGTCTGCCCGGACATTCTGACCTTCTTTTCCACGTTCGCGTAGCCGAAGCTGCCTTCAAACAGGATCTCGTCGTCCCGCAGGATTTTGACGGTGCACCCGGCGATCTGGCCGGAATCCACAAAACGGCTGAGCGTGTTCTCAATCAGGTGCTGCATGGGTCATCCTTCCTTTCCTTCGGTTTTTTTATCGAATGAAGATTTTGATCAGCGTTCCTTTTTCTCATTTGCCGCCGGAGGCGTTTCCCCTGTTTCTTCGTAGTATTCCCGGAGAAACGCTTCCATAAAAGCGTGGCGCTCCCCGGCCAGCCTCCGGCCGGGCTCCGTGTTCATCTCGTCCTTTAAAAGCAGGAGCTTGTCGTAAAAATGCTGGACGGAGGCTTCCATGGGCCGGCCGTGCTCCCCGCCGTAGGCGAAGGCGCGGGCGATGCCGATGGCCCCGATGGCGTCCAGCCGGTCCGCGTCCTGGACGATTTTTCCCTCCACGGTGTCCGGCCGCCTTCCCCGGTTCTGGCTGAAGGACACCGAGTTGACCGCCCGGCAGATTCGCTCCGTCTTCTCCGGGCCGATGCCCCGCTCTTTCAGAAACGCCCGTAAATGGGCGTTGTTTTCGGTAGCGAACAGCTTATGGTCGTCCGCGTCATGCAGCAGGGCAGCCAGGGCGACGACCTCCAGGTCGCATCCGGGCACGCTTTGGGCAATGTCCATGGCGTTTTTGTACACCCGCATGCTGTGGTCAAAGTCGTGCCCCCCGGCGTTGCCGGAAAAGAGCCGCTTCGCGTAATCCATCGCCGCTTCGATGACGGTCATCCGCCTTCCTCCCTTCGCCGTTTCCGGCTGCGCCTTAGATGCCGCTCGGACGGATTACGACATGAATCGTGTCCCCGTCCTTTTTGCCAATCGTTCGGCGGATGGATTTGAGGACGCCGATGATATAGCAGACGGTCCCGTCCGGGTTTTTGACCCCCATATTGACGATGCTCCCGTCATAGGGAATCCCGTCCAGCTCCGCGTGCACCCGGAGCCTGCCCTTGCCGAACAGCTCCCGGATGTCCCAGGGAAAGGGCACATAGGCCCCGCCGCTGTCCGCCTGCTCGCGCAGGACCGCATCGTATTCAAAGGTCATCTTCGTCTTCCGCTCCCAGGGCGCCGGACCAGCGCATGTAGTTGTACTGGGCCTGGGCCTCCTGGCTGGCCTTCTTCTCCCGCCAGGCGTCGATCTCCGCGCAGATGGCCAGCATCTCGTCCACCAGCAGCTCCTCCGTATGGGGATGGGCCTGGTGGATGTAGGACGTCATCCGGTCGATCGCCTTGGGGCTGCCCAGCTGGCGGGCCATGAGCTCCGCCAGCTCCTCCCGAAAGCCCAGGGAAACCACCGCCCGGACCAGGCGGTCCTTCGCCTCAGTCCAGAGCCTCCGATTGTCCGTCATAGGTCCTCCTGCGGCGGCTGCCAGAGGAATAATCCATGTGCCGCCGCCAGTTTTTCCACTCGCTTTAAGAGCTTTTCCGGTGGGTTATACAAGGTCATGCAGAGCTCGTCCCGGTTCAGGGCGATCAGGGCATTCTGCTCCGGCAGATGGAAGCGCAGGTCCTCCCGGTTCTCCGTCACCCAGGTCACCAAACGCTCCGGGGTCGGGTTGCGCTCCCAGCACTCCCAGTCCGCCGCCCCCACCTCGAGGTCGTCGTAGCAGTTGAGTTTGAGCAGGATATCCGCAAAGCGCTGCCGGATCGCGGCCTGCCGTGGGCGGAACAGATAATATTCTTCCACCTGAAAAAACTGTCCCCGGCTGCCGTCCGGCACCTGCTCGGGCAGGAAATCGATCACAAAATAGGGCTTTTAGTATAATTCTTCCACCATGTCATTTCTCCCGTGTCTTGTCAAAAACGTTAGCGTCGTCATGTTAGGTCTGATTATAGCACGTTTGTCCGCGCCGGAAAAGGCTTTGGACATGCGCGGACGACCCGGACACAAAATATTTTTCTTGATAAAGCCGGCGAGGCGGTGTATTCTGTAAGCAACGAGCGTAAAAACGAACGCGGCGTAATGATCCCGGATACGAAAAGAGGACGTACATTCCCCGCAGAACCAAAACATCGCAAACGGAGGCTGACGCTATGAAGCTTGAAAACCAAACCCTGGGCGGGCTCCTGTCCGACCCCAGGATTGCCCTGATCGCCCCGGACGCCATCCGCAGGCTGGACCTTAAAGCGGAGCCGGCCTGGAACAAAACGCTGGCTGAAATCAGGGACGAGCATATCTTTTCCGGCGACCTGTGCGCGGGCTTTGCCCACCTGTTCCGGGCCGCCGAAACGGGCGACTGGTACTACCCGCTGTACACCGAAGCAGAATGTGCCCAAAGCCCCGCCAAGAAAGGGACCAACCTGCTCTGGTTCCCCTCGGACGATCCAAAGGCCAATGATCAGCCCTACATCTTCCTGGTGCCCGGCGGGGGCTTCGTCAACGTCTGGAGCCTGACGGAGGGCTGGCCAGTCGCCGCCCAGTTCAACCGCCTGGGCTACCATGTGATGATCCTCACCTATCAGGTGGACGGGGAGTTCGGGCTGCTGGAAAAGAACATGGAGGATTTCGCCCGGGCCTTCCGCCTGATCCGCGAAAACGAAGACCATTTTCACGTCCATGCGGGCCGCTACATCACCTGCGGCTTTTCCGCGGGCGGGTACCTGGTCTGCCTCTGGAACACGAAAAAGGGCTATCCGGCCTTTCACTGGCCCAAGCCCCAGGCGGTATTCCCGATCTATCCCGTCACGACCCTGTGCCAGGACATCCGCTACGGCTCCCCGGATCCGGAGGATGCCCTCCGCCTGTACGGCTGCTCCCTGGAGGAGGCCAGGAAATCCGATTATGAGATCCTAGACCACGCCGAGGGCTTCCCGCCCTGCGCCCTCTTCCTGGCCGCAGACGATGGCCTGGTGAACCCGGATAATTCCCGCCTGCTGGCCGAAGCGCTGAAAGAACACTCCATCCCCTGCAGGCTGGAGATCGGCCCTTACGGCGGCCACGGCTTTGCCGACGGGACGGGCATGTGCATGGCCGGTTGGACAGAGCGGGCCGTTCGCTGGGCGGAAGCGCAGGAAAGCGGGCAGTCCGTTTAGACCAAATTCTGTTTGGCCGGACTTCTTTTTATAATCAGATCAACGGTTTTTCTCCATATCCAATTAAACGCGACGGACGACAGGATGGTGCAGGAGAGAACGACCAGGATATAAAGGGCCACGTTTCGGATGTAAAAGAGGCTTCCCGAAATATCCATAAAGTTGAACCCGAACAGCTCCACAAACAGCCCGTGCATCAGGTAATAGGACAGGGAGATCCTGCCCAGGAAGCGGAGCGCCCCGTTATTCAGCTTCACCTTCATCAGCAAGAGGAAACAGAACGCGGTATAATCCAGCGCCACCAGCCATTGAAGCCCGGCGCTCATCAGCCGGTGAGGCACCTTCATCGGGTCGTCCCAGGGGTCAAAATATTCCCAGACGGTCCCGTTCAGCATTTCGGACAGCCAGAACAGGACGAAAAGCATGATAAAGGAAAAGACGAGGAAAAACCCATAGCGCTTTTTGAGGCATTCCGTGACCTTTTGCTCATGCTTCCCGAAGAGCAGCCCCAGCGGGAACAGGAAAACGCTGTTATACCACCATTCCCCGGTCATCCACCACCGGTCCTGCCTGCCGATGAAGGCCCCCAGCACGGAATAGGCCAGGCAAAACAGGACGATCCACAAAATCGCTTTCCCCTCGCTTTTGCAGCGGCGGAAGGATACCCAGAACACCAGGTACAAGAAAGAAATCGTCACCAAATACCAGGCGTTCACATTCGCCAGGTGCAGGCCGGACAGATACCAGAAGATCTTGAGCCCGCTCATCTTTTCGCCCATGGCCAGACGGACCAGGGTATAGATGATCTCCGACAGATAGAAGGCAATCGCCAGGGGCGCGATCCTGCGCCGGGCAAAGCCTTTCAGATAATCCTTCTTGCTGTGCAGGCTTCTGTACAAGCCCATCCCGCTGCAGAAAAAGAAGACCCCCACGAACAGATACCCCACCGGCACAAAGATGTCCAGCCCGTGCACGATGAACGGCCGCGGATGCCAGGAGCCGCAGGTCTTCTGCCCCATATGATGGAGGGACACCAGCATCGCCGTGATCCCCTTGAGGACCCAGCTTTGCTCCAGGGAGGTAAAATCTTCATGCCACTTTCCTCTGCCGGCATACCTGGCCCCCAAAGAACAGGAGGACGGCAAAAAGGAAATAAAAAAGATACATCCAGTCCATCCGAAATTCTCCCATCCAAGAAGCAGAATTAAAAAACAGAATCAGCCGGGCGTTTCCGCCCGGCTGTTTTTGATTGTTGTTACCAGCTGTCCACCCATTCGGAGTTCACCGTACCGCTGTCTTCCTCGCCGGTCCACCAGCTGTCCATGGGCGTTGGGTCCACCCATTCGGATATGGGTCCGTCCTGAACGGAAGGGTCGGTGTCGGGCACGTATTCCTCAATCACCGGGGCCGTCTCCGGTACGGTCACCGGAACGGTCGCTTCCGGCATCTCGTAGCCGTCGTATTCCACCCAGGAGGAGTCCATTACGCCGTCCGGCACGGGAGTCGGCGTGGCGGAGCCTGCCCGGACGGTCCCGGTCATCGCTTCCACCACGGTGCCGCTGGAGCGGCCCGTCCCCGTCACCCGGACATAGAGCACGTGGCCTACATCCGTCGCCTGGACGGTATAGCGGTTGCCCGTCGTCAGCAGGACGTTGTCGTCCCGGTACCAGACCGCGGTATATTCCGCCGTGTTCGGCGCGACCACCACGGTGATCATTTCACCCACCACGGGGTTGTTGGTCGTCAGGCGGACGGAGGTAATGTCCCCGCCCGGCATCTGCCCGGAAGAACCGCCGTCGTACACGGGATCCACATAGACCGGCTCCTCCGTCGGATCCGGGAAGTAGATGGGATCATCGTTCCCGGGCACCACGGAAGGCCGCCTGGTGGTCACGTAGATGGACTGCACATAGCCTTCCAGCCCGTCCACCAGGATCCTGGTCCAGCTGCCCTCCGTCCCCAGCACCGTCACTTTGGTGCCGACCGGGTAGGAGGCGATGTACTGGAAGTTCATGCTGGCGTCCCGCCTTAGGAAGATGTTCCGCCCGTTGTCCGTCGTCAGATAAGCCGTATAGCGGGTGGACGGACGCGGCGTCGGGGTCGGCCAATAGGGAGCGCTGGTCGGCACCGGATAATAAGAAGTGGTCAGGAACTGGCTCATCATGTAGCCTTCCTGGCTGCCGATCCGGATGTAGGACCAGCCGTTGTTGCTGCGCTTGAGCACCGTCACCTTCCGGCCCACCGGGTAGAGGCCCAGGACGTTGTAGCTGTTGACCACCGGATTGCGGCGCAGACGGACGCCCTTGCCGTTGGCGCTGGTCACGTAGGCGGTATAATTCACGTCGTACCAGCTGCCGGAGGTGGGATAGGTCGGGTAGGTCGGGCTCACATAGCCGGGGGTGGAAGAACCGGAGATGGTCAGATACCTTTGGTCCATATACCCCAGGCGTTGGTCCGGCGTAACCACCTGGCACCAGCCGCCGGACTGGGACAGGATCGTGACCACCGTCCCCGTGGGATAGCTGGTGATCACATAGGCCTGGTAGCTGGGCTGGGCCCTCAGGCGCAGCCAGCCGCCCCGCACCGTGCCGTAGACCGCCGCAGAGGCGGGCACGACCCAGATCAGGCAGACCAGAATCACCGCAAGCATCAATGAAAATAATCTCTTCATTTCTGAATGACCGCCGCCCGAAAAGCGCGGCGTTCCTCCTCCTCTTCAGGCAGCCGCTCACCGGCTGAATCGGAACGGGCCTGAAGCTTTTTCCGGTTTTTATTATACACGTTTTTTCCCGGTTTGTGGAGGGCTCCTTTCTAACATTTACATAAATCTTTTCAAAAAAAGCTCACAATTTGTTCACAATTGTAAATTCTGACAGAAAACGCCATGCCGGCGAACCGGCATGGCGTAAGAGGGTTGATTTAAAATTATTACTGAGCAGCCATCTTCTTGTAGGAAGCCATACGCTCCTTGGCGTCTTCTTCCTGCTGGACAAACAGCTTCGCAGCCGCATCCGGGAACTGCTGGGCCAGGGAGGTGTAACGGACTTCGCCCTTGAGGAACTCCTGATAATCGCCGGTGGGATCCTTGCTGTCGACGATCATCGGGTTCTTGCCGGCTTCCGCCAGTTCGGGGTTGTAGCGATACAGCTGCCAGTAGCCGCAGTCGACCGCCTTCTTGATTTCCGCCTGGGCCTTACCCATGCCGCCCTTGGCCTTGAGGCCGTGGTTGATGCAAGGAGCGTAGGCGATGATCAGGGACGGGCCGTGATAGGCTTCCGCTTCGATCATGGCCTTCAGCACCTGAGCCGGGTTGGACATGGCGACCTGCGCCACGTACACATAGCCATAGCTCATGGCCATCA
>DGRV01000043.1:0-1473 GCA_002391225.1 Christensenella sp. UBA4379
TCCCTGAGGGGCCGAAAGCCGTACAGTTCCCCGTTACAGACAACGGCGTCCATGTTCAGATGGAAGGGCTGCATGCCCCTTTCGTCCAGGCCCATGATGGCCAAGCGGTGAAAGCCCAGATACCCGCAGGGGATTTCCTCAAACCGGCTCATGTCCGGGCCTCTTGAGATCGTGCGGTCAAAGCACTGTTTCAGGGTTTCTTCCGGGATAGATTTCGTAGTCACGCCGAAAATGGAACACATAAAAGGCACCTCCGTTTGTGGTCGGCTATCGTTCTGATATTTCAGGACGAAGGCCGCCGCTCCGTGGTGCCACCTGATTTACTTCTTTGTCAGGCTCTTGGGATCATCCCTGGTCCCGTTAAACCCTGACGGCTGTAACGGGCCGTCCATCCCGCCGCCCCTACTTAGCATATCGCTTTTCGGCTTGGGCTTGGAAGGGTTCTTCACCGGGGCGCTCATACGGGATTTTCACCATCTACCGCTCTCTTTGATGCCGCATACCCCGGGTACTTTGCTTCCGCATCGCTTTGATCTGTGAAATTTGCGGGCATTGTAGCACCGGGAAAAGGGCTTTGTCAAGACGGAATACAGCCAAAAAACAGCGGCGCACGAAATACAGCAGGAATACAATTCGCCCTCTTGACTTTGAAAAAAACAAGCTGTACAATGTGCGCAACAAGGCAAGGGAGCCGCGTTGGTACGGTTCCCTTGCCCTTTTTATTTTGTGAAGGAGGCCTTTTCATGAGCAAGTACAGCAAGGAAGACATCATCCGCATGGTGCGGGAGGACGATGTGGAGTTTATCCGGATGCAGTTCACCGATATCTTCGGCCAGCTGAAAAACGTGGCCATCACCGCCAGCCAGATCGAAAAGGCCGTCAACGACCAGATCATGATCGACGGAAGCTCCATCGAGGGCTTTGTCCGCATCAACGAAAGCGACCAGTACCTGCGGCCCGACCTGGACACCTTCGCCATTCTGCCCTGGCGGCCCCAGCACGGGAAGGTGGCCCGCCTCATCTGCGACGTGTACAACCCGGACGGCACGCCCTTTGCCGGGGATCCCAGAGGGGTGCTGAAAAAGATGCTGAAGAAGGCCGCCGACATGGGCTATTCCTTCAACGTAGGGCCGGAGATGGAGTTCTTCCTCTTCCAGACGGACGAGCAGGGCCGCCCCACCACCAAGACCTCCGACGAAGCGGGCTATTTTGACTTAGGCCCCCTGGACCACGGGGAAAGCACCCGCCGTGAAATCTGCATGACGCTGGAGCAGATGGGCTTTGAAATCGAGGCCAGTCACCACGAGGTCGCAGCCGGCCAGCACGAGATCGACTTTAAGTACGCCGACGCCCTGGCCTCCGCCGACAACATCATGACCTTCAAGCTGGCCGTCAAAACCCTGGCTCAGAAGAACGGCCTCCACGCCACCTTCATGCCCAAGCCCGTTTTCGGCATCAACGGCAGCGGCATGC
>DGRV01000043.1:1528-3886 GCA_002391225.1 Christensenella sp. UBA4379
CCAACATGAGCCTGTTCAAGGACGGAAAGAACGTCTTCGCTGATCCCAGCGACAAGCGGGGCCTGTCCAAGGAAGCCTATTCCTTTATCGCGGGCATTCTGGCCCACGTGCGGGGCATGGCGGCCGTGACTAACCCCCTGGTGAACAGCTACAAACGTCTGGTGCCGGGCTATGAAGCGCCCTGCTACCTGGCCTGGAGCGCAAGCAACCGTTCGGCCTTGATCCGCATCCCCGCCAGCCGGGGCATGGGCACACGGGTGGAGCTGCGCTGCCCCGACCCCAGCTGCAACCCCTACCTGAACATGGCGGTCTGCCTGGCCGCGGGTCTGGACGGCATCGAAAAGGGCATGACCCCGCCGGAGGAAATCACCGAAAACATCTTCGCCATGGATGCGGCCACCCGGCAAGCCAAAGGCATCCGGTCCCTGCCCGGCACCCTGCGCGAAGCCATCGACTGCCTGAAGGCGGACGACGTGATCTGCTCCTGCCTGGGCGAGCACGTGCTGTCCCAGTACGTAGAGGGCAAGGAAAAGGAATGGGACGCCTACCGCACCCACGTCAGCCAATGGGAAATCAACCGCTATATTGTGATGTACTAAAAAGGTAGGAAGTAGAAGGTAGGAGGTAGGAGGTTTATAGCGAGAAGTGAGGAGTGAAGGGCGGAATATTTGTCTCCGATGACGCAGTAAGCAACCGAAATAACGCATTATGCATTAAGAATTACGCATTCATCCATTCACCTCCTACCTTTTCCCTCCTCCCTCCTACCTTCTAACGCTCCACTCTCCACTCTACCCGAAGGGAGGCGTGTCCGTGGCAAGGATCGTCGTCGCCAGCGCTGCGGAAGAAAGCAGAAACAGGCTGTCCCAGCTGCTGGCTTCCTCCGGCTTGCCCGTGTTCCGCTGCTGCGGTTCGGGAAGCGAACTGCGAAGGACCGTCAATGAATGTGAGGACGGCATCGTGGTGCTGGCGGGCGTGCTGCCGGACTGTGAGCCGGACGAGCTTCAATGGGACTACGGGGACCGGGTGCAGATTTTGCTGATCGCTAGGCCCCAGGTGCTGGAAAGCTGCGAAGCGCCGGAGATATTCAGGATGCCTATCCCCGTATCTTCCCAGGCCCTGATCGGCGCGGTGCAGATGCTCTCTCAGCTGCACCAGATGCGCCTGCCCAAGCGGGCTGGGACAGAAAAGAAAACCGTGGAACTGGCCAAGCGGCTGTTGATGAAACGCCACGGAATCACCGAGCCGGAGGCGCACCGGGCCCTGCAGCAGTACGCCATGAACCACGGCGTCAAAATGGCCGAATACGCGGCCCGGATTTTACAATCGTCAAAGGGGACGGAGGAATGACTATGCGGGACCAGCAATACCCGTTATACCATGAAGAACTGGAGCACGAAAGCTGCGGCTTGGGCGCCATCGTGGATCTGAGCGGCAAGAGCACCCACCGCACCGTGGACCAGGCGCTGTCCATCGTGGAGCGCCTGGCGCACCGGGCGGGCAGCGACGCCCTGGGCACCACCGGCGACGGCGTGGGCATCATGACCCAGCTGCCCCACGCCCTGTTTTCCGCCTGGGCCGGGGAGGAAGGGATCGTCCTGGGCGGCCCCGGGGACTACGGCGTCGGCATGTTTTTCCTGCCGGAAGACGAAGTAGGCGCGGAAAACATCTGCCGGATTTTCGGGCAGCTCGCCGTCTCGGAGGGACTGACCGTCCTGGGCTGGCGGAACGTGCCCTGCCACCCCGCCCAGCTGGGGGCCGGAGCGCGCCGCACCATGCCCCGCATCCGCCAGTGCTTCCTGGCCCGTCCCGTTTCTGTCGCCGCCGGCGCGGACTTTGACCGGCGGCTTTATGTATTGCGCCGGGTGTTTGAAAAGCAGGATACGGACACCTATATCTGCTCCCTGTCCTGCCGCACCATCGTCTATAAGGGCATGATGCTGGTAAGTCAACTGCGCTCCTTCTACGACGACCTGCAGGACGTGCGCTATACCTCCCGGATGGCCATGGTCCATTCCCGCTTTTCCACCAACACCTTCCCCTCCTGGAGCAAGGCCCATCCCCAACGGATGCTCCTGCATAATGGGGAAATCAACACCATCCGGGGCAACCACGACCGCATGAAGGCCCGGGAAGAAACCATGCTCTCCCCGGTCATGGGGGAGGAAATGCGCCGGGTACTGCCCGTGGTGTCCGAGGGCGGCAGCGACAGCCAGATGCTGGACAACACCCTGGAATTCCTGCGGATGAACGGTTTTCCCCTCTCCCTGGCGGGGATGATCCTGCTGCCGGAGCCCTGGCAGGGGCAGAAGCAGCCCACCCCCTGTCGGGACCTGTACCGCTATTACGCCACCATGA
>DGRV01000054.1:0-1049 GCA_002391225.1 Christensenella sp. UBA4379
TTTTTTCAAAAGGTGCTTGACCTTACACTGAACTGTAATGATACATTCAGTCCGAAAGGAGGCAGACGGTATGACGATCAAGCAATTTGCTCTGCTTTGCGGATGTAATCCTCAGACCTTGCGCTACTATGATCATGTCGATCTACTGAAACCGGTTAAGGTGGATCAATGGTCGGGCTATCGTTATTATGACGAAGACCAGGCTCTTGTGTTTGTCAAAATCAAGAATCTTCAAGCTGCTGGGTTTACGATTGACGAAATCAGAGAACTGCTTGATAAGGACACGCTTGCAATTTACACCGCTCTGGAGGCGAAAGTTATCGAGCAGGAAAAAAGGCTGCAAGAAATCAAAAAGATCCAGATGTCATACAAGGCCGAAATGGATAGCATGAGGAAGAAACTGGAGACGATACAGGAAGAAGTGCGCAAATCTATGGAGCAATATGATCCTATGGAGGAATTTGGCGTAGACGTGGTCACCTATCGGGAAATGATCGACAGTGTAAACAGCTTTTTTGAAGATCAGATTAATCGGGGTGGTGACAGCGACATCGAGTTTTCAGAATATGATGAAAGTGATGACACTAAGGAAGAACCCGTCTACGTAAAACTACTTGAAAACCCCGATAACGATATCGTGTACGAAAGACATGGCTGGAAATTCGTAAAGGACTTTTTCTCAGATATTCCCGTATTAGAGGACGGTCGGGATTATGATATGCTTTTCCAGATTATTCCCGGTAAAGCGAATAATACTGCCTTTGCAAACATCACAATTGGTTTATTGCTGCGTAGCTATCCACGAGATCCTGAAAAGAAAAGGTCTCTTGGATGCACAGTATCAGACTCAAAGGACGGAATCAATCATTTCTGGCTTCTCAAGCGTAAAGCATAACACCTTATTTCATCAGGCGTCGTCCACACGGGCGGCGCTTTCTTTTTACCCTTCAGGAGGTGATCCCCTTGATCTGTGTTTACCCCGCTGACTGCACTGACTTCTCGACCAACGGCAACGGAACTCTTGCTCCGCTGTCTGCGGAAGTGACGGA
>DGRV01000054.1:1177-15013 GCA_002391225.1 Christensenella sp. UBA4379
AAATGGCAGCGGCTCGTGGAGGGGTTCGCAGCGCCCGGAAAACTGTCCAGTGGACAGTTTTCAGCGAAGAACGGGCTGGCAGGCCCCGGAAACATCCTCCGCGCTCCGGTGCCTGCCGCTATGACGCCCCGTGTCAACTTCACCGCGCCGGGGGACGACAACCGGACGGAGGTCTGGCGGGTCAACACGGACTTCTCCGGCGCTGAAACCCGGAAAGGCACCCTGCGTCTGCGCTCAGGGCCGGGCACCAAGTACAAAGTGCTGGCGAACTACTGGCCAAAATGCCGGTATCTCAGACACAGGCAGTCGTACCAGTGCACATAGGTCTGGCCGTTGATGGTGATCCGCTCGTTTTCGGGCAGGAGGGCGGACCAGTTTTTTCCGTAGCGGTCCAACGCCCAGTCGTCCCGGTTGAAGCGCCGCCACAGGACGGTGCGGCCGTCTCGTCCAAGGTACTGTTCGCTGACCATGCCCTCTTCGTACATCCCCAGGTCCATCAGGCAGACGGTGTCATAGACCTTTCCGTCCAGCGTCAGCTCGCAGCGTCCGGTAAGGTCCATGAAGGGCCCGTCCCCATTGGCGGTGATCTGAGCGCCGGATCTGACGATCTTCCCCTTCGGCTCCAGGTGAATGGGGCTCCCGCGGTTGTCCTCCCCAAAGCCCCAGCTGTTCATGAACTCGTCCCCGTCCAGGAAGGTGGTCAGCGTCCGGACGCCGTTTTCCATGTGCTCGGCGGAGAGAAAGCGGGTATAGCCGTCCTTCTCCTGGGCGATGAAGGTCCATTCCTCCTGGCCTCCGGTGGAGGCCGCCACCGCTTCCTTCATTGGGTCATTTTCGGCGATGGAGGCCTTGGGCGGGAGCACCCGGGCCCGGATGGCCACGCCGTCCAGCCCGTGCACTTTCGCCGGTCCCAGGACCGACATTTCGTAGGATACGTCCAGCCTCCGGCTGGGCAGGTCGTACATGCCCCAGACCAGCTTTTCACCGAGCTTCGGGACGATGAACCAGCCCATCATCTCCTCGCAGACGACGGGGAAGGCGGGCTCGTCCTTCCAGACGATGGCATAATCCGGCAGCCTGTCCGGCAGGGCCGGCTTTTTTGTTTTGTTCATCTTCTTTCCTCCTTTGGGCGGATCAGGGTACGCGTCACGGAAGCGGCTGCGGGCGGCGTTCATCCGGCTCTTGACCGTGCCTTCGGGAATGCCCAGGCGGAGAGAGATCTGCTTTTGAGAGAGCATTTCCCTGTAAAACAGCAGCAGCATCAGCCGGTCTTTTTGGGAAAGTTTCTCCAGCGTCTCTTCCACCGCCGTGTCCTCCGGCGCATCCTCCGCCCGCTCCGGGAGGGTGTCCGTGAACACCAGGGGACTCTTTGCCCTGGCCCGGCACCAGTCCGCGTATTTCCGCTTGGCGATGCCGAGGATCCACGGCAGGAAGGCCTCCTGGCTGCGAAGCGACGAAAAGCCCTGGAAGGCCGCCATGTACGTATCCTGCAGGATGTCTTCTGCGTCCGCCCGACCGCTGACGCGGGCCTTGACCCACCGCTCTACGGCGGTTCTGCTGGACGCGAGCAGCGCTTCAAACTCGTCCATCGTCCTTCCTCCCTTCTGCTGGATGAAACCTACTTCCACCCGTTTTCACCTTGATAGTCGCTTTTCGGGAGGAAAAGGTTCATCCTCCGAAAAGAAAAAATGACGGAGTGAAAAAACAGCCTCGCTTGTAACGGCTCGGCTGTTTGAATTGATGAATATCGCTTGGCGCGTGTTTCTCCGGCCGGTGCTTACTTCTCCCTCCCCAGCCGGAACTTCACGGAGCGCTTCAGGTACTCCAGGTATTCTTCGTCGCGGCACATGGCCTTGCCGGGGGAGTCGGAGAGCTTGGCCACCGCGCGGCCGTTGACCGTCTGCAGCTTGATGACGATGTTCAGGGCCTTTTCGCTGGTATCGTTGGAACAGAAGGTGCCGATGCCGAAGGAGACCTTCGAGCGGTCCTTGAAATGATCGTAGAGGGCCTGGGCCTTGTCAAAGTTCAGGCTGTCGCTGAACAAAAGGAGCTTCGTTTTCGGGTCCACGCCGTAGCTTTCGTAGTGGCGGATGATCTTTTCGCCCCACTCATAGGGGTCCCCGCTGTCGTGACGGACGCCGTTAAAGTTGTTGACCATGGCGCGGTTAAAGTCCATGAGGAAAAGGTCGGTGGTGATGGTATCGGTCAGGGCGGTGCCGTTGTCGCCGCGGTATTCGTCGTACCAGTCCTCCAGGGCGTAGTGGTTGGTGTAGGCCAGGGGGATGGAGTCGATGCCCTGGTACATCTGCACGAACTCGTGGGCGTAGGTGCCGATGGGCGTCAGCCCGTACTTCATGGCCAGGTAGACGTTGGAGGTGCCGATGAGGTTGTGCGTCTCCGCGCTCAGGCGGCGCACCACGACGTCCTCCCACTCCCGGGAAAGGCGGCGGCGGCAGCCGAATTCAGCGAAGGTGAAGGTATATTTGCCGCTCTGGAAGTCCTGGATCTTCTGGTCCAGCTTTTCCTTGGCCGAGGTGAGGAGGACGTCATAGTCATACTGCATCCGGAAATAGACCTCGTTGACGATCTCCAGGAGGTAAATTTCAAACTGCATGGCGGAAAAGAGGGGGCCGCGGACCACGATGCTGAGCTCCCCTTCGTCGCTCAGGCTGGTTTCCACATAGTCCCGGATGGGCCGCCACAGGCGCAGGAACTCCACATAGTCGTTTTTGATAAAGCGGATGGAGCGCAGGTAATCCAGCTCTTCCTTCGTGAACTTGAGCAGGCACAGGTGGTCGATCTGGGCGTTGATTTCGTCGAACATCTCCCGCGTGAAGGTGACGCCCTCGTTGCGGCAGCGGAAATAGTATTCGCCGCTCAGGTCGGTGTGCTTGTGGAAGATCACCTGGTCCATGTTGAACTTGTACAGGTCGGTATCCAGCAGGGAAAATACGATGGGATCAAGCTTCATGACGGTTCCTCCTCTTCTTGAAACAGCAGCGGCAGGATTTCGCCGGGCACCAGCGCGCCCAGCTCCCGGACCAGTCTGCGCACCTGGGTGGAGGAAACGTTCCGCGTCTCCTCCGGGGAATCCAATACGGTGATATGGGGCGACAGGGTCTTAAGGTAAGGGTCCTCCTCGATCATGCGCCGACATTCGTCCGCCCCGCGGGTCAGGCAGACGAAGCCGAACTCCTCGGCGATTTCCCTTACATGGAGCCACCCGCGCTCCAGCTCCGGCAGCTTGTCCGAGCCCAGCAGGAGGGAGGCCTGGATGCCTTCGTCCCGCAGATGGCAGAGGGTTTCATAGCTCCTGGGCTGGCGGGGCTGGCGCATTTCCCAGTCGGACACCCGCATAAAAGGGCGGGTCTTCGCCGCCGCTTTCAGCATTTGCAGCCGCATGGCGTCGCTGTAGGCGAAGTCCTTCCCCTGTTCGTCCCGGATGTAGACCGCTTTGGAGGGGACGAAGACGGCCAGCTCCCGCCCCGTTTGTTGAAGCGCGAACTCCGCCAGGCCGATATGCGCCGCCGTCGGCGGGTTAAAAGCCCCGAAAAAGGCCAGGGCGCTTTTCATCTTATTCATCCTCTTTCATGGGGTCCAGAATCAGGGGCATGCGGCGCTTGTGCATGTTGGCCCTTTCCTTGGCCCGGATCTTTTCGTCCGTTTCCGGGTTTCCGCAGGTACCCAGGCGGATGTATTTGTGGATGTCCTGATAGGTCAGGCCCAGCCGCTCTTCGTCGCTCTTGCCGGACAGGCCGTCGGTGGGGGTTTTGACCACCAGGTCCCGGGGGAGCTCTTCCATCGTCAGGCCGACTTCCACCACCTCCACGCTGGTCAGTTTGCCCAGCACGGAAAAGTCGCAGGAGGTATCCCCGTCCTTGGTGCAGTAGCCTACGGTCGCCTCGCTCAGGTTCCCGGTGCCGGCCAGACGGGCGCCAATGGCCTGGCCGATGTAGCGCACCGCGGTCATGCGCAGGCGGGGACCGACGTTGATGTCGCTCTCCCGGCTGTAGGGGATGCTGAATTCTCCCTCTTTGGCGGTGGGGGCGTTCTGGTCGGTCACTTCCCGGAGGGCCCGGTGCATGGCCCCGATGTTGACGACCCGTTTGTGGATCTTTAATACTTCGCAGACCTTCTGGCTGTCGGCGATGTCCTTCTGCTCGCCGTCGGGCATCATGACGCCATAGACGTTTTCAGGCCCCAGGGCCCGGGCGCACAGGGCGGCGGTGACGGTGGAATCCTTCCCGCCGGAAATGCCGATGACGACCTTGGAAAAGCCCTGGGCCTGGGAAAGATTCCTGATTTCCCGCACCAGACGGTCCCGCACGGCGGGGGCGTCAAAACAATATTCGCTCATGGTGATTCCTCCTATGATTTACAGGACGCTGACCTGGCAGCTGCGCATGGTTTCCAGGGCGGCTTCGTGCTTGTCCGGCGTCACGCCCGCGCAGCAGTCCCGGCGCACGGAAAAATCCGTCTCGGGGAAGGCGGCTTTGAGCAGCAGGGCGTTGGACACCACGCAGATGTCCGTGCACAGGCCGATCAGCTCGATGGCGGCCGGGTCCTCCCCGCCGTTCATCTCCCGCAGGATAGCCGGCAGGCGGACGCTGCCGAAGGTGGGCTTTTCCACCAGCACGGCGGAATCGCCCAGGGCTTCCCGGATCTCTTCCCGGATGCGCCAGCCCTCCGTATCCCGGATGCAGTGGCGGACCGGCAGGAACCTGCCCTCCCTGGTGTCCAGATAGTTTTCCTCGTGGGTGTCCAGGGTGGCGATCACGGCCCAGCCGGCTTCCCGACACTCCCTGATCCGGGCCGCCACGGCGGGCACGATGGCCTGCGCCTCCCTGGTCCCCAGGGAGCCGTCGATAAAATCGTTCTGCATATCCACGACGATCAGAAATTTCCGTTGATTCATGTTCAGGCCCTCCCGCGCTGTTTTTCGCGATTTATGATATCACAACCCCCGCCTGATGTCGAGATAGAAATCTTTGCACGACAGCGTGCAAAAAAATGGGATTTTGCGAATTCTTTGCAAGGTCAGGGAAGGGCAGATCAGGAAAGAACTGGTGTTTTTACATATTATTCTTCCGCTTTTCTTTTCATTTTAAGTGTTTCGTGATATGATGAACGGGAAATCAACGAACAGGGGTCGGTCAGCATGAGTGAAAGCCGTCAGAAAATCAACTGGTATCCGGGCCATATGGCCAAGGCCAAGCGGCAGCTGCAGGAGCAGCTGTCCCGGGCGGACGTGATCGTGGAGCTGTGCGACGCCCGCCTGCCCAGGGCCAGCCGCAACCCGGACCTGATCCGTATGATGCGGGACAAGGAGCATATTCTGGTCCTGCAGAAGAGCGACCTGGCCGACGAACAGGAGACGGAGCGCTGGCTTTCGTACTTCCGCTCCCTGGGGATCACCTGCGCGGCCATCGACGTGAACCGCCAGTACAAGCAGGTGCTCCGCCTGATCACCGCCAAGGCGGAAAAGAAGGTGGCCCAGGCTCGGGCCCGGGGCATTTCCAAAACGGTGCGGGCCATGGTCGTGGGCGTGCCCAACGTGGGCAAGTCCACCCTGATCAACCGGCTGAACGGCAGCGTGGTCGCCCGGGTCAGCGACCGGCCCGGCGTCACCCGCTCCGCCCAGTGGGTGAAGGTGACCCCGTATCTGGAGCTGATGGATTCGCCCGGCCTTTTGTGGCCCCGGCTGGACGATCAGAACGCCGCCGTCCGCCTGAGCTACATCGCCGCCATCCGGGACGACGTGCAGGACGTATACGCCCTGGCGGTCCACCTGTTGGACGATATGATGGAGATGAAGCCGGAGGCCGTCATGGAGCGTTTCCACGTGCAGGACAGCGCCCTTCGGGGGGATTCCCTGATGGAAGCCGTCTGCCGGGGCCGGGGCTTTTTGCTGAAGGGAAACGAGACGGACACAGAGCGGGGCAGCCGCGTGGTGCTGGATGAGTTCCGGGCCGGAAAGCTCGGCCGCCTCACCCTGGAAAAAGCGCCGGTGCCCTTTGCGCGGAAGGAGGAGAGCCATGCGGAGCAGCCGTCAGGAACGCCTGAATGAGCTGATTCAGACGGACCTTCCCCTGTGGGAGAGCGGTGTCGTCTTCGCCGGGATGGACGAGGCGGGCCGCGGTCCGCTGATGGGCAACGTGGTGGCCGCCTGCGTCGTGATGCCCAAGGAACCCCTCCTTCTGTACGTGGACGACAGCAAGAAGCTGTCCGAAAAGCGGCGGGAGCAGGTCTTTGAGGAGATTCAGAAAACAGCCCTGTACATCGGCGTCGGGGAAGCCTCCCCGGAAGAGATCGACGAGATCAACATCCTGAACGCCACGAAGAACGCCATGCGCCGGGCGGCGGAGCAGGTCCCGGCGGAGCTGTTTTTAATCGACGCGCTGGAGGGCCTGGGGCTTAAAGGTCAGGAGCGCGGCATCATCCATGGCGACGCCCTGTGCTATTCCATCGCCGCCGCCAGCATCATCGCCAAAGTAACGCGGGACCGGCAGATGGCGGAATGGGACCGCCTGTATCCCGAATACGGCTTTTCCCGAAACAAGGGCTACGGAACCAAAGAGCACATTGAGGCATTGAAAAGGCTGGGACCGTGCCCGGCGCACCGAAAGAGCTTTATTGGGAAATTCGTAATGCCTAATTCGTAATGCGTAATGATAGATACTTTGCGATCAATCTTAAAAGCGGCGGGCAACTCCGCTGCCGAAGGCAGCGAATTACGCATTACGCATTAAGAATTACGCATTTGAAATTTAGAACGGTTTTATTGGAGTATTATGAAGGTTTCCGGTGTCTGGGCGGAGCTTTCCGCCGTCCGTTATCTCCGCGCCCGGGGCGTCAAGGTGATCCGGGCGCGCTACCGGGTCCGGGGCGGGGAAATCGACCTGATCGCCCGGGACGGGCCGGTGACCGCCATGATCGAGGTCAAAAGCGCCAGTCGCCTGTTTGAGGGCGCCGCCCGGGCAGACAGCGTCAAGCGCGAGCGGATCCGAAAAGCCGCCCGGCAATGGACCGAAGAAACCGGGGAAACAAACCTCCGCTTCGACATCCTGGAAAAGAGCGACGCGGGGTTCCGCTACATTAAGGGCGCTTTTTAATACGACGCCCATCAGTTAGAACATAAAGGAACAAGGAAGCATGAATAAAAATGCCCTGAAAAAGCGCTGGATACCGGTTCTGGCGGCCGCCGTCGTATTGGCAGCCGCCGTTCTGTTCCTGCTGAAGCCCTGGCAGAAAAAGGCCACCCCCGCCGGGGTGAATCTGATCGCGGAGACGGATTTTTCCCGCCTGCAGAACGGAGACAGCGCCTGGTATGAGGACGCTTACGTGCACAGCGAGGCCTACACCGTATTTTCCTTTGACGAAGGAAGGGAAGGCGGCGTCAGCGGCCATATCGAAAACCGGATCGCCAACGACGCCCGCTTTGCCACGGACGTCGCCGTGGAGCCGGACAGCCTGTACTGCCTGTCCGGCTGGATCAAGGCGTCCTGCCGGGAAGGCATGGGCGCGAATCTGTCCGTGGCGGGGGTATACGCTTTTTCGGAGCCCCTCTATGATACCGAAGGGGAATGGCGGCAGGTGAGCTTTTACGGCCGCACCGGGGCGGACCAGCATTTTGTGACGGTCTTTGCCCGCTTGGGCGGCTATTCCGGGGAGGCGGAGGGCGAAGCCTGGTTTGACGGGATCTCCCTGACGCGGGTGGACGCCCTGCCCGACGGGGTCCGCGCCGCCGCCTGGTACGCGGAAGACAGCCGGAATGAAGAAAGCGCCCAGGCATCCGGCGGGAGAAGCAGGGGACCCCTTCTTCCCTCCGCCCTGCTGGTCTTTTTCGCCGGGTTGTACCTGGTGCTGCTGGTCCGGGGGGCCTTTGTCGCCCGGTCCGGCCGCACGGTGCCGGCGGCAAAGGGACTGCTGGTCCTGTTCCTGATCGCCCTGTTCCTCCGCCTGATCCTCATGAGCTTTGTCCACGGCTATAACGTGGATGTGAGCGATTTTATCGCCTGGGGGCAGAGCATGGCGGAGGATGGGCCGGGCGTCTTTTATAACCCGAACAGCTTTTGCGATTACCCGCCCGGATACATCTGGATCCTGGGCCTGTTCGTCACCCTGGGCCGGTGGTTCGGGGCGTCCGCTTCCGAATGGCTGATCAAGCTGCCGCCCGTCCTGGCTGACCTGATCGGGGCGGGGCTCCTGACCGCCTATATCCTCAAAAAAGAAAAGCTTTCCCTGCGCGGCGGACGGCTTCCCCTGTCCGCGCTGATGCCGGGCTTTTTCTACCTGCTGAACCCGACCATCCTCCTGACCGGGGCGGGCTGGGGCCAGTCGGACGGCGTGATGATGCTCTTCCTTCTGGTCACAGTGCTGGCCGCCATCGAGGGCCGCTGGGAGTTCGCCCTGCCGGCCTATGTGACCGCCGTGCTGATCAAGCCCCAGGCCCTGATGTTCGGGCCCATGGGCCTGGCCGCCCTGGGGCTGGACCTGTTTTCAAAGAGAAAGGACAGCGCGGCCCTGCGCAGGGCCCTGATCCGCTTTGGCATCGGGGCGGGGGTCTCCCTCCTGCTGGCGGCGGCCCTGATCCTGCCCTTCAAGGGGGACCAGCCCTTCGGCTGGCTGATCGCCCTGTACGGAAGGACGATGAGCTATTACGCCCACGCCACGGTCAACGCCTGCAACCTGTACTTCCTGATCGGGGCGAACTGGGTGGGCATCGAAAGCACAGCTTCCCCCCTGTTCCCGCTGCTGGCCGGCCTGCTTTTGGCCCTGCCGGCCCTGGCCGCCTTCTTCCTGCGCGACCGGGAAAACGGGAAGGAAAAGATTTTGTGTTTAGTTGCCGCGGCGGCCGGCGCGCTGGTGTCGCTGACGGCCCTGTTCCCCTTCAGCTATCAGGCCTATTCCACCCTGCTGATCGTCCTGGCCCTGGGGCTGGCGCTGGCCGCCTTTATCCTTTCCGGACAGCTTCGCCACCTGCCGCTGTACGGGGCCATCCTGCTGGCCCTGCTGTTCAACCTGGGCGGGATGATGCACGAAAGGTATCTCTTTGCCGCCCTGCCCCTGCTGGTCCTGGCCTGGTATCTGGAAAAGGACCACCGGGTCCTCGTCCTGCTGGGGCTGATCACGGCGGCTTCCCTGCTGAACGTCGGCTGCGTCCTGTCCCGCAACGTGCGGATCGGCGGGGCGGAGGGCCATTTGACCAGCCCCATGATGGGGATTCAAAGCGATATGACCGGCCTGGAATACGCTTCCGCCTGTCTGAGCGTCCTGTCGGCGGCGTTTTCGGTCTATATCGCCCTTCGGCGGACAGAGCCCAATCTTCTCCCTCTGGCCCTTGGCAGCCGCTCTTTGCGGGACGACGAACAAAAGGATACGTCCGGGCCCGCCCTGCCCCCCGTTTTAGAGGAAAAGGACTGGCTTTCCCGCCACCGGATGGACAAAAAGGACTGGCTGATCATGGCCGCTATCACGGTCTGCTACGCCCTGCTCGCCTTCTGGCACCTGGGCTCCTTTACCTCCCCACAGACGGGCTATATGTTCTCTGAGACGGAGCAGACTGTCACCTTCGACTTAGGGGAACAGCGCAGCGATTTCCGCATGCTCTATATCGGCGGCGTCCACCAGTACGACCGGGAGTTCTTCGTGGCCGTGAGCGACGACGGGGAACGCTTTGGCGAAGACTACGTGTGCAATATGGACATCGGCAACCTCTTCCAGTGGTATTACGTCCGTTCCTGGAAGGGGCCGGATAACCTGTCCCTGTCCGGCCGCTATGTCCGCATCACGGGCAGGCCCGGCCTCAACCTCTACGAGGTGATCTTCCGCGACGCGGAAGGGAACGTTCTGCCCATCGCCGGAGCACTTAGCTCCGCGGGGGACAGCCCCGCCGCCCTGCACGACGAGCAGAACACCCTGTCCGGCGAGCCGGGCTGGTATAACTCCATGTACTTTGACGAGATCTACCACGCCCGCACGGCCTACGAGCACCTGACGGGGATGTACCCCTATGAAACCACCCACCCGCCGCTGGGCAAGGTCCTGATGAGCTGGGCGATCGCCGTGTTCGGCATGACCCCGTTCGGCTGGCGCTTTGCGGGGACCCTGTGCGGCGTGCTGATGCTGCCGGCCATGTACCTGCTGGGCAGGCTCCTGTTTAAAAAACGGCGCTTTGCCATCCTGCCCGCGCTGATGATGGCCCTCGATACCCTGCACTACACCCAGACCCGTCTGGCCACCATCGATTCCTTCGTGGTACTGTTCATCCTCTGGGCGGTTTACTTCATGCTGCGCTGGTTCTTTACGGACTTTTTCGGCGCGTCTCTCAAGCAAAACCTGGTCCCCCTCGGCCTGTCCGGCCTGTTCATGGGCCTGGCCGTGGCCTCCAAATGGACGGGCTGCTACGCCGGGGTCGGCCTGGCGGCGCTGTTCTTCATCGGCCTGTGGAGAAAGGGCCGGCTGATCTTCGCGGCAAAGCAGCTCCTCCGGGAGAAAAAGGCCGAAGAGGAACAGAGAAAACAGACCGCTCCCGCCCGGAAGGGGGAGCAGACGCCCCCGACGCCTCCGCCCTTTGAGGAAACGGAGGAGGGGAAGGAAACGGTCCGCACCGCCCAAAGCGGCGGCCGCGTTCTCCTGACGCTGGCTTCCTGCCTGATCTTCTTTATCGCTGTCCCGCTGGGGATTTACTACCTGTCCTACATCCCCTACTTCGCCCCCTCGGGCGGGGTCTCGGTACAGAAAATCATCCAGGCGGCCGAGGGCATGCTCAGCTATCACAGCCAGCCCGGGCTGGGGATGGACCATCCCTTCTATTCCCCCTGGTATGAGTGGCCCCTGTCCATGAAGCCCATGTACTACGCGGCGGACGCCTACGAGCCCGCCGGCACCGCCTGCACGATCCTGGCCTTCGGGAACCCCGCCGTCTGGTGGGTGGGCATCCTGGCCATGCTGATGGTATTCTACGCCCTGATCCGGCACCAGATCGATCCCATCCTCTTCGGCGGAAAACGGAAGCTGGAAGCGGGCTGGTTCTGCCCGGAAAACGGACGGGACATCCGGCCCCTGCTGCTGACCATCTGCTTTGCCGCCCAGTACCTGCCGTGGATGTTGGTGCCCCGCGGCACCTACATCTACCACTATTTCCCGTCCGTCCCTTTCGTCATCCTGGCCGTTTCCCTGATCGGCGAATACTGGACGGACCGCCGCGCGGCCGCAGCCCTCAAAAAAGGCGGCGAAGCGGCATTAAAACGGGCAGACCGGATCTCCCTCTTGCTGGTGATTCTTTACATCCTGATCTGCGCGGCCTTCTTTATCGCCTTCTTCCCCTACGCCAGCGGCATCCAGACCTCCACCAAATGGCTGGACGCGATGAACTGGTTCGGGAACCTGTATTATTAAAAAGCCAAAGCCCCCTGAAAGCCGACGGGTTTTCAGGGGGTTGATCATGTAAACTTAAGTGAACGGGGTGAAATGGGATCAGCAGTTGTTCGGTGGCTGATACCCACGGCCGGAGCCTATTTTCAGAAAGGGAATCAGGCCTCGACTTGCGCGGTGCCCTTGATCTTGTTGAGAGCCGCGTACACGAAAGCGGGCACGGCCACCAGGTCCGCGATGCCGAGGAATCTCCGCAGGCCGTCCGACAGGTCGATGTCAAAGAGAGCGGCGCCGCCCAGGACCAGGGTGGCCACACCGGTCACGGCAAGGCTAACTTTGAAAAGGGTTTCCAGATTCTGCTTAGTCATCTTCATAGTGATCATCTCCTTTTTATCCGGCCTGAACGGCCCTGTGTGTCTTCATTTTCATCAGGCGCTTTCTAACGCCCGGTCGCTTTTATATACGCACGGCCCGGTGGCAGCGGGAAAAGAAAAAAATCTTAGAAAATGTTGAATCGACTAAAAACCCGTTTCTGCGCCTCGTTTCTGCGCCTTGCTCTGGTACAGCGGTTGATGATTGACGAAAGCCCCGTTTTCTTTTATAATTGATGAAACAAAAACCCGCCCTGTCCGGCGGTGAAACGGAGTGAAAACGGATGGCCAGATTTATCCGCATCAATCAGAAAGACAACGTGGGCGTCGCCCTGGAAGCCCTGAAGAAGGGAGAGACCTGCCTGGGCGTGACCCTGGCGGAGGATATTCCCGCGGGCCACAAGTTCGCCCTGAGCGAGATCCCCGAAGGGTCCAACATCGTCAAGTACGCCTTCCCCATCGGCCACGCCACGTCGCCCATCCACCCGGGGATGTGGGTGCACACCCATAACGTCAAAACCAACCTGTCCGGCGTGCTGGACTATACCTACCAGCCGGTATCCTGCAAGCTGCCCCTGGACCGGGAAGCCACCTTCATGGGCTACCGCCGGGAGGACGGCCAGGTCGGCATCCGCAACGAGGTGTGGATCGTCAACACCGTCGGCTGTGTGAACGGCACGGCCAAGACCCTGGAGCGCCTGGCCCAGGAAGCCTACGGCGACCGGGTGGACGGCATCCACTGCTTCGTGCATCCCTACGGCTGCAGCCAGCTGGGCGAGGACCACGCCAACACCCAGAAGCTCCTGGCTTCCATGGTGCATCACCCGAACGCCGGGGCCGTGCTGGTGCTGAGCCTGGGCTGCGAAAACAACAACCTGAACGTCTTTAAGCCTGTGCTGGGCGAAGTCAACCCGGAGAGGGTCAAATTCCTGGTCACGCAGGAAGCGGAGGATGAAATCGAGGCCGGCATGAAGCTGCTGGACGAGCTGACGCAGTACGCCGCGAAGCAGAAGCGGGAGCCCATCAGCGCCTCCGAGCTGGTCATCGGCCTCAAGTGCGGCGGATCGGACGGCCTGTCCGGCATCACCGCGAACCCCCTGCTGGGCAGCGTGTCGGACCTGCTCACCCGCTGCGGCGGCACGAGCCTGCTGACCGAGGTGCCGGAGATGTTCGGCGCGGAAACCATCCTGATGAACCGCTGCCGGGACGAGGCGGTCTTCCAGAAGGCCGTCGGCCTGATCAACGGCTTCAAGGAATATTTCATCCGTCACGGCCAGGAGGTATACGAGAATCCTTCTCCCGGAAACAAGGCCGGCGGCATCACCACCCTGGAGGACAAGAGCCTCGGCTGCACCCAGAAGGGCGGCACCGGCGAGGTGGAGGACGTGCTGAATTACTGTGAGCATGTGAGCCATAAGGGCCTGAACCTGGTCTACGGCCCGGGCAACGACCTGTGCGCCATTACGGCCCTGATGGCCGCCGGCGCTCACCTGGTGCTCTTCACCACCGGCCGCGGTACGCCCGTCGGCGCGCCGATCCCCACGGTGAAAGTGGCCACCAACACCGCCCTGGCGGAGCGCAAGAAGAACTGGATCGACTTTAACGCCGGCGTCCTGGTACAGGGCAAGACGATGGAGGAGACCACGGAGGACTTCTTCCAGAAGATCCTGGCGGTCGCATCCGGCGAAAGGACCCAGTCCGAGCTGCACGACTACCGCGAGATCGCGATATTTAAGGATGGGGTAACGCTGTGACCGAAGAGTATGAGATTGAGAAGCTCAATCCCCGCAAAAATCCATACACAAAGAGACTGAAAAAACAAGTGACGATCAGTATTGATCAGGAAGTCATTGATTATTTTAAGCAGCTTTCAGAGCAGTCCGGCTTGCCTTATCAGACGCTGATGAATCTGTACCTTCTGGATTGCGCAAATCATAAGCGTCAGCTGCAGCTGACGTGGAGCTGATGAACATGAAGCGGGCGGCAAATTTGCAGCCCGCTTGTCTTATAGATAAAAGAAATGCCCTGTCCCGGAAACCCGGAACAGGGCGGAATGACAGAAGCGAGACTAACTATTAAAAGTCAAGTC
>DGRV01000048.1 GCA_002391225.1 Christensenella sp. UBA4379
TGCACTCGAAGTAGGCGTTCTCGGGTTCGTAGCCAGCTTCGACCAAGGTCTCGAAGCCCGCCTTCATCAGGTCGACCACGCCGCCGCAGAGCACGCACTGTTCGCCGAACAGGTCGGTCTCGGTCTCGTCGTGCATGGTGGTTTCCATGATGCCGGCCCGCGCGCCGCCGATGCCGGCGATGTAGGCCAGAGCGATGTCACGGCACTTGCCGGAAGCGTCCTGCTCGACCGCCACCAGGCACGGCACGCCCTTGCCCGCCACGTAGGTGGAGCGGACGGTGTGGCCCGGGCCCTTGGGGGCGGCCATGAAGACGTCCACGTCGGCCGGGGGCACGATCTGCTTGTAGCGGATGTTGAAGCCGTGGGCGAAGGCGATGGCCTTGCCGGCGGTCAGGTAGGGCGCGATGTCCTTTTTGTACATGGCGGCCTGGTTTTCGTCGTTGATCAGGATCATGATGATGTCGGCAGCCTGGGCGGCCTCCGGCACGGTCATCACGGTGAAGCCGTCCTTTTCAGCCACCGGCCAGCTTTTGCCGCCCTTGCGCAGGCCGACGATGACGTCGCAGCCGGAGTCGCGCAGGTTCAGCGCGTGGGCGTGGCCCTGGGAGCCGTAGCCGATCACGGCGATCTTCTTGCCGTCCAGAACCTGAAGGTCACAGTCCTGCTCATAATACATTTTTGCCATAGTCAAACTCTCCTTTTTCCTTGGTCTGTTCGTCAATGGTATATTGCCCACGCTCCAGCGCCACCATGCCGGTGCGCACCAGCTCGAGGATTCCAAACTCAGAAAGCAGGTTCTGGATCGCCTCCGCCTTGCTCTCGTCCCCGATCACGGCGATGGTCAGGGAGGACTTGCTCACGTCGATGATCGACGCGCGGAAGATGTTGGCGATCTGGATGATCTCGTTGCGCTTGCCGAAATTGTCGGCCATGACCTTGATCAGCACCAGCTCGCGCCGGATCGCGTGCTCGGCCTTCAGGACCTTGACCGAATGGACGCAGATCAGCTTGCGCAGCTGGTTGGAAAGCAGGCGGATCTGCTTGTCGTCCGCCACGAGCTCGATGGTGATACGGGAAATCGCCGGGTCGTCCGTCGTCCCGACGGCCAGGGACTCGATGTTGTAGCCCTTGCCGGAAAACAGTCTGGCCACGCGGGACAGAACGCCCGCCTCGTTGTCCACCAGGACGGCCAGGGTATTGCGTGTCGCGGTTGTCGCGTTCATAGGCTGCCGTCCTTTCCTCAGTCGATCATGAAATTCGTAATGTGCTCGCCGCCGCCGACCATGGGCCGGACCATCTCGTCGATGTCGATCTTGGCGTCGATCACACAGCCGCGGCCGCTTTCGAGGGCCTCTTTGAACACCTGCTCAAACTCCTGGACATTTTCGGCGCGGTAGCCGTTGAGGCCGTAGGCCTGGGCCAATAGGACAAAGTCCGGCGCCCGGTCCAGAGTGGTCTGGGAATAGTGCTGGTGATAGATCAGGTTCTGCCACTGGCGGACCATGCCAAGGGTGCCGTTGTTGAACACCACGGTGATGATGGGGAGCTTGTAATACTGCTCCGTCGCCAGCTCGTTGCAGTTCATGCGGAAGCCGCCGTCGCCCGTCAGATGGATGACGCGCTTTTCCGGGTGGCCCACCTGGGCGCCGATGGCAGCCCCGAGGCTGAAGCCCATGGTGCCAAAGCCGCCGGAGGTCAGCAGCTGGCCGGGATAGTCAAAATGGAAATGCTGGATGGCCCACATCTGGTGCTGGCCCACGTCGGTGGAGACGATGGATTCCGGAGGCGCCAGGCGGGAGATGGCGGACAGCACCTGACCGGGCGTCAGGCAGCCGGGCCGCTCGTCGTATTCGGTCTCGGTGGGGCGGGAGAACACCTGCTTTTTCCATTCGGGATGGGAAAGCTGGGGCACCATCGGGGTCAGGAGCTCCAGCACCCGCTTGGCGTCGCCGACGATGTGGTGGGCGGTCTCCACGTTTTTATTGATTTCCGCGCGGTCGATGTCGATCTGCACCACCTGGGCGTGCTGGGCGAAGGTGGCGGGCTTGAGGGCCACGCGGTCGGAAAACCGGCAGCCGATGGCGATCAAAAGGTCGCACTCGTCCACAGCCATGTTGGAGGCCTGGGAGCCGTGCATGCCGATCATGCCGGTGGTCAGCTCGTCCGCCCCGCGGAAGCCGCCCGCGCCCATGACGGTGATGGCCACCGGCGCGTCGATCTTGTGGGCAAAGTCGGTAAACTGCTTGTCCGCCCGGGCGCGGACAACGCCGCCGCCGCAGATGAGCATGGGACGCTGGGCGGCCCGGATCATGTCGGCCAGCTTGCGGATGTCGTCCATATCCGGTTCGGGGGGCTTAAAGTCATAGCGGCGCATCAGCTCGCCCAGGCGGCCGGAAACACCGTGCTCCCGGCGGTCCAGAGGCTCAAACTCGGTTTCTTCCGCGGTCACGTTCTTGACGATGTCGATGACCACCGGGCCGGGCCGGCCGGAGCGGGCGATGGCAAAGGCCTCGCGCACGGTATCCGCCAGGTGCTTTACGTCCCGGACCAGGTAATTGCATTTGGTGATCGGCATGGTGACGCCGGTGATATCGACCTCCTGGAAGGAGTCCTTGCCGATCAGCGGCAGGCTCACGTTGCAGGTGATGCAGACGATGGGCGAGGAATCCAGATACGCCGTGGCGATGCCGGTGACCAGGTTGGTCGCCCCGGGGCCGGAGGTTGAAAAACAGACGCCGACCTTGCCGGTGGAGCGGGCATAGCCGTCCGCCGCGTGGCAGGCGCCCTGTTCGTGGGCCGTCAGGATATGGCGGATCCTGTCCCCATAGGAATACAGCTCGTCATATACGTTCAGGATCGTACCGCCCGGATAGCCGAAGACGGTATCCACCCCCTGCTCCAGCAGGCATTCCAGAAGGATTTTCGCACCGTTCAGAAGCATGTTGTCCCCCGTTCTCATAAGTAGAAAAAATCGCGTTTATTCTATCATCTTCTCTATTCCCTGTCAACGAAAAGACGGCGAAAAGACGGAAGGGCGGGGCAAGCGGCAGTTTTACAACCGGCAATCTTGACTTCCTCCCCGGGGGCGTTGTATGATTTTTTCGGAATCATCACGGAAAGGAAACCGACTGCCCATGAAAAAGATCCTCTCTCTGACGGCGGCGCTGCTGCTTCTCTTCTCCTTCTGCGCCGCGCAGGCGGCTCCCGAGGACTTTATCGGGACCGCTTTGGAGGACTTTACCGTCTCCACGACAGACGGAAGCGAATTTACCCTGTCGGAGGCCCTCGAGGACCACGAGCTGGTGCTCGTCAACCTGTGGGCCACCTGGTGCCCGCCCTGCCGGGCGGAATTCCCCTATCTGGAGGAGGCCTGGAAGGCCTACCAGGACCGGGTCGCCATCATCGCCATGACCGTGGAAGCAAACGACACCATGGCAGTAATCTCAAAGTTCGCGGAGACCTTCGGCCTCACCTTTCATATTGCCCGGGACGAAGCCAACCTCTTTGGAAAGCTCGGCGGCATGTACATTCCCACCACGCTGATCGTCGGCGCGGACCGCAAGATCCTCGCGGTCGAGGTCGGCGGCAAGCCCTCCGTCTCCGCCTTTACGGAGTGGTTCGACCAGTATTTAGACAAGGAATAAGCGCCTCAAAAAAACACAGCGGAACCGGATGCTTGTGCCGGTTCCGCTCTGTTTTTTATTTGGCTGCCTTGGGGGCGAAGCGGGCTCTTTGCGCCGCTTCGGAGGCAGGGGCGGTGATTTCGCCCGCCTTCATCAGGGACTGCTTGGTCAGCAGCGGCCCGACCAGCTCGTAGATCAGGACGCTGAAAAGGATGATGTTGCGGATGATGGCCCCGTCCTGCGCGCCCAGCGCCTGGGCGCTGACGATCATGCCCAGGGCGACGCCGGCCTGCGGGAACAGGGTGATGCCCAGATGCTGGCGGATGATCTTGGAGCAGCCCATCCACCCGGAGGACCAGTACGCGCCCATGTACTTGCCCAGGCAGCGGACCAGGATGTACACCATGCCGATCAGGATGGTGGAGGGATAGCGGAACACCGTCAGGTCCAGCTGCGCGCCGGAGATGACGAAGAACACCGCGTACAGCGGGGCCGTCCACCGCTCAGAGCGGGACATGATGTCCTCGGAATATTCGCAGAGATTGCACAGGACCGTGCCCAGCATCATGCACACCAGCAGGGGGCTGAAACTGATCTTCGCGTCCCCGCCCAGAGGAATCTCCAGAGAGGACAGGGCGATGGTCATGATCACGAAGGAAATGGTCATCGACAGGCGGTTGTGGTTGGAGAAGAACAGCTTTTCCACCCAGGTCAGGATGCCGCCCATGATGGCGCCCAGCGCCAGGGAACAGACGATTTCCAGCATCGGGTTCAGGATCACGGAGACGGCGTTGATCGTGCCGCCGATCATCGCCTGGGCGACGCCGAAGGAAACAGCGAAGACCACCAGGCCCACCGCATCGTCCAGGGCGACGATGGGCAGCAGCAGGTCGGTCAGCGGGCCCTTCGCCTTGTACTGGCGGACCACCATCAGCGTGGCGGCCGGAGCCGTGGCGGCGGCAATCGCGCCCAGGACGATGGCCACCGGCAGAGGCAGCACCTCGTCCCCTAAGACAAAGTGCAGGCCGATCAGGGCGGCGTCCACGAACAGCGTGGCCACCACCGCCTGGACGATGCCGATCACCGTGGCGGTTTTGCCCGTCTTTTTCAGGTTCTCCAGACGGAACTCGTTGCCGATGTCAAAGGCGATGAAGCCCAGGGCGACGTTGGACAGGACAGAGACCTCGGAAAGGTCCGCCGTGCTCGCAAAGCCGAAGCCCGGCAGCCCCAGACCGCCCAGGGCATAAGGCCCGACCAGTACGCCCGCAATCAGGAACGCGGTCACGTCCGGGCATTTAAAGTGCAGCCACTTGAACACACGGGTCATCATCAGGCCCGCGCCCAGGGCAAACGCTGTCGCCAGCAGGATACGCATGAAAAAATCACTTGCCTTATCATGAAAATAGGGCCTTTCGGCCACAGCCTATTATAGCCTCGGCAAGGCCCAAATACAAGACGATCTTTCTGTCCGTTTTCGGGACAGAAAGAACAGGCAAAGAAAGTGAAACTCAGGCATTTATCCGTTTTTTTCTTACCCTGACAGCATGTATCAGCGCGTGGAGGGACAAAAGCAGAACCGTCAGAAAGATCGCCGCGCTGGTCATGGCGGTGAGCGGCAGCATGGAAAGCTCTTCGCCGGTGGCGTTCAGCATGATCAGGGTGTTCTGCAGGGTGAGGACGGAGACGAGAGCGTCGATAAAATTGATGGTCCGAAGCAGCCGGACCAGGCTGTCGGAGGACCTTTTTCTCCTTTTCAGATGGATGGAGGCCATGGTCACCTTGTATGTGGTATAGGCCGCCATGGCGACGGCCGGAATCAGCGTCACGTGTACCGGTTTTTGCTGCCGGACCATCATCGAGACCGGCACGATCAGGCTCACGTTCAGGACCAGGAGCAGGGCGGACGCGGCCAGACAGACCCTTTCCCTTCTCTCCGCCCGGTCCTCCGTCCCCGCGATCCTCTTTTCGGCCAGGATGATCGACCCGCGCAGGGCCGTCAGGATGATATAGTACACGCAGATCGTCCCGTACTACACCGAGGGAAGGTAGGCTCCCAGAAAGCCGTTGTACAGGGCAAAGACCCCTGTCGCCGCCAGCGAAAGGCCGGCTGTTGTGATGGTTTTAAAATCGTAATCGCTTTTCCAGCGGTTAAAAAACCGTCCTCTGATATCCATAGGATTTCCTTTTCGGAAAATGTTTTATGTGTTTGTCTGCCCGGGCTTACTGTCCCGTCATCCGGTACATCAGCTTCTGGCCCTCGGTCCGCAGCCACTTCCGATACTTCCCGTAATCCGGCAGGACGCGGGCCACCTCCGCCCAGAAGGCCGGGGAATGGTCCATATGGAGGCGGTGGCACAGCTCGTGCACCACCACGTAATCCAGCACCTCCTGCGGGGCGTCCATCAGCAGGCAGTTAAAGTTGAGGTTTCCCTGGGCGGAGCAGGAGCCCCATTTGGTTTTCTGATTGCGGATCGTGATCCGGCCGAAGGTCACCCCGACGATCGGGGCATAATGCTGAACCCTTTCCGGGATCACCCGGGCAGCCCGCTCCGCCAGACTTTGGATGTCCTCCAGCGTGTAGGGCGGAAGGTCCGCCATTTCCGCGGCAGACTTTGAAAACCGGGCCAGCTGTTTGTCAATCCAGTCCTTGTGCCGGCTGTACACGCGGAAAATTTCCTTCTCCGTCGCCCTCATGGGGCAGCGCAGGATCACTTCCCCATTCGGCCGCACCTGCAGGCCGATGGTCCGGCGGTTACTGCGGAGTATCGTTACAGGAAGATCCATCATTCGGCCTCCGTACCGTTTTTATTAAATGATTATTCCCTGACCAGGGCGTAGGCGCGGCCGGGGCGCTTTTCGATTTTGCCGTCCAGCTCCAGCAGGCTCAGCTCGCCGGACAGGGAGCCGGCGTCCATCCCGGTTTCGGCCAGCAGTTCTTCAAAGGTCTTTTCCTCCAGGCGCAGGGCCCGGAGCACTGGGTGATCCGCCGGCGCGGGATCGGACAAAGAAACCGCTTCCCCCACTTCCGTCCTCCGCTCCGGGACACGCAGGCGGGACAGAATGTCGGACGGGCAGGTGCACATTTCCGCCCCTTCCTTGAGCAGCTTCAGCGGCAGCTCGCTGCCTGGGGAATCGATGTTTCCGGGCAGGGCGAACACCATCCGTCCCTGGTCCAGGGCGTGGTTGACGGTGCTCTGCGTGCCGCTGCGAAGCGCCGCCTCGATCAGCAGCAGGGCGTCGGACAGGCCGCTGATGATCCGGTTCCGGCGTGGAAAATGATAGGGCAGCGGCGGCGTCCCCAGGGCGAACTCGCTGACCAGGGCCCCGCCGGACGCCACGATCTTTTCGGCCAGCTCCTTGTTTTCCGGGGGATAGATCAGGTCCAGCCCGCAGCCCAGGACCGCGGCGGTCTTCCCGTTTCCAGAAAGCGCTCCCTCATGGGCGGCGGTATCGATGCCCCTGGCCAGGCCGCTGACGATCAGCACCCCGCAGGCGGCGATGTCCCGGGACAGGCGCAGGGCGCTGTCCCGCCCGTAGCGGGTATTGTGGCGGGACCCGACGACGGAGAGGGCCGGCCCCTCCGGGATCGTCCCGCGGATATAGAGCAGCTCCGGCGCGTCCGGGATCACGCGGAGCTTTTCGGGATAATCATCATCCTCCATCGACACCGCCCGGACGCCCGACTTTTCCATCGCTTCGATCAGGGCGTCCACCCCGCGGTCCCGGACGGCGGCCAGCTCCCGGTAGGCCTTGTCGCCGATCAGACGGCGGATGTCATAGGAAAAGCCCTCCAGCGCGTTTTCCGGTCCGCCCAGCTTCTCGTCGATCAGCCGCCGTCCCCTGGGGGTCAGGCTTTCGGACTGGGACAGGAAAATCAGCGCTCGTTTACGCGGAGAAACCGTCATGGCCTTGCGTCCTTTCGGTGGTGGATTGGGTCTCATTGTAACACGATTCTGCCGGGAAAACAATCCGGTGCCATTTCCTCTCTGTCCTCAATAGACCTACAAAAACCATAAAAACCGCGCTAAGGTTTTTCGTTTCCCTTGCACGGCGTTTTTCCATGTGTTATAATAGGATCGGAAGAAAACGGAAAAACATGAATGCAGCCCCTGATTCTGACGCGATTTTTATACCGGCGGACTGTCCGGTATGAAAAAATAAAGAAAAGAGGTATTGGTATGAAAAAGGTAATGGCTCTGCTGCTCTGCGCCGTGCTGGTCCTGGCCGCCGTGCCGGCCGCGTTCGCCGTCAACGAGGACGTGGAGGGCGAACTGACCATCTACTCCTCCATGTACCAGTTCGTCATCGACATGATGGACGAAGCGCTGAAAAAGGAATTCCCGAACCTGGTGCCCGGCAACAACGGCAGCTTCTTCTTCTACGGCGGCACCTCCTCGCTGATCACCAAGATCTACGGCGAAATGGAAACCGGCACCCTGGGCTGCGACATGATGCTGGTGGCCGAGCCCGCCTTCTCCCTGGAGCTCAAGGAAGCCGGCTATCTCCAGCCCGTCGAGATTGAGAACCCGGGCGAGCTGCTCCGCTTCCCCTATGACGAAGAGGGCTACTGGTACCCCGTCCGCGTGTGCAACATGGTGCTGGCCTACAACCCCGAAATGGTCGACGAATGGGCCGCCAAGGGCGTCACCATCCCCAAGACCTTCAAGGACTTCGCCACTGATCCCAGCCTGAAGGGCCTGATCTCCATGGGCAACCCGCTGACCAGCGGCACCACCTACGCCGCCGTCGCCTCCCTGATTCAGGATAACCACTACGGCAAGGAATTCCTGAACGGCCTGGCCGCCAATGAAGTGATGATCGAATCCGGCTCCACCGCGCTGACCAAGCTGCAGACCGGCGAGTGCGCCGCCATCATGATCCTGGAAGAGTCCGTGCTCAAGGTCCTCAAGGAAGCGAACGACGCCGGCGCTCCGATCACCAACCTGGCCTGCATCTACCCCGAAGACGGCGTGGTGCTGATTCCCTCCACCGTGATGACCGTGGCGGAAGAGCACAGCAAGAACGTGAACATCGAAGCCTGTGAAGCCGTCGAAAAGTGGCTGCTGAGCGAGGAAGCCCAGAAGCTGATCCTGGAAGGCTACATGCACAGCGTGTTCGCCGGCATGAAGGAGATCCCCTATCAGTCCATCGATACCGAAGAGCTGATCAAGAAGGACCTGGGCGTCGACTGGGAGGCCGCCTTCCGCAACCGCGAAGCCAACAACACCGCCTGGACGGAGATCGTGACGACGAAGTAATTAGGGAATAGGGAATAGGCAGTAGGGAATAGGCAATAGGCAATAGGCAATAGGCAGTAGGCAGTAGGCAATAGTGAATAGCTTACTTTCCTAATGCCTAATGACTAATGCCTAATGCATCGTCTCTAATCTCTAATCCCTAATCCCTCATCCCTAATCCCTAGTCCCTACATAATAACCAGCAACTGACAAAAGGGGGAAGCCGTTCCCGGCTTCCCCCGTTCAGGTTCAATGCAAGAGGTGCGTGCGGATGAAAAACACAGCCACGCCGCGAAGCGGGATCGAAGCCCCCGGCCGCGGGCCGCTCATCACCAAGGGGATCCTGCTCCTGGTTTTCCTGGCCGGCCTGGGCATCATCGTCCTGGGCGTTACCGGCATGCGGGCCTACGAGGCCTCCGGCTTCAGCTCTGAAAGCGCCTACAGCGCCATCCACGCCCTGGGCGGAAGCACCACCGAGGCCTGGCGGAAGCTGGACGGCCAGCTGGGCGGCCTGTCCGCCGAGCAGCGAAGTCAGGCGGACCAGGCGGCGGAAAGCCTGCTGCTCTCCGCCTGGGAGGCCCAGAGTGCAGACGGCCAAGCCAAAGCCGAGGCCCTGCTGAAGGACGCCCCGGCGGCGGACCGCGCAGCCCTTTCCTGGAAGCTGCTGTATGCCACCTATTTAACCGGCGGCCCCAAGGTCAGCAGCGGCCAGAAAAAGGAAATTGCCGCCGTCCCCGAGGGCCAGCTGCCGGACCTCCGGCAAAAGCTCCTTACCGCCGCCGTGGACGAAGGGGCGGAACTGCCAGCGGAGGCCCAAAAAGCCGCCGGCTCCCTGAGCGGGGCGGAGCGGCAGGCCATGCTCTTTCAGCTGCTCTTTCTGACCGACGGGGCGGCGGACGACACCGAACAGATCAACGCCCTCAAAAAGGGCGTGCGGGATAAGGCCGCCCAGCTGGACGCCTTCCGCATGATCGCCCGGGGTGAGGTTTCGGGGCTGTGGCAGCTGGTGGTTGCCAACAGCCGCACGGCCATCCTGCTGGGCATTCTGCTGGCCCTGGACGCCCTGCTGCTCACCTTCCTGATGATGGGCGACAAGGTCTGGAAGTTTGATTTCAAGTGGATCATTATCCTGTTGATCGTCGATTTCCTGCTGCTCTTCCAGCTGATGCCGCTGATCTACATGATCATCAAGGCCTTTTTCCCGGAGAGCGATTTCTCCCTGGAGACCTTCCAAAGGCTCTACACCTACCCGCTCAACCTGGACGCCCTGGGCAACACCCTGGTCGCCGCCTTTGCGACGATGATTCTGGGCACCCTCCTGGCCTTCCCCCTGGCCTGGCTGGTGGGCCGCACCAACCTGTACGGAAAGAAGTTTTTCCGCGCCCTCTTCGTGCTGACCTACATGGTGCCCCCTTACGTGGGGGCCATGGCGTGGCTGCGGCTGCTCAACCCCAACGTCGGCACCATCAACCAGTGGCTGCGGGCCTTGCTTCACCTGAGCGACGCTCCGGGCCCGCTGAACGTCTACACTCTGCCCGGCATGATCTGGGTGCTGACCAGCTTTTATTACCCCTACGCCTTCATCACCATCAGCCGGGCCATGGAAAAGATGGACCCCTCCCTGGAGGAGGCCAGCCGGATTTCCGGCGCGGCCCCGCTGAAGACGCTGTTCACCGTCACCCTGCCGATGATGACCCCCTCGCTGATTTCCGGGGCCCTCCTGGTCTTTGTCAGCGCGGCCAGCTGCTACGGCATCCCCTCCATCATCGGCAGCCCCGGCCGCGTCCACACGGTCACCACCCGCATCGTGGAATACGTGGGTCTGGGCCAGCAGGGGCTCAACGACGCCACGGGCATGGCGGTCTTTTTGATGGTGCTGGCCGTCATCATCCTCTTTTTGTCCGACGTGGTGCTGGCCAAGAGGCAGTACATCACCGTGTCCGGCAAGTCCGTCCGCCCGGCCATCGTGGACCTTCGCAAATGGCGGATCCCCGTCACGGTGTTGGTCAGCCTGTTCGCGGTCATCGTGGTGTTCATTCCCTTTGCGACCATCTTTTCCACCTCCTTCAAGATCGACGTAGGCAAGAGCATGTTCGATCCCAAGAACTTCACCTGGTCCAACTGGACCACGGTGTTTGACCGGACGGAGACGGTCAACTCCCTTAAAAACTCCCTGCTCTTTGCCTCCGTCACCGCCACGGTGGGCATCGTGATCGCCTGCACGATGAGCTACCTCCTGCAGCGCACCCGCATCCGGGGCCGCAAGATCCCCGATTTCCTGATCACCCTCGGCTCCGGCACGCCCAGCGTGGTCATCGCCCTGGGCCTGATCATGACGATGAAGGGCAATTTCGGCATCAACATCTACAACACCGCCTACATCATGATCGTCGCCTACATGATCAAGTATCTGATGATGGGCATGCGTACCGTGGTCTCCGCTATGAGCCAGATCCACGTGTCGCTGGAAGAGTGCAGCCAGATTTCCGGCGCGACCTGGACCAAGACGATGTTCAAAATCACCGGCCCGCTGATCTTCCCCTCCATCGCGGCCGGCTGGTTCCTGATCTTCATTCCCAGCTTCTACGAGCTGTCGATGACCACCCTGCTTTACTCCAGCACCACCAAGACCATTGGCTTCCAGCTTTACGAATACTGGACCTTCACCAGCCAGCCCATGAGCTGCGCGATGGCCTTCGGCATTCTTCTCATTGTAGTATTCCTTAATTTCATTTTGAACCTGCTGACCAAGGGCGAGTTCTCTATTTGAGAAAGGATCGATGAATATGGCAAACGTTACCATTCGGAATGTCACCAAAGCCTTCGGGAGCAACGTCGTCCTGAAGGATTTCACCGAGACCTTCGGGGACGGAGAATTCGTGACCCTGCTGGGCCCCTCCGGCTGCGGCAAGACCACTATGCTGCGTATCATCGCCGGGTTTGAAAAGCCCACGGAAGGCGAGGTGTACATCAACGACCAGCTGGTCTCCGGCGGGAAGACCTTCGTGCCCCCGGAAAAGCGGAACATCGGCATGGTGTTCCAGTCCTACGCGGTCTGGCCGCACATGAACGTGTTTGACAACGTGGCCTACCCGCTGACCATCAAAAAAACGCCCCGGCAGACGATCAAGGAAAACGTCGGCCGGGTGCTGTCCATCGTCCACCTGAGTCAGTATGCGGACCGCCTGCCCTCCCAGCTGTCCGGCGGTCAGCAGCAGCGCGTGGCCCTGGCCCGGGCCCTGGTCGCCGAGCCGGAGCTGCTGCTGCTGGACGAGCCCCTGTCCAACCTGGACGCCAAGCTCCGCGAGAGCATGCGCTTTGAGATCAAGGAGATCCAGTCCTCCCTGGGCATTACCGTCATCTACGTCACCCACGACCAGACAGAGGCCATGGCCATGTCCGACCGGATCATCCTGATCAACCAGGGCAGCGTCCAGCAGGTCGCTTCCCCGGCGGAGATCTACAACCGCCCGGCCAATCCCTTCGTAGCGGACTTCCTGGGCAAGGTCGATTTCGCCAAGGGCAGGGCGGACACAGGGCGCATCGCCCTGTCCGGGACGGACCAGTCCATCCCCTACGACGGGGACAAGCGCGGCCCGGTCACCGTGGCCGTCCGCCCGGAGCGGATCACCCTGTCCCTGACGGAGGGCGACCTGCGCGGGACCCTCGAAACCCAGTATTATTTGGGCGACGTCAACGACTGCCGCGTCCGGGTGGGAGAAATGACCTTCCGCGTCATCGCCCCGCCCGAGAGCTATGAAACGATGAAGCCCAAAGATACCGTGTACCTGACCTTCCGGGAAAAGATGGTCTTTGAGGACGACGGGGCGCTGGACGAGAAGCTCAAGATCAAAACCTGACGCTGAGAGGTAGGAGGTAGGAAGTAGGAGGTAGGAAGTAGAAGGTAGGAGGTAGAAAGCAGGATCAGAGGGAAGGTTTTTCGATGGTGAGAAATATCGCGCTGTTTCTGGCTTTGCTGATGATGGTCAGCAGTATGGGAAGGAGCCTGACTATGCCGTCTGATTATGAGAAACAATATCAGGAATTAAGCGAAAAGTATCATTACGACAAATACTACGATTTGTACGACGCTGTGGTTTTTAATACGACAGAACCCGGAATGCCCGGCTTTATGGACCACTCAGAAGCTCAGCGCGCCTTGCTGGTGGTGCTGATGCTCGATATGGAAATCCGAAACGGCGGCATTGCCCAGTATTTCTGGAACACCGGCCCCGATTACGCCCGCCTGACGCCACAGTCGCTTCGCACCGCGGGTTTCGGCGATGTAGCGGACCTGTATGAACGCTTCGTTTCGGAAAACGGCATCACCCCGGAGGAAATCGGCAGCTACCGGGAACGTTTCCCGGATGACGGGGACTGGGCTGCTTTTTGCGCCCTTCATCCTTTTGACAGCTTTGACGACGCTTATATGGAAATCTGGCATAAAACTGACTTCAACCAGCGCCTGATCGATTATGCGGCCCAGCACCCGGAAGTATATTACAAGCAATAAACATCATCATAAAAAACGCTGCAGCACAAGAGAAGCCCGCCGACCGGCGGGCTTCTCTTGCGTTGTGTTTTATGTTCAGGCGACCGGAGTAAAGTCCAGGTTGGTCAGGAAGTCGATGCAGGTCTTGATCTGCTGGTCGTTCAGGGTCTTGTTGGCGTTGTTCTCGTTGGGGGACATGGTGAACTCGATGAAATAGCCCTGATAGATGGCCAGGATGTCCACGAAGTCCGTATCGTTCCCGATTTCCTTGGCCACCAGCAGCTTGGTGCCGTAGCCGGTTTCACGGTAGGAGATTTCCACCCGGTTCATCTCCCGGAAGGTGTTCTCCAGAATCTTCAGCTCTTCCGGGGTCAGGTCGTTCATCCGCTTGACGTCGGCGTAGCTTTCGTCGAAGGCGATGGTCAGGTACATCTGGGGGCGGACCATGTCCTTGGGCAGGATGGAAGCGATGATCTGGCTGCCCCGCATGTTGACCACCTGCAGGTCATAGCCTTCCGGCATCTGGCAGACCAGGTCAAACTTGCCGTTCACGTTCAGGGTGCCCAGGGTCTTCTTGTCGGGGGTCTGCTTGCTGGTGAAGGAGAAGGTGGGCGCGACCATCACCTTGGTGGCGTAATTCTTGTGGATGTAGCCGTAGTTGCCGTTGTCCGGGTCATAGGCCCTGTACCAGTTGGTCGTTTCGCCCGTGCACATCAGTTCCTTGCCGTCGGGATAAAGGGTAATCCTGGCCGTGCTCGCGCTGGGGCCGACGCGGAAGTTCACCCGGCCGGTGGCGCGGCTCGCCCGGACCTCGATGGGGAAGGGCGTCACGTCCCGCTGGCTGCTGAGTTCTTTTTCCAGCTGGGCCTTGTCCGCGGCGGCTGTATTGTTCTGGGTAGAAGCGGAACGGGAGCTGGATTTATTTTCAGCGGCCGGATTGTAGTTGGAGCCGGCAGAGCCGCCGATGTAGGGTTCAGGCTCGGTGGCGGACAGGAAACGGCTCATCACATAACCGAACTGGCCGCCCCAGTGGCCGTAGGCCCAGCCGTTGCCGAGGAACTCGGACACATAGAAGGGGTCGCCGTAGGGGATGCGCAGGAGCACCCTGGAAGTCGTGTTGGGCTCTTCGCGCAGGTTCACGGTCTTGCCGTTGTCGGTCCGGATGTAGTACGCTTCCGCCAGCGCGGCAGGCATGACGGCGCAGATCGAAAGAACGATCGTCAGAATCAGAGTGATGGCAATGGATTTACGCATCGTGTATATCCTCCTAAAAAAAATTTTTCTCGGTTCCCCCGCCGGATCAGCACTCCGGCGGGCTTTTTGCCGCTGCGATTCCATTCCTTCTCCAGCGGCTTGACAATCATTGATACGTCCCAAAAACCGACCCTGGCAGCTGCTGAAAAAAATTTTTTATTCAATTCTGAAATATCAATAACCGCATAAACACTATCGGAGGGGGGTAATCAGGGGGATCTCCCCCTGATTGAAATCCGCAGCGGCGGCATGTACGCCGCGAGGAGTATTTTTGCGCAGCAGAATGTACCATGGGAAGCGAAGCCCACTCCACTTCTGCGGAGCAAAAATACATACCTTGCGGATTTGCCGCCCGGG
>DGRV01000023.1:0-227 GCA_002391225.1 Christensenella sp. UBA4379
GATGACCTGCTCCCGGCTGGTGACGTTGAAGGCCACGACGGTCTCGGAGTTCAGGCCCAGTTCCTTGTAGTTTTCGCACTTGGCCTTGGAAGCGGTGTACACGACGAAGTTGGGCTCAAAGCAGGCCAGCTCTTCCTCGGTGGGCTTGATGAACATGTTGCGCACGAAGTGAGCCTGCCAGGCGACTTCCATCACGAAGCGTACGGCCATGCGGGTGTCCTTGTTGG
>DGRV01000023.1:278-12480 GCA_002391225.1 Christensenella sp. UBA4379
TCCTTGTTGGCGCCGCAGAAGGCGTCCACGACATACAGCTTCTTGCCGCTGAGTTCTTTCCTGGCCAGGTCGCGCACGATGTTCCAGGTGCTCTCGGTCATGGGATGGTTGTCGTTCTTGTAGGCGTCCGAGGTCCACCAGACGGTGTCCTTGGAGTTTTCGTCCATGACGATGTATTTGTCTTTGGGGGAACGGCCGGTGTAGATGCCGGTCATAACGTTGACAGCGCCCAGTTCGCTGAGCTGGCCCTTCTCATAGCCGGTCAGGGAAGGATCCATTTCGTCCTTAAACAGGGTTTCATAGGAAGGATTGTAGACGATTTCCTTAACGCCGTTAATCCCATACTTGGACAGGTCGATCTTGGCCATATGCGCTTAACCCCTTTTCTATAACATTTGCGCGCCTTTGTGGGTGTAAAGAAACCCCTTTCTGCGCAATTTAGATTATACACAAAATGCGGCAATAGTCAAGGGCCGCCCCCTGTTTCAAGGCGCGGCCCCTGTAAAAAAGTTACTTTATTTTATAGAGAGATTTCTTACCTGAATCTGACGGCGGTGCCGTAGGCCATGATTTCCGCCGCGCTCTGCATGATGGAGGAGGTGGCGAAACGCATACACACGATGGCGTCCGCGCCCAGGCGTTCCGCTTCTTCCACCATCCGGTCCGTCGCGATCTGGCGGGCCTTGTCCATCATCTCATTATACTTGGTTAGCTCTCCGCCGATCAGTGTCTTGAACCCCGCGCCGATGTCGCGCAAGGCGTTCACCGTCTGAATGGTGCTGCCTTTGACGATGCCGAGGGGCTCGATTTCTTTGCCGGGAATAGATTCCAGAGTGACGATCAACATGACAGTGCACCTTCTTTCATCAAATTCATCAGAAATCAAGATAAAACGAAAGGCCCTGATCAGACAGGGCCTTCCTTGGTGGGACCAGTAGAACTCGAATCTACGACCTCCACGATGTCAACGTGGCGCTCTAACCAACTGAGCTATGATCCCAGGAGCAGGATTATATTAGCACGATTCAGTGGGTTTGACAAGCCATAATCAGGTAATTTTTTCGGCCTGATATGACATCTTGACTGATTTTTGAAAAAAATGCGTCCACAGCGCCCGCCTGCGGCGGATCCGGCGGGCGCGGAGGAGGCTTTCCGGGGGATTGGGCAGGACCTCGCTTTTTCGGGCTTTTCTGCGGGTTTTTACAGAAAAACGCTTGCAATTTGGCGGCGCAGGGTGTATTATAAATTTTGGCGTTTTTTATTTGAAAGAACGCGAACGTATCATGATTCTTCATGGAAAGCAAAAGAATTTGGAGGGGTTCCGGTTTATGGCCAGCACGGTCGAGAAAATTTCAAGCAATCAGGTAAAAATCACTTTTGACGTTCCGGCGGCGGAATTTGACGCCGCCGTGCAGAAGGCATATCTCAAAATGCGCGGCCGCGTCCAGGTACCCGGCTTCCGCAAGAGCCACGCTCCCCGCAAGGTCATCGAAAAGATGTACGGGGACAGCGTTTTTTATGAAGACGCTCTGGACATCATTTTCCCGGACGTGTATCAGCAGGCGGTGGAAGAAAACGACCTGTCCGTGGTGGACCGTCCCGAGATCGACAAGATGGACCAGATGGGCGTCGGCCAGGACCTGAAATTCTCCGTCCTGGTGTATGTGAAGCCGGACGTGGAGCTGGGCGAATACAAGGGCCTCAAGGCCGTCAAGTATCTGCACCAGGTCACCGCAGAGGACATTGACCAGCGCATCGAGCGCGACGTGGACAAGGCCACCACTATGCAGGACGTGACGGACCGCCCCGTGCAGGACGGCGACACCGTCAACCTGAACTATGCCGGCACCGTGGACGGCGTCGCCTTTGAGGGTGGCACCGCCGAAAACCAGACCCTGGTCATCGGCAGCGGCACCTTTATCCCCGGCTTTGAAGAGCAGATGGTCGGCATGGCCATCGGCGAAGAAAAGGACCTGAACGTCACCTTCCCCGATCCCTACCAGTCCAAAGAACTGGCCGGCAAGGCCGCCGTCTTCCACGTGAAGGTGAACGGTATCCAGGCCAAGCTCAAGCCGGAGCTGGATGACGACTTCGCCGCCGACGTTTCCGACTATTCCACCTTCGCGGAATACAAGGAAGCCATCGAGAAGGAGCTCAAGGAAAACGCTGAAAAGAACGCCGACGTGGAACTGGAAAACGACCTGATCCAGCAGGTGGTCGACGCTTCCGACTGCGACATTCCCCAGGCCATGATCGACGACGAGATCGAGCAGATGAAACGCCAGCTCAAGATGAACATGCTCTACCAGGGCCTCAAGTATGAGGATTACCTCAAGTACACCGGTCAGACCGAGGAGCAGGTGAACGACATGTACCGGCCGCAGGCCTCCAACCGGGTCAAGATGCAGCTGGTGCTGGAAGCCATCATCAAGAAGGAAAACCCCGATCTGACGGACGAAGAGTTCGAAAAGGAACTGGAAGAGGAAGCCAAGCGCCGCGGCACGGAGCTGGAAGCCTTCAAGAGCTCCTTGAACGACCGGATGACCCAAGCCCTGCGCGAGAACGCGAAGCTGCGCAAGGTGGTCGATGAAATCAAGGCCGCCGCCAAGGTCGAAGTCAAGGACGCTTCCGAGCGGGTGGACGCTTCCAAGGTCGCTTCCGACATCATGGAAGCCATCGACGACGCGGAACCGGAAGAGGAAGAAAAGCCGGAGGAAAAGTAATTCTTTTCCCTGCGATTCAACATTACCAACTGGCTGGGCATTCGCCCAGCCAGTTGTAGAATACCGAGGTGAAAACAGATGTCTATGATTCCCTATGTCATTGAGGAAACGGGCCGCGGCGAGCGCGGGTTCGATATTTATTCCCGCCTGCTGCGGGACCGGATCGTGTTCCTGGGCAGCGCCATCGACGACAACGTAGCCAACGTCGTGGTCGCCCAGCTCCTGTTCCTGGAGCGGGAGAACCCGGACGCCGATATTTCCCTGTACATCAACAGCCCGGGCGGCTCCGTGACCGCCGGGATGGCCATTTACGACACGATGAATTACGTTCGCTGCCAGGTCCGCACGGTCTGCATCGGCATGGCGGCGTCCATGGGCGCGTTCCTGCTGATGGCCGGTGAAAAGGGCAAGCGCTTGGCCCTGCCCAACAGCGAGGTCATGATTCACCAGCCTTCCGGCGGCGCCCAGGGTCAGGCGACCGACGTGCGCATCCAGGCGGAATGGCTGCTCAAAACCAAGAAGAAGATGAACCGGCTGATGGCCGATATGACGGGCAAGCCCCTGGAAATCCTGGAGCAGGACGTCGAGCGCGATCATTTCATGAGCGCTGAGGAAGCCCTCGCCTACGGCATCATCGACGAAATCTACCAGCCCCAGCCCAAAAGCGGTAAGAGGTAAAATGAATGGCCAAAAATGATGAACTGCTGCAGCGCAAGCCGCGCTGCTCCTTCTGCGGGAAAACGCAGGACCAGGTGCGCCGCCTGATCGCCGGCCCGAACGCCTATATCTGTGACGAGTGCATCACGCTCTGCCAGGAAATCATGTCCGACGACCTGGTCATGCCCGAAAAGGTGCAGGCGGACAATATCCCCACCCCCGCCGAAATGAAGGCGGTGCTGGACGATTACGTCATCGGCCAGGAAAAGGCGAAGCGGTCCCTTTGCGTGGCGGTGTACAACCACTATAAGCGCATCTCCGCCGGCAAGCGCAGCGAGGGGATTGAGCTGCAAAAATCGAACGTCCTGATGGTGGGCCCCACCGGCTGCGGCAAGACCTACCTGGCCCAGTGCCTGGCGAAGATCCTCAACGTGCCCTTCGCCATCGCGGACGCCACCACCCTGACTGAGGCCGGCTACGTCGGCGAGGACGTTGAAAACATTCTGCTGCGCCTGATCCAGGCGGCCAACGGCGACGTCCAGGCGGCCCAGCGCGGCATCGTCTATATCGACGAGATCGACAAGATCGCCAAGAAGAGCGAGAACGTCTCCATCACCCGGGACGTCAGCGGCGAAGGCGTTCAGCAGGCCCTGCTCAAGATTCTGGAGGGCACGATGGCCAGCGTTCCGCCCCAGGGCGGCCGCAAGCATCCCCAGCAGGAGCTCATCAAAATCGACACTACCAACATCCTCTTTATCTGCGGCGGCGCGTTCGACGGCCTGACCACGATCATCGAGCGCCGCGTGGGCAAAAAGTCCATGGGCTTTGGGGCGGACATCCAGAGCGGCGAGGTCAAGGAAAACCAGATCCTGCGCCAGATGCGGCCGGAGGACCTGATGAAGTTCGGGCTGATCCCGGAATTTGTCGGCCGTCTGCCGGTCACCGTGTCCCTGGATCCGCTGGATCATGAGGCCCTCGTCCGCATCCTCAAGGAGCCGAAGAACGCCCTGACCAAGCAGTACCAGAAGCTGATGGAACTGGACGGCATCGAGCTTTCCTTCGAGGACGACGCCCTGACGGCCATCGCGGAAAAGGCGATCCGCCTGCGCTCCGGCGCCCGCGGCCTGCGCGCGATCATCGAGGAGGCCATGATGGACACCATGTTCGACCTGCCCTCCCGCAAGGAGATCAACCGCTGCGTGATCACCCGGGACGTCATCGAAAAGGGCGAAAAGCCGATCCTGACCCTGGGCGAGCGGAAATACCCCGCCGCTCCGGCGAAAAAGAAGGTCCCCCGGGCCCAAACCGCCTCGGCTGTGTAATGAAACAGAAAACCGGCGATACAGGAATCCGCTCCCGTATCGCCGGTTTTTTATGCTGTTGATGGCTGCCGCGGTTTTTACAGCAGATCCCGGAACGCTTCGATGTTGCCGGGCTCGGCTTTGAGTTCCCCGTTCTGAATTTTCTTGACCACCTGAACGATCCGGTCGTTGACAGGGGTGGGGACGCCGTAACGCCTGCCGGTTTCGCAGACAATGCCGTTGATCGCGTCGATCTCACAGGGCTTGCCGCGCTTTAGGTCCTGCAGCATGGAGGGCTCGATGGCCCGGTGCTTCTTCATCGCGATGGGCAGGATCAGCTCGGCGAACTTCTTTTTGAAATTCGTCCTGTAGTAAAACAGCTTCGTGATGTCCTTCCCCTGGACCGGGGCGAAGACAGCCCCTGCGGCATGGCCCGCGTCGATACATTCCTTCATGCAGCGGACGGCCAGGGGCTTGAGCTCCTTCCCTTCGGAAACGTCCCCGAAAAGGCCTCCGACGGCCGTCCCGAGGCCGGAAAAGGTGGCGTTGATCAGCAGCTTGCTCCACCGCGCGCCGAGCAGGTTGTTTTCAATTTGAACCGGGCACATGTTTTCCAGCAGGGCCTGGACGCGGCGGAACTGCTCGTCCGTGATGCCCTCCATCCGGCCCATGTGAAAGGACAGGCTGTCCGGGATGCTGGTCAGGCGGACGGTGCCGGGCCCGGTCATCGTCGCGCCCCACTCGACCACGCAGCCGATCACGTGGCCCTTGCCGACGATCTCAGCGATCCCGGGCTCCGGGATGCCGTTCTGCAGGGTGACGATGACCCCGTCAGGCCCCAGGAGGGGTTTTAAAAAAGCGCAGGTTTTCTTGTTTTCCAGCTGCTTGGTCATCAGGAAAATCACGTCATAGGGCCCTTTCATCTGGTCGGGCAGGATGGCGTGGACCGGCACGTTCATGTTCACCGTGCCGCTGACGGACGCTCCCTTTTCATTCAGCGCTTTCACATGGGCCTCGTTCCGGTTGACCAGCTCGATGTCGACTCCGGCTTTGGTCAGATAGGCTCCCATCACGGTTCCCAGCGAACCAGCCCCGTAAATTGCGTACTTCAAAGCAGATCTCCTTTACGAATGTAGTACAAACGCTATCATACCATAAAGCGCCGCCGTCCGCAACCGCATTTGGATTTCCGCTCAATCCGCCGGAAGCCGAAAAACAAATATTGGCAAACCCCAGCAAAAAATGAAAAGCGCCCCGGAGCATCCGGGACGCTGAGTAAAATGGTTTATCAGAGTTGGTTGAGTCTGTGGAAGCAGTCCTTGAGCGCGGGGTAGAGGGACTGATAGAGCTCGAAGAACGGGACGTATTGGTTGTGCCTGTCCATATCGGGCTGCAGGGGCTCACCCTCCTTGAGCAGGGAACGGCAGGCGGTCGGGATGTCCGTGAAGACCCCGGTGCCGACGCCGGCCAGGATGGCCGCGCCCAGGGCGGGGCCTTCCGTGTTCTGCAGGGTGGAAACCGGCATACCGAACATATCGGCCATCATCTGCCGCCAGAAGGGGCTCTTGGCACCGCCGCCGCAGGCCAGCATGCTGTCCGGCGCGACGTGCATGCCGCGCAGCACGTTCAGGTTCTGCCACTGGGAGTAAATGACGCCCTCCATCACCGCGCGGACGATGTCGCGCTTGGTGTGCATGGCGGTCAGGCCGAAGAAGACGCCGCGGGTCTCCGGGTCCAGGATGGGGGAACGCTCGCCCATCAGGTAGGGCAGATAAATCAGGCGGTTGGCACCGATGGGGCTCTTGGCGGCTTCCTGGTTCATCAGGACGTAGGAATCCGTCCCCATGTCGTTGGCTACCTGGATTTCCGCCTGGAAGAAGGTGTCCCTCGTCCATTTGAGGGACAGGCCGGCGGCCAGGGAGGCACTCATGACGGTATAGCAGCCGGGCACGGCGGAGCAGAAGGTGTGCACCCGGCCGGCCGGGTCGATCTGCACGGTGTCGGAGTGGGCGAAGACCACGCCGCTGGTGCCGATGGTGGTGAAGGCTTTGCCGGGCACCACGACGCCGGTGCCGATGGCGGCGGCCATGTTGTCGCCCGCGCCGGCGACCACGGGCATGCCGACTTTAAGCCCGGTTAATTTTGCCGCTTCCTCGGTGATGCGGCCGGCCACCTGGCAGCTTTCCAGCAGGGGCGGGAGCATCGCCATATCCAGGCCGATCTTTTCACAGATTTCCTTGGACCAGCAGCGCTTCGGCACGTCCAGCAGGTTCGTGCCGGAAGCGTCGCTCATTTCCATATAGTATTCGCCGGTCAGGCGGAGACGGACATAGTCCTTGGGCAGCTGGATGTGGCGGGCCTTGGCCCATTTTTCCGGCTGGCAGCGGCGCTCCCAGAGCACCTTGCCGGCGGTAAAGCCCGTCAAAGCGGGGTTGGCGCTGATCTGAATCAGCCGCTCCCGGCCGCCGACCAGGCGGGTGAATTCCTCGCAGTCGTCCTGCGTCCTGCCGTCGCACCAGATAATGGCGCGGCCCAGGGCCCGGTTATCGTCGCCGGTCAGCACCAGGCCGTGCATCTGGCCGGACAGGGACAGGCCGGCGATGTCCGCCGGGTTGACCCCGCTCTGGTCCAGAATGGAGCGGATGGTTGTACAGGCCGCCTGCCACCAGTCTTCCGGCTCCTGCTCGGCCCAGCCGTTCTGGGGCTGATACATGGGATATTCCACGGAAGCGGAGGCGACCGTCTGCCCCAGCGTATCAAAGAGAACCGTTTTGGTACCGCTGGTACCCAGGTCAACGCCAATTAAATACTGCATATGAATTCTCCTTTTCCTCATTTCTGAACATGCACAGTATAAGCTGTTTGTATTATAGACGAAAGATGTTAAAAAAACAAGCGTTTGCCTGAAATAAAGGCGGAACTTCCGTGTTTTTGCCCGGCGAAACCGGTTGACGAAAAGGCGGTTTCTTGTTAATATACCACTGTCCGGCATTAACCCCCCGAACTGGTATGTAATTCGGAGCGGAGGGCCGGAAAACCGATAAATTCAACCGACGATCGGAGGAGACAAAATGAAAAAACAGTTCGCGCGCATTCTTTCCGCCGTGCTGGCTCTGTCCCTGCTGCTGAGCCTCTGCCTGACCGCGTCCGCCGCCCAGGAGGGCGACCTTCTGGCCCGCATCAAGGAAAAGGGCTATATCGTCATCGCCACGGAGGGAGACTGGGCTCCATGGACCTACCATGACGAAAGCAATACCCTGATGGGCTTTGACGTGGAGCTGGGCAAGAAGCTGGCCGAATACATCGGCGTGGAAGCCCGCTTTGAAGAAACCAACTGGGACGCGATCCTCGCCGGCGTGGATTCCGGCCGCTTTGACATCGCCTGCAACGGCGTCAGCGTGACCCCGGCGCGGTCGGAAAAGTATGATTTCTCCGTGCCTTACGTCTATTCCAAGACGGTCCTCGTGGTGCGGGGCGACAACGATACCATCCACTCCCTGGAGGACCTCAAGGGGAAGAAGACGGCCAACACCATCTCCAGCATCTTCGCCGGCATCGCGGAAAGTTACGGCGCTTCCGTGGTGGGCGTGGAAGCCCTCGTGGATACCATCCAGCAGGTGCTGCAGGGCCGTGTCGACGCGACGATGAATTCCCGCATGACCATCAACGACTACCTGAAAGAGCATCCCGACTCCAACCTCAAGATCGTGGATGAAACGGCGGGCGACATCGTGGCCGTGCCCGTCCGCAAGGGCGAGGACGCCGCTTCCCTGCTGGCCGTGATCAACGAAGCGATTGAAAGCATGCGGGCGGACGGCACGCTGAGCGAACTGTCCAAGCGGTATTTTGACGGCCTGGACGTGACGGAGGAATAAGCCTGAAGCAGGCTCCGTTCCCTTCGTGAAGGAAGAATTAAAACAGAGGAAGAACAGGGCAGGCGGCACCCTTGCCGTCTGCCCTTTATAAAGGAAAATGCAATGAACGAGCGGATCTGGACCATTGTGCGGGACGCGTTTCCCCAACTGATCGAAAAATTTTTTACCATGACCGTCCCGCTGACGGTTCTTTCGTTTGCCCTGGCGCTGGTGATCTCCGTGCTGACGGCGGTCATTCAGTATGCCCGCGTCCGCGGCCTTTCCTGGCTGTGCCGGGGCTATATCTGGATCATCCGGTGTACGCCGCTGTTGGTGCAGCTGTACCTGGTGTATTACGGCCTGCCCAGCCTGGGCATTGTGCTGGACGCCTTCCCCACGGCGGTGCTGGTGTTCGGCATCAACGAAGGGGCCTACATGGCGGAAACCATGCGCGGGGCCCTGGAGGCCGTGCCCTCCGGTCAGCTGGAAGCCGGGTACTGCACGGGCCTGAGCTATCCGGCCATCATGCGCCATGTGATCCTGCCGCAGGCCTTCCGCACGGCCTTCCCGGGCCTGTCCAACTCCCTGATTTCCATGGTCAAGGGCACCAGCCTGGCCTCCGTCATTACGGTGACCGAAATGTTCCGCCAGGCCGTGGTGATCAACGGGCGGGTCTATGAATCCCTGGCCCTGTATACGGAAGTGGCGCTGATTTATCTCCTTTTCTGCTCGCTGCTGACGCTCCTGCAGCGCTGGGGCGAAAAAAAGCTGAACGCGTACGGAGGTGTCCGCTGATGCTGACGGTGGAAAATATCCATAAACGCTTCCTGACCGATGGGCCGGAAGTGCTCCGGGGTGTGAGCCTGGAGGTCAAAAAAGGGGACGTGGTGGCGATTCTGGGGCCCTCCGGCTCCGGGAAAACCACGCTGCTTCGCTGCATCAACTATCTGGAGCGGGCGGACGAGGGAACGATGACCTTCGACGGGCAGACTTTTGACATGCACCGGATTCAGAAGGGCCAGATCGCTGCGATCCGGCGGAAGACTGCCTTTGTCTTCCAGAACTATAACCTGTTTTTAAACAAAACCGTATTGGAAAACGTCACCCTGGGCCTGACGGTCGGCCGGGGGATGCACCGGGACCAGGCCAGGGACATCGGCGTCGAATCCCTCCGCCGGGTCGGTATGGCGGACAGGACCAGCGCGTACCCCAGAGAGCTGTCCGGCGGCCAGCAGCAGCGCGTCGCCATCGCCCGAGCCCTGGCATCCTCCCCGGAGATCATCTATTTCGACGAGCCCACCAGCGCCCTGGACCCAGAGCTGATCGGCGAGGTGCTCGGCGTCATGCGGGAGGTCGCCCAGGACGGGATGACCATGCTGGTGGTGACCCACGAGATGGAATTCGCCCGCCACGTCTCCAGCCAGGTGGTGTTCATGGAGCAGGGGCAGATCGTGGAAAGCGGCTCCTCCCAGGGCTTTTTCGAGGCCCCGCGGACGGAGCGGGCCAGGGCCTTTGTGAGGAGCATTTTAGGGCAGCACAGGGTCAAGGAGTAATGCGTAATTCCTAATGCGTAATGCGTAATGGGTCGGGCGGAGTTGGAATGATGGAAATGGATTATTTGAAGGAGTCACTCCTCAGGGAGTATGGGGGAGAGGCGGAGGAGATCCTGGCGGGGCTGAGCTGCAGGCGGCGGACGACCCTCCGGGTCAATACCCTCAAAGCGGACCGGGGCAGGGTCGAGGAAGAGCTCCGGGCGGCGGGGCTCAGCTCTTCGCCTGTTCAGGGCCTGGCTGACGCCCTGGTTCTCCCCAGCGGGTCCGAGAGCGCCGTGCGGAAGCTGGGAGCTTATGAGAATGGAGAAATCTATCTCCAGAGCCTTTCTTCCATGCTCCCTCCGCTTTTCCTGGGGGCGGAAGCAGGGGAGGATGTGCTGGACATGGCGGCGGCCCCGGGCGGCAAAACCAGCCAGCTGGCCCAGCTGACGGGCGGTCATGCCTTCATTACCGCCTGTGAAATCAACCACATCCGCGCCGAACGGATGAAATCCAACCTGAAAAAGCTGGGCTGCGGCCGGGTCAACGTGATTGAACGGGACGCCCGGAAGCTGGACGATTTCCTCCGCTTTGACCGGATCCTTTTGGACGCTCCCTGCTCCGGCAGCGGCACGCTGGATCTGACGGACGAAGGTTCCTGCAAGGCCTTTTCGGAAAAGCTGGTCCACAACTCCGCCAGGCTCCAGAAGGAACTGATCAGAAAGGCCGTCCGCCTGCTCAAACCCGGCGGGACGCTGCTGTATTCCACCTGCTCCCTGCTTCGGGAGGAAAACGCCGAAAGCGCCGGGGAAATGAAGAAGCTCGGCCTTTTACCGGACCCGATCACGCTGGAGGGCGTCGAAGGTCTGCGCCTGCTGGACGGCGGGCTGCCCGGCAGCGTAACGGTGTGCCCGAACGAGTTTTTTGAAGGGTTCTTTATGGCCCGGTATAAAAAAGCCCCGTGACCGCCGGTTTTCCAGTAAAGAAGTCGTAGGAATGTTGGCTCTGTCAAACCGTCTTTGGGAGGTATTCATCATGGCATTTTTCCGGATCGACTATTATTCCAACGCCCTGCACCGCGCCACGTCCTTTGAAATGTTCATGCCCAATGATCCGCGGGAACCGGCTGGCCTGCCGGGCAATCCGGGGAAGGGGGACAAGGCGGAGGACCAGCCCATGCGCACGCTGTTTCTGCTGCACGGCTATACCGGCAAGGCGGAGAACTGGGTGCCGGAGGAGGTTGCCGCCCGCTACAACCTGGCTGTCGTGATGCCGACGGCGGAAAATTCCTTCTACTTGAACGGCGAGGCCACCGGCCGGGCCTACCAGACGATGGTGGGCGAAGAGCTGGTTTCCTATGTCCGAAGGACGTTCGGACTTGCCAAGAAGCGGGAGGAGACCTTCATCGCCGGCCTGTCGATGGGCGGCTTTGGAGCCCTGCACACGGGCTTTGCGTATCCCAAGACCTTTGGGAAAATCGTGGCCCTGTCTTCCGCGCTGATCGTGCACGAGGTAGCCCGTCTGAAGCCGGGCGAAGACAACGGGGTGGCCAATTACGAGTATTACCGCCAGTGCTTCGGAGACTTGGCAACGGCGGAAAAGCGGGACGTCAATCCGGAAGTGCAGATTCTGAACCTGAAAAAGAAGAAGGTCAGGATCCCGGACATCTTCATGGCCTGCGGGACGGAGGATTTCCTGCTCGAAAACAACCGCCAGCTGCACGCCTTCCTGGAACAGGAAAACGTCCCGCACCAGTATCTGGAAGGCCCCGGCGTCCACAACATGGTCTTCTGGTCGGAATACATCGTCCGGGCCATCGAGTGGATATTCAGCTGAGGGGTATTACAGCTCAAACAAGACCATATGGCGTTTTCTGCCTCCGGGCCCGCTGCGGTTCGGAGGCAGAGTAATCTTCGGAAGATGCAGAAAACAAAAGAAATGCTTGACAGGTGACCTTTCGTTCACTATAATAAGTGAACAAAAGGTCACTTCACATTGGACGGAGGTCATGATGGCAAACGATACGAAGGAAAAGATCCTGGACGCTGCGCTGGAGCTGTTCTCCCAAAAGGGCTACGAGGGAACCAACATCAGGGAGCTGTCCGCTTCCCTCGGGCTGGTCAAGTCCGGCATCT
>DGRV01000102.1 GCA_002391225.1 Christensenella sp. UBA4379
TCCGCTGGGCCCTCCGGCAGCTGGGCTCCGACATCATCCACCAGGCGCGCTACCAGTACACCGATCAGAGCGCCCGCAAGGGGACGCTGGTGAACGGCCGGCGGGAAGATGGTCAGCCGATCCTGCCAGGAACCGCTGTATTTTTGCAGGGCAGCCAGGAGCGGATTCATCACGTCGGCGTCTACGTGGGCCAGGGCATCTGTGTCGAGGCCAAGGGCGCGCGCTACGGCGTGGTGACTTCTTCGCTTTCCCATTGGGACCACTGGGGCGAGCTCAAGCAGGTGGATTACACAGACGCCGAGAAGTTGGAAGGCGCGATCGAGATTCCCGAGCGGGGGGACGGTCAGGAGCCGGAGAGCGTTTGGCCGAAGGCCGTGGTCAACAACCCAGGAAAATATCTTAACCTCCGGGCCAAGCCGGACAGCGCCAGCAACCGCCTGGCGCAGATGCCCAGAGGGTCCACCGTCGAGGTGCTGGCCCAGGAGCCGGACTGGTGGCAGGTCCGCTATGGCGGCCGCATCGGCTGGGCGTTCGCTCAGTACCTGAGCCTGATCGAGCCGGACATCGATGAGCCAGGCGACACAGAGCAGGAGATCCAGCTGGATCCTGCTCCGGATCCCGCCCCGGCTGCGCCCGCTGCGGATCCTCAGCTGACGGACTACATCGCCGAGCTCCGCGGGATCCGCGAGAGCATCGACCGGGTGATCCGGATGATGGGAGGCGGTCAGGCATGATCTGGGTGATTATCTCCATCGTTACGATTGCGGCAGTCGAGTGGCTGCTGCTGATCGGAAAAAATCGGCCGGGACGGAGGTGAGAGAATGGATACAAACGTCATTGTTGCCATCATAACCGCTGGCGTCTCCCTGATCGGGACCGTTATCACGGTTATGATGGCCAACCGTCAGACCCTTGCGGCCATGTCGGAGCAGTCAAAATTGACCGACGAAAACATCAAGGGCAAGATCTCCGTCATTGAGACGAAGATCGACGAACTGAGCAAACGTGTGGATAAGCATAACCAAATGGTCGAAAGGACCTACAGCCTGGAAACGCGGGTGTCGGTCCTGGAAAAGAAAGGAGCATGAGATGAACATGAGCATGATTGACTTAACCCCAGTTTTTCAGGCCATCATTGCCCTTTTGGCCGCCCTGGTCACCTACCGTCTGATCCCCTGGATCCAGTCCAAAACCACCAAGAACCAGCAGGAGGCCCTGATCACCGCCGCCCGGATCGCCGTCCTGGCCGCGGAACAGGTCTTCGGCTCCGGCCGCGGGAAAGAAAAATTCAACTATGCCCTGGCCGCCCTGAAAGCCGCCGGCTTTAACATCGACGGTTCTATTGCCATCGCCGCCATTGAAAAAGCCGTCCGCGACCTGAACCTTTTCAAAGATATTCCAGACGACGAACCGGATGGTCAGGAAGAGCCGGTCGAAGTGGTCGACCAGTTAGACACGGACGGCGTGAAGTTGGACAAAATCTTATACAGTGACGATAAGCCGATCGTCAAAATTACGACGACCCCGGCCGAGGTAGGCTCCGATTATATCACCACCGCCGGCTCCCCGACCGTCACCGCCGAAAACACCGTCACCGCCGCCGACCACGCTGACGCCGCCACCCAGACCATCACCACCACCCCGGAAGCACACCCTCCCGAACCTTCCGAAAACGAATAATCTCTGATACGCACGAGCCCCGGCAAAACGCCGGGGCCCGTGTTGCATGTCGTGTTGCATCGCGCTTCAAAAAGCCGTTTTTTACTCCAAAAAACCGAAACCCTTTTCGGATTTCCGAAACGTGAAAACGCCCTCTACAAGGGCAAAAAGAAAGAAACCGCGATATTTCGCGGTTTCTTCTGTTGGTGCGGCCAACGAGACTTGAACTCGTACCCGGTTAAGGACACGCCCCTCAAACGTGCGCGTATGCCAATTCCGCCATGGCCGCTCAAGCAACAAAACAATTATACACATCTGGCAGGATTTTGTCAATCATTTACAAAAATTTTGTAAATCTGCCGGGGCGGGGCGAAGGGCGGAAGGATTCTTTCCGGGGAGGGATCAGGGGGAGGAGGGTCAGTACAGCTGATGGCTCATGTGCAGGTAGGCCACGAGCCTCCTTGGGGGATCTGGCTGTAAACCTGCTTTTTTAAAAAAGAGCGCCGGAGCGCTCGAAAGGGTCAGCCTTCAGCTGATCTTGGTGTGTTTTTTGACGATGGCCTCCGCCGTGTCGTACTCTTCGTCCGGGATGCGCAGGATGAAGGGGGCCAGATGGCGGACGTGGTAGAGCTTGATGGCGCCGGCGGAGGGGACGTATTTGATCTCGTGGATGTCCTTCCAGCGGATATGCCGCTCTTCCGAAATCACGTAGCGGGAGCCGTCCCGGGACGCGATGGCCTGGTCCATCTTCGCGCTCTGCAGCCTCGCCCAGGAGCGCAGGTAGGAGGCCCGGTGCCAGGTCTGCAGGTGGGCCCCGGTCATGTCCAGGGTATAGCGGATTTCCTCCCGCCCCTGAAGCATCAGCATGGACCCGGCCAGGACGAAGGCGAGGGCCGTCAGGATCGCCGCGGTGGACAGGATCCCGCCCAGGTGGTTTTCAAAATCCTGCTGGCTGCTCTGAAAGCGCTCCAGCAGGACCAGGCTCACCGTCAGGACCAGGGCCGTCAGCAGAATACCGGAAGCGAGGCTCCGCCAGGTGTTCGCGTCCGCCCCGGGGACCCGGATGATCCGCCAGACGTCCCGCACGCTGGCAGCGGAGGCCCGCTTGCCGCAAGAAGAGCAAACGGTGCCTTCGCTGTCCAGGTTGCATTTTTTACAGTAGGATACGATCATGCCAGATGTCAGTCTTCGTAATTGACGACCTTGGCGAAATCATCCGCCTTCAGGGAGGCACCGCCGATCAGGCCGCCGTCGATTTCCTCCTGCGCCATGAGGCCCTTGACGTTGCTGGGCTTCATGCTGCCGCCGTACTGGATGCGCACGGCGTTGGCAACGCCCTTGCCGTACTTGCGGGCGATGGCCTTGCGGATGACGCCGATGGTCTCGTTGGCCTGCTCGTCGGTGGCGGTGAGGCCGGTGCCGATAGCCCAGACGGGCTCATAGGCGATGATGACCTTCTTGATCTGGGCGGGGGTCAGGCCGTTCAGGGCGATCAGGGTCTGGTATTCGACCAGGGCGTCGGTATAGCCGGCTTCGCGCTGGGCCTTGTTTTCACCCACGCAGATGATGGGGATCAGGCCGTTTTCGACGGCGGTCAGGGTCCGCAGGTTGACCGTTTCGTCGGTCTCGCCGAAATACTGACGGCGCTCGGAGTGGCCGATGATGACGTAGGAAGCGCCGGCTTCCTTGATCATGGCGGCGGAGAGCTCGCCGGTATAGGCGCCGGATTCCTTGAAGTGCACGTTCTGCGCGCCGACCTGGATCTTGGAGCCCTTGGCGGCTTCGGCAGCGGCGGCGATGTCCACCGCGGGGACGCAGACGACGACGGTCGCCTTGGCGTCCTTGACCAGAGGCTTTAAGGCCTCTACCAGCTCTTTGGCTTCCTTGGGGGTCTTGTTCATTTTCCAGTTGCCGGCGATAATGGGCTTGCGCATGGGAAAAACCTCGCTTTCCATATTTAAAATATAAAGTATGAAAATAATCTTCCCACGGCCCGACAGAAATCAGACCGCGGGAAAGACGATGGGCTTACGATTACTTTTCGTCCAGGCAGGCAACGCCGGGCAGGGTCTTGCCTTCGAGGAACTCCAGGGAAGCGCCGCCGCCGGTGGAGATGTGGGTCATCTTCGCGGCCAGGCCCATCTGCTCGACAGCCGCAGCGGAGTCGCCGCCGCCGATGATGGTGACAGCCTCGCTGTCCGCCATGGCCTGAGCCACGGACAGGGTGCCTTTGGCCAGCACGGGGTTCTCAAACACGCCCATGGGGCCGTTCCAGACGACGGTCTTGGCGCTCTTGACGGCGCTGGCGAAGAGCTCGGCGGTCTTGGGGCCGATGTCGCAGCCTTCCATATCGTCCGGGATCTTGTCGGCGTCCACGACGCAGGTCTCGATGTCGGCCTTGTCAATGGGATCCGGGAAGGCCTTGACGCACACGGTGTCGACCGGCAGCAGGAGCTTGACGCCCTTTTCGGCGGCCTTCGCCATCATGTCCTTGCAGTAGTCGATCTTGGTCTCGTCCAGCAGGGAGTGGCCCACACCATAGCCCTTGGCCTTGAGGAAGGTGAAGGCCATGCCGCCGCCGATGATCAGGGTATCGACCTTCTCCAGCAGGTTGTTGATGACGTTCAGCTTGTCTTCGATCTTGGCGCCGCCCAGGACGGCCACGAAGGGACGGTCCGCGTTTTCCAGGGCCTTGCCCATGATGGACAGCTCTTTGCCGATCAAGTAGCCGGCGACGTTGGGGGAGGTGAACTTGGTCACGCCCTCAGTGGAGCAGTGCGCGCGGTGGCAGGAGCCGAAAGCGTCGTCCACATAGGCGTCCGCCAGGGAAGCCAGTTCCTTGGAGAACTCTTCGACGTTCTTGGTTTCTTCCTTGCGGAAACGGGTGTTCTGCAGCAGCACGACGTCGCCGTTTTTCATGTTGGCGACAGCAGCCTTCGCGTTTTCGCCGACCACGTTGTCGTCATTGGCGAAGACGACGGGCTGGCCCAGCAGCTCGCTCAGACGGACCGCCACGGGGGCCAGGGAGAACTTTTCTTCCGGGCCGTTCTTCGGCTTGCCCAGATGGCTGCACAGGATGACCTTGCCGCCGTCCTTGATCAGCTTCTGGATGGTGGGCAGGGCGGCTACGATGCGCTTGTCGTTGGTGATTTTGCCGTCCTTCATGGGGACGTTGAAGTCGCAGCGGACCAGTACGCGCTTGCCCTGAACCTGAATATCGTCTACCGTTTTCTTGGCCATGGGGAAACACTCCTTCCATTTAATAAAACAGTTTGATGAGGCGGAAAACATCCATTTACCGCCGACCATATCTTACCACAGAAGCCGATGAATGGCAAGAAAAATCCAATTTCTCCATCTTGCAAAATTCCCGTTTTTCCTGTACAATATCCCCGTACCCAAGATGGCGAAGATGGAGCCAAGTAATCCCCTGTCCGCTTATTTGAAGAGATCGTCCGGTCGGTGCGAGGGCGAAGGCGGCGCTGGATGAATACCCTCCGGAGCCGCTCCCCAAACGAAGGGCCTCTTTCAGTAGGCGGAGCCGGTCGCGCCCGATACAGCGCAGCTCGAGGGGCGGCCTATCTCCGCCCGAAGCAGAGGTGGTACCACGAAGCGCTCCTGTCGTCCTCTGTTCCCGAAAAACGGGAACGGGGGCTGATTTTTTATACGGGAGGTTTTTTTATGGGTATCTATGAAGAACTGGAAGCGCGCGGCCTGATCGCGCAGGTGACGGACGAAAAGGAGATCCGGGAGCTGATCAACAACGGCGGGGCCCGCTTCTACATCGGCTTTGACCCGACGGCGGATTCCCTGCACGTGGGCCACTTTATGGCCCTGTGCCTGATGAAGCGCCTGCAGATGGCCGGCAACAAGCCGGTGGTCCTGCTGGGCGGCGGCACCGGCTACATCGGCGACCCGACCGGCCGCACCGACATGCGCAGCATGATGACGCCGGAAACCATTCAGCATAACTGCGAATGCTTCAAAAAGCAGATCGAGCGGTTCATCGAGTTCGGGGAGGACAAGGCCATCGCCGTCAACAACGCCGACTGGCTGCTGAACCTCAAGTGGATCGACATGCTCCGCGAGGTCGGCCCGCATTTCTCCGTCAACAATATGCTGCGGGCGGAGTGCTACAAGC
>DGRV01000095.1 GCA_002391225.1 Christensenella sp. UBA4379
GGCAAGCTCCGCTTCGCAAAAATTCCTCCTCGCACCGCGCATGTCGCTGCTGCGGATTACACTTGGAGGGACTGCGGTCCCTCCAAACCTCCCGGAGATTTCAAATTCCAGGATGATTCGCAGCTGACAATCCGAGGAGAGGATAAAACTGATTGATATCAGCGAGGCTGTTGCAGTCTTTTTTCTGCAACAGCCCCTTTCTCAATACATCATGTGCAATCGGATAGGTTTTGAAGAAAGCACTGTTATAGCTTTCTAACGTTTTCAATATATAGGTTGAAATCATCCTATGATTATGCTATGATCTTCTTGGGGTGATGAAACGATGATGATCAACAGCAATGCCATTGTTTCCGCGACGGAAGCGAATCAAAACTTTTCAAAGGTGGCCCGCATGGCGGAAGCGCAGGGGCGGGTGGTGGTTTTCAAGAACAACCGGCCCAAGTATCTGCTGATCGATCTGGATACGGAACCCCAGATTGAGATGACGGAGGACGAAAAGCTGGACTTTGTGGCCGCCCGGATTCTCCGCGAGCATCGGGCCGCTTTTGAGGAACTGGCCAAATGATCAAGTTCTCAAAAGAAAAAATTCTCCTGCTTCACCAGATCATCACCGAAGCGACCGGCGGCAGCGTCGGCGTGCGGGACGAGGGCCTGCTGGAATCCGCTTTGGAAACGGCGTATGCCAGCTTTAGCGGGCAAGAGTTTTATCTTACATAATGAATGAAAAGGTACCCGACTGGGCTATGATGTAAGATTAGAGATTTAAGAAAAGTCGCTTCGGAAGGAATATGAAGCATGAAAGTAAAAGCATTTGTTTCTTTTCTTTGCTTATTCTGTATGGTTTCAGTCTCTAATGCCGAGACAATTGATTTGTCAATTCTAGATATAGAGGAATTAGAATCTCTGAAAAGCAGGATAAATTATGAATTGTTTTCAAGACCAGAATCACAAGGCATAAAAATGGAAAAAGGCGAATATAAGGTAGGTACAGACATACTACCTGGAAAATATTATATTCGCAATCAAGGGGATAGTTCCTCTTATGTCGATATAGTGGTTTATACAGACAAAAGTATGAGCTCAGTCCTTTACAAAGAAACCATTTCAAGTACTTCAAATAAAGATTATTTCCTAGTATTGGACGATGAGAATATATTTACTATTGACGGGATTATTTGGTTTAATAATTCAGCTTTCCCGAACTATGTTTCTCCACAAGGAACCACTATTCCAATTGGGATATATGTTGTTGGGGAAGAAATACCTGAAGGAAAATATACTGCGTATTATAACGAAAAACCAGCACAACTCAACGTGTATCAAGATCAACATCATTTTGAAGCAGGCAAGACTCTTCTCTCTTCTAATAGAATGTTTAGTCATCTTTTTTCTCTCGAAAACACTCAATTTTCTTTTTCATTAAAAAAAGGAAACATCGTCGAAGTTCTTTTAGCAGATATCATTATGAATAAAGGTGAAATAACGTTTAATTTTGATGATCAGACAGATTTAAATAATAATGTCCTTAATAATGATCAAATAAAAGAAAAAGATCAAATAATAAATGAACTTAACTTAAGAATTACCGAAATATTAGCAGAGAATGAAAATCTGGAAGAACAATTATTGGAATATCGCAGAAGAGATCAGTCGCTTTGGAATTTACAAATAGAACCAGTTTTTAGAGGTGATGGTTGGATAATAACAAAACAGTATTATTTTGATAAGGGAGTTCCATATTATTATTGTTGTGTTTTAAAAAATAATAGCAAAGACAATAAAATAATATCCGGATATGTTTTTTTCTATGATAAAGATAATAACTTGATCGATGTGACTTCCATCTCAAAAACTGTGGTTAATACTGGATCTTCTACTTTTATATGTGCTTCTAGTATTCAACCATTTGATCATGCAGTTGTAAAGCCTGTTTTTACTGTACCTAAAAAATCAATATCACTTCAACCATTTGTTGAATGGAATACAACAAAAACTGATAATTATCTAGTTGTTAATGTGAAAAATAATAGTGAGTATAACGCAGATGTTGTACGATATAATATGCTATGTTTTGATGAAAGTGATCATTTAGTTTTTATAGATCACGGGAATTTAGCTGGAATCCCAGCAGGAGAAAGCATAAAAAAGAACTTATATATCAACACGCTCAGTACTGTTGTTAGAATCGAATTTTTTATAGATGCAGTTCATTCTTAAAGAAAGGAGGAATGCTCTTGTACGATATGTGGTGCAGTCTAATTCTGTACAGCGAAACCAAGGGCAGCATCCTGTATGAGCTGGCCTTGATCTGGCGCGATTTGGAAAAAGGGGATTTTGACCGGGAGCGGCTGGCCCACCGGCTGAACGCCCAGGTCAAGCGGCTGCTGGACCTGTCCACCGAGTACGGGTTCGACGGGAACCTCTGGCAGAACTACCTGACCTTCCTGATGGTGAGCACGGTACACTCCTTCGGCCTGGCCTGCGAGCGGACCGGGGCGGCGGACGGCACCATCAACGAGATCGCCCGGCAGGATTTCAAGGTGTTCCTCCGGCTGTTCCATTTTGACTTTTCTCCGCTGGAGGAGGCCCTCGGGATCAAAACCCTGTCCCTGCTACAGGACTACCGGGCGGTGCCCAAGCGGGAGCAGCTTTTCAACCGGGACATTTCCGAATGTGTCCGGACCCTTTCCGCGAAAATCGCCGGGGCGAAGGACGAAAACGAAGTGTTCGCCCTGATCGAGGAGCATTACCGCCTGTACGGCACCGGTTTGTTCGGGATGAACCGGGCCTTCCGCGTGCGGAAGGAAGGGGAGCTGGTCTTCGAGCCCATCCGGAACGTGGACCAGGTCCGGCTTTCCGACCTGGTGGGTTACGATCTGCAGAAAAAGACGCTGTGCGACAACCTGGAGGCCTTCCTGTCCGGCCGGCCGTTCAACAACATGCTGCTTTACGGGGACGCGGGGACGGGCAAGTCCACCTCCGTCAAGGCGGCGCTGAACGAATACTGGGCCCGGGGCCTGCGGGTGATCGAGGTCAACCGCTACCAGTTCAGCCTCCTGTCGGAGATCATCGCCCATATCAAGGCCAGGCGGTACTGGTTTGTCCTCCTGCTGGACGACCTGTCCTTTGACGACGGGGACGCGGAGTACAAATACCTGAAGGCCGTCATCGAGGGCGGGCTGGAGACGAGGCCGGACAACGTGATGATCTGCGCCACGTCGAACCGCCGCCACCTGATCCGGGAAACCTGGAAGGACAGGTCGGACATGGAATACGACGGGGAAATCCACCAGTCCGACACGGTGGAGGAAAAGCTGTCCCTGGCCGAGCGCTTCGGCTGCTCCATCCGCTTTTCCGCCCCGGACAAGGACCTGTTTAACCGGATCGTCCGGGAACTGGCGGCCCGGCACCCGGAAATCACCCTGTCGGAACAGGAACTTCTGTCCCTGGCCAACCGCTGGGAAATCCGCCACGGCGGCCTGTCCGGCCGCACCGCGCAGCAGTTTATTAACGACCTGGCAGGAAAGTTGGATAGGTAGGAGGTAGGAGGGAGAAGGTAGGAGGTATATTGTCCAATGCGTAATGCATAATGCGTAATGCGTAATGCGTAATGCCTAATGCCTCCACTCCCGGCGCTTGCGCCACATTTAATTACGCATTATGAATTACGAATTCGGCCGTGCGCTCCGCGCTGACTAAACACCTCCTACTTCCTACCTCCTCCCTCCTACCTAAATCAGAAAGGAGCTTTTTATGGAATACATCAGCACCGCTTCCGCTCCCTTGGCCATTGGGCCGTATTCGCAGGCGATTGTCTGCGGGGATACGCTGTATGCGTCGGGGCAGATTCCGATCAATCCGGAAACCGGGGCCATTGAGGCCGGAGATATAAAAGGGCAGACTGAACAGGCCTGCAAAAACGTGGGCGAGGTGTTGAAGGCGGCCGGGATGGGCTTTGAAAACGTGGTCAAGACCACCTGCTTCCTGTCCGACATCGGGAACTTCGCCGCCTTCAACGAGGTGTACGCGAAATATTTCGTTTCGAAGCCCGCCCGCTCCTGCGTCGCCGTCCGGGACATCCCCAAGGGCGCGCTGTGCGAGATTGAGATTACCGCAATTCGTTGAATTTACATTTTATGAGGGAGTAAAATGAAAAAGGGTTATTTAGTAATAATACTGTTAATGCTTTGCTTAAATCTATCGGCTAATGCCGAAAAAACTGATTTAACGACAATGGATTATGATTCATTACTATTATTAAATCAAGAAATTAATATGGAATTACGTTCTCGTCCTGAGTCAAAGTCATTCATTCTTACTGAAGGACAATACATCGTTGGTAAAGACATAAAACCTGGAAAATATTATGTTATGATAACAGAACCAGCTGAAGAAAGCGTAATTCTTGGCAATTTAAGAGTGATAAGCATATATAAAGATAAGGCAGCATACGAAAGACAAACTGGAAGCTTGTTTTCAGAAACATGGCTATCTCAATTTAGATTTTCCTTTGATGGAAACTATAAAACTATTTATTTTGAAGATGGATATTACTTTACTCTTACTGATAGCTTAACGTTCAGCTCAATTCCTTTTTCTAAAGAAGATCTTTGGAAAATTGATGTTCCAAAAGGAACACTAATACCAGCGGGAGTATATACGGTTGGTAATGAAATACCAGCGGGGGAATATGAGCTATATCCTGGTGAATTAACCGGCGGTGATTTATATCTTTACTATAATGAGTATTCATATAAAAACGATGGATCTTATCATTTCAATTCAGATAAACACTATGAGCTAAAAGTTTTCAAAACTCTTAAACCAATGTCTATCTATTTAGAAGATGGTTATATAATTCTTGCTGAAAATGATGTTATTATGAAAAAGCCAGAAAAAACCACTCAGGTATTCGAGTTTCAATAAAATATAAATAACTAAAAGGAGAAAAACAATGGAAAGAACTAACGCCTGGACCAAGTATGATGAGAAGACCGTCGCCGACGTCATGAGGACGGCAAGCGATTACATCGCCTTTCTGAACCGGGGAAAGACCGAGCGGGAGTGCGCCGCCCAGGCCGTCGAAATGGCGAAGGCCGCCGGCTACCGGGACCTGAAGGACGTCATCCGCGAAGGCAAGGCCCTGAAAGCGGGGGACAAGGTCTACTGGCTGCAGATGAACAAGGCCGTGCTTCTCTTCCACATCGGCAAGCGCCCCCTGGCCGAGGGCCTCAACATCCTGGGCGCCCACATCGACTCCCCCCGGATCGACCTCAAGCAGAACCCCTTCTATGAGGACACGGACATTGCCTATGCCGACACCCATTATTACGGCGGCATCAAGAAATACCAGTGGGTGGCCCGGGCCCTTTCCCTGCACGGCGTGGTCGTCAAAAAGGACGGGACGAGCGTGCCGGTGGTCATCGGCGAGGATGAGAGCGACCCGGTGGTCGGCATTTCCGACCTGCTGATCCACCTTTCCCAAGAGCAGATGGTCAAGAAGGCCTCCGAGGTGATCGAGGGCGAAAAGCTCGACGTCATGCTGGCCGGTATGCCCCTTTCCGGCGAAGAAAAGGAGCCGGTCCTCAAGGGCCTGCTCAAAATCCTCAAGGACAAGTACGGCCTGGAGGAAGAGGACATGCTCTCCGCCGAGATCGAGGTGGTGCCGGCGGAAAAGGCGAGGGATTACGGCCTGGACCGCAGCATGATCCTGGGCTACGGCCACGACGACCGGGTCTGCGCCTGGGCCTGCCTGGAAGCCCAGCTGAAGCTTGCGGGGACGCCGGAATATACCTGCGCCACCATCCTGGCGGACAAGGAAGAAATCGGCTCCGTCGGCGCGACCGGCATGCAGGCCGTGTATTTTGAAAACGCCCTGGCCGAAATTATGGCCCTCTGCGGCGAAGAGGGAAACCTCGCCCTGCGCCGGGCCCTGGCCGGCAGCCGCATGCTCTCCTGCGACGTGAGCGCGGGCTACGACCCCCTGTTTGCCTCCGCCTTTGAAAAGAAAAACGCCGCCATTCTGGGGCGCGGCGTGTGCTACAATAAGTTTACCGGCTCCCGCGGCAAGTCCGGCTCCAACGACGCCAACGCGGAGTTCATCGGCCGCCTGCGCAAGGTGATGGACGATCACCAGGTCTTCTTCCAGACCGCCGAGCTGGGCCGGGTCGACCTGGGCGGCGGCGGAACCATCGCCTACATCTGCGCCCTGTACGGCATGGAAGTGATCGACAGCGGCGTGGCGGTGCTGTCCATGCACGCCCCGCAGGAAATCATCAACAAAGCGGACCTCTACGAGGCGGTCAAGGCCTACGGAGCTTTCCTACAGAATATGGGGCCCAGAAACTGATTGCGGATTTTCAAAATTATGGTATAATATCTGCAAGACAGCATATAACCGCGGGTCGCAACCCGGCCCCGCATTCAGAAAGGAGTTTTTCACGTGATTACCAAGAGGCCCTTTGGAAAGGATGAGAACGGCAGGGAGATGACCCTGTTCACCATGACCAACCGGACCGGCGCCTCCGTTTCCGTGACGGATTTCGGCGGGCACCTGGTCAGCATCCGTGTGCCGGACCGCGAAGGCCGGCTGGGGGAGGTCAACCTGGGCTTTGACGAGCTGGCCCCTTATCTGGAAAGCCACGGCAGCATCGGCGCCACCATCGGCCGCTACGCCAACCGCATCGGCGGCTGCCGCTTCTCCCTGAACGGGAAAACCTATCAGGTGCCGGACAATGAGAACGGCAACTGCCTCCACGGCGGGATCAAGAACTTCCAGTTCCGGTGGTTCCAGGCCGAGACCGTGGAGGACGAGCGGGAGGACGCCGTGCTCCTGACCTATGTCAGCCACGACGGGGAGGAAGGCTTCCCCGGCAAGGTCCGCCTGCAGGTGACCTTCGCCTTTGACGAAAAGAACACCCTGACGATCCGCTACCTGGCCACCACGGACCAGGACACGGTGATCAACCTGACCAACCACGCTTACTTTAACCTTGGCTGCCGGGAGGACATCCTGGACCAGGAGGTCATTATCCACACCGACCTGGTGACGGAGACGGACGACCGGCTGATCCCCACGGGCAACATCATCTCCGTCGCGGGCACGCCGCTGGACCTGCGGGAGGGCGGCACCGTCCGCGCCGGCCTGGCCCAGCGGGCCAGCTGCCACCCCATCGACAACGCCAACGGCTACGACATCAACTACTGCGTGCCCGGCGAGGGGATGCGGGAAATGGCCGTCGTGACGGACAAGGAAACCGGACGCCGCATGCGGGTGTACAGCGACCAGCCGGGCATCCAGTTCTATTCCGGCCAGGGCCTGCACCAGACGGGTCACCAAGGCGCGAAATACGGCCCCTACGGCGGCCTGGCCCTGGAAACCCAGCATTACGCGGACAGCCCGAACCACCCGAACTTCCCGAGCACGGTGCTCAAAGCCGGGGAAAGCTTCCGCTCCGTCACCCGGTATTCCTTTGAAACCATCTGATAAAGTGATCTGCCAGGGCGGGGCTGATGTCCCCGCCCTTCCTCTATTTTAAAAAGAACCGGGGGAAAAATGATGAACGAGTTTCCGCCGCGCGTGGCGAAGTTTGAAAAGGTCAGCCTTTCTCAGTTTGTGCGGGACGCAAAAAAGCAGCTGCCCGGCCTCTCTGACCGGGAGATCGAAGAGGCCTATGACCGGATCGTCCTGCCCGCCCGGGCTACGGCCGGGTCCAGCGGCTATGACATCCGCACGCCCTTTTCCTTTTCTTTAAGCGCCGGGGAGGAAATCACCGTCCCCACCGGGCTTCGCTGCCGGATGGCGGAGGGCTGGTGCCTGCTGCTGATGCCCCGCTCCGGGCTGGGCTTCCGCCTGTATACCCGTTTGGCCAACACCGTCGGCAACATCGACAGCGATTATTATCACGCCGACAACGAGGGGCACATCGCCGTCAAGTTCCGCCTGGAGCTGAAGGAAGCCCCGGACGGCCCCACGGCCTATTCCTTTTCGGCGGGCTCCGCCGTCTGCCAGGGCGTCTTCGTCCCCTTTGGCATCACGGAGGACGACGCGGCGGAGGCCAAACGGACGGGCGGCTTCGGCTCGACGGGAAAATAACTTTCATGGAGGATATGGACGTGCGGCAGGACCATGGAAAGCGCCCCCTTACTACGGAGGCGGAGCGGGAAAAGCGCGCCCGGGAGTGGGCGGACCGCATCCCGGAGGATGAAAACGAAGCCGGCCCTGTCCGGGAAACCTACCGGGACGGCGGCCTGATCACCGAATGCTGGTCCGGCGGTATCTCGTCCGGCGAACCGGGGGAGACCTGAACGGGGCTAAATGCTAAAAAAAGAAAAATTTTTGTAGCGCAGCGCTGTTTCCTGTGCTATAATGGAGTGTAAGTCTGCCGGGATACGGCGGACGAAAGGGGAACACAGATGACCAGAGCGTCCAGAATCATGGAAAAGGCGGGCCTGCAGCCGGACGAAGCGATCCTGCTGTCCAAGCCTTCCAATATTTTCTATGTGTCCGGCTATACCGGCGAGGGCATTGCCCTGCTGGCCGGGGACCTGTGCGCTATTGTGACGGATTTCCGCTATACCGAGCAGGTGACCCGTCAGGCGCCCGGGTTCGAGGTGTTTGAGATCAAGACAGGGCAGAGCCATTTCGCCCTGGCGGCGGAGGTGCTGGCAGCCCACGGGGTCAAGGCCGTCCGCTTTGAAGCGGACGAAGTCACCGTCGCCCGCTTTGACAAAATGAAGCAGGACATGCCCGGCTTCACGCTGACGGCCCTGAAGGGAGAGCCCGAGCAGGTCCGCCGGATCAAGGAGCCGGAGGAAATTGCGTGCATCCGCAAGGCCTGCGATATTTCCTGCAAGGCCCTTGCCAACCTCCTGCCCCGCCTCAAGCCCGGCGTCAGCGAGACGGACATCCGCCTCGACCTGGAGTTTGAAATGCTCCGCCTGGGCGGCGAAAGCTTGGCGTTCAATACGATCGTCGCCTCCGGCCCCAACGGCTCCCTGCCGCACGCGATTCCGGGCAGCCGGAAGGTTGAACTGGGGGACATGATCACCCTGGACTTTGGGGCCAAGTTCGGCGGCTACTGCGCCGACATGACCCGCACCGTCGCCGTGGGCGAGCCCGGTGCCGAGATGAAGAAGATCTACGGCATCGTCCTCAAAGCCCAGCAGACCGCCCAGGACGCCCTGCATGCCGGCGTCCCGGCCAACTCCATCGACAAGATCGCCCGCGACATCATCGCGGGGGAGGGCTACGGCAAGTATTTCGGCCACGGCCTGGGCCACAGCGTCGGGATCGACATCCATGAGGATCCCCGCCTGTCCCCGACCTGTCAGGACATCCTGACGGTGGGCACCACCATGACGGTGGAGCCCGGCATCTACGTCCCCGGTCTGGGCGGCGTCCGCATCGAGAACACCTGTGTGATCGGCGAGACCGCCTCGGAGACACTGGTTACCGCGCCAAAGGAACTGCTGATCCTCTGATCGGCGGCCTTTATGAGAGGGTTTTTCCCTCAACTCACAAGACTCACATTAATTGATTGGAGGAACACAGCATGATTACCGCAGGCGATTTCAAAAAAGGCGTTACCATCGAATGGGACGGCGGCGTATGGAACATCGTTGATTTCCAGCACGTCAAACCCGGCAAGGGCGCTGCCTTTGTCCGCACCAAGATCAAGAACGTGATGACCGGCGCCGTGGTGGAGCGCACCTTTAACCCCACCGACAAAATGCCCCGCGCCGTCATCGAGACCAAGGAAATGCAGTACCTGTACAACGACGGGGACCTGTATTACTTCATGGATCCCGAAACTTTCGAGCAGACCCCCCTGGGCAAGGACGCCGTCGAAGACGCCATCCAGTTCGTCAAGGAAAACGTCAACGTGACGATCCGTTATTTCAAGGGCAAGGCCTTCTCCGTGGAAGCCCCGAACTTCGTGGACCTCGAAGTCACCAAGACCGAGCCCGGCTTCAAGGGCGACACCGCTTCCAACACCTACAAGCCCGCCACCGTGGAAACCGGCTACGAGCTGATGGTGCCCCTGTTCATCAACATCGGCGACGTCATCAAGATCGACACCCGCTCCGGCGAATACCTGAGCAGGGCGTGATTTAGCCTTTGGGAGGGGGATTTCATCCCCCTCCCACGCTACCCCCTGAGCGGATTTGCCTTTCGCTTCGCTCACGGGCGGCAAATCCGTAAGGTCGAAATCGCTCCGCGATTTACTTCCTCGCGGCGCGCATGTCGCCGCTGCGGATCTTTCCAGAGGGTTGCCCCCTCTGGACTCCCCCCGCCATGTATCCTCGCCGCTTCATCCCAACGCCTTTCAGGTTCGCCTGCGGCGAATCCGCTGAGTAAATCAGCGGACTCATGGGATTTAGCGCTCCGGATACAGAAAGGTTTTTCGTGAATCCATCTGTATCATATATTTAGGAATATCACCCAATCTGTATGGGGAAAGGAATCAAGTATGAGTGATTTAACTGACCGCGTATCCTATCTGCGCGGGCTGGCGGAGGGGCTCAAGCTGGACGACAGCAAGCCCGAAGGCTCCCTGATTGGCAAGATGCTGGAGCTGCTGGACGCCTTTGCCAAGGACAACGACGCCCTGCACCAGAGCCTGGATGAGCTCAACGAGTACGTCGAGAGCATCGACGAGGATCTGAGCGACATGGAAGAGACCATCTACGGCGACGACCGGCCGGACGATGACGACGACAAAGACGACAAGGATGATGACGACGAGGACGACGAAGACGACAGTACCGTCGAATACGCCTGCCCCTACTGCGGCGAAACGATGGTCTTTGACGTCGACCGCTTCGACTTCGACGAGGACTATCTCTGCCCCAACTGCCACAAGCCCCTCTTCCCCGAAGAGGACGAGGACGTGGAAAACGAGGACGAAGATAAATAATTCCCGTTCAGTCTTCGACTGAACGGTATTGGGAAGGGGAATTCTTCCCCTTCCCACGCTTTCCCCAGACGGATTTGCCTCTCGGACCTTCGGCCCTCCCGGGCGGCAAATCCGCAAGGTACGCATTTTTGCTCCCGCAGAAGTGAAGGTATCTTCTCATCCCAAGGCATATTCTGCTCCGCAAAAATGCTCCTCGCACCGGCGAAGCCGGTACTGCGGATTGGAATCAGGGGGAAGGGTCCCCCTGATCACCTCCTCTGCATGGCATATGGGATATTAACGAAATCGGGGAGATTATGCACACCCGAATGATTTGAAAAACTCCCCCGGAGGATCAGGGAATTTCCTCTTCGGGGGAGTTTTTGATCGGGGACGGAAAGGAAAACACTATGCAGCAGATCACCACCAGCGTTCAGCTGGTATTGGCCCAGCATTGCAACGGCACCAAAAACGGCCGCCTGTTCGGCGGCCAGCTGATGGCCTGGATCGACATCATCGGCGCCGTTGCCGCCCGCCGCTACACCCAGTCCAACGTCACCACCGTCTGCGTGGACAACCTATCCTTCCTCCAGCCCGCCTTTCTCAACGACACCGTGGTGCAGGAGGCGGTGGTCACCTGGACCGGCCGCACCTCCCTGGAGGTCCGGGTGGACAGCTATGTGGAGCGGCTGGACGGCTCCCGGGAGCTCATCAACCGGGCCTATCTGGTTTTCGTGGCCCTGGACGCGGAGGGCAAGCCGATCCCCGTGCCCCCCTTTCAGCCGGAGACCCCGGAGGAGAGCCGGGAGTACGCAGCCGCCCTGTCCCGCCGGGAGATCCGCCTGAGCCGCTGAGCGCCGCTGAGAGCTGCTGGAATCGAAAAGAGCGATGACGCCGAAACGCCATCGCTTTTTCCGTGGAATGGTTACAGTGCTGCCGCCAGCTTCTCCTCCCCCAGGGTCAGGCGGCGGAGGGTCTCCTCCTTGCCCAGGAGGTAGGCGATCTCCATGGCGCCGCCGGGGGTGGAGGCCAGGCCGGAGATGGCGATGCGCAGCGG